>DATNAT010000269.1:0-41240 GCA_035572355.1 Gemmatimonadaceae bacterium
GCGGCACCATCACGGTGCTCGGCCGGCCCAACCGCACGGCGGGCGTGCTCGATCAGGTCGGGTACCTGCCCGAAGAGCGCGGCCTCTACAAGAAGATGCAGGTGCGGCGCGTGCTGCTCTTTCTCGCGGAGCTCAAGGGCATCAGCTCGCGCGACGCGAGTCTTCGCATCGACGAATGGCTCGAGCGCTTCAGCCTGTGCACGCCCGAGCGCGACTGGGGCGAGGCGCGGGTGGACGAGCTCTCGCGGGGCATGCAGCAGAAGGTGCAGTTCATCGCCACGCTGCTCCACGATCCCGAGCTCGTGATCCTGGACGAGCCGTTCAGCGGCCTGGATCCGATCAACGCGCAAGCGCTCAAGGACGCCGTGGTGGAGCTCAAGCGCCGCGGCCGCACGGTGATCTTCAGCACGCACGTGATGGACAACGCCGAGAAGATGTGCGACTCCGTGTGCATCATCGCGCGCGGCGAGAAGGTGCTCGATGGGACGGTCGCCGGCGTTAAGCAGCAGGCGGGCGCGCGAAACGTGGCGCTCGCGTTGATCGGCGGCGCGCAGAACGGCGTAGGCGAGGTGCTGAACGACCGGCAGCTCGTGCACAAGGTCGACGACACGAACAACTACTTCGAGCTCGAGCTCGCGCCGCAGGCCGACGCGCAGGCGCTGCTGCACCGGTTGATCGCCGCCGGCGCGCGGATCGAACGGTTCGAGCTCGTGCAGCCGTCGCTCCACCAGATCTTCATCCAGCGCGTCGGCATGTCCGGCGTCGAAACGGGGATGTCCGGCCATGGCTAACAAGATTCTGATCGTCGCCAAGCGCGAGTATCTCGAGCGGGTTCGCTCGCGCTCCTTCATCGTCGCGACGCTGCTCGTGCCGGTCCTGATGGCGGGCGCCATTCTGGTTCCGGCGTACATGGCGAGCCGCGGCGGCACGTCGTCGAATCTGCGGCACATCCGCATCCTCGACGCGACGGGCGCCGGCGTGGGTGACCGCGTCGCCACGGCGCTTCGCCCTGACAGCTCGACGAGCGACACGGTGTCCGGTCCGTTCGTCTCCGCCCTCTCGGCGGCGCAGCTGCCCGCGGCGGAATCGATCGCCGTCAAGGACGTGATGAGACCCAAATCGCTGACCGGCTATCTCGTGCTCGACGATAGCACGCTCGCGGGCAAGCGCGCGCGATACGCCGGCCGCAACGCGTCGTCGCCGGGCGACATGGAGAAGCTGGAGACCGTCGTTCGCCAGGCGGTGATGATCGTGCGGCTGGAGCAGGCCGGCGTCGGCAAGACGACGGTCGACGAGCTCGCAAAGTCGAAGCTCGACCTCCAGAGCGAGCGGTTGAGCGACAAGGGGCGTGGGGGATCCGGCCTCACCGGCCTGTTGGCCGGCGTGATTGTCGGCGTGATGCTGCTGTTCGCGATCATCTTTCACGGCCAGAACGTCATGCGTGGCGTGCTCGAGGAAAAAACGACGCGGGTCGCCGAGATCGTCATTTCGAGCATCAAGCCGGAATCGCTGCTCGCCGGAAAGGTGCTCGGCGTCGGGGGCGTGGGGCTGACGCAGATCGTGGCGTGGCTGGCGATCGGCGGATATCTCACCACCTTCTTCACGCCGCTCGTGTTGAAGGGAGCCGGCGCGCACGCGGCAAGCGCCGCGGCCGCCTCCGGGCCGGTGGCGGCGACGCTGGGCGGTATCAGCTACGGACTGATCGGCGTGGCGATCGCGTATTTCCTCCTCGGCTTCGTGTTCTACGCCACGCTGTTCGCCGCCGCCGGTTCGATGGTGAACAGCGAGCAGGAAGCACAGCAGGCGGTCATGCCGGTCATGCTGCTGTTGATGAGCGGATGGATCTTCTTGAACCCTGTCCTGATCAATCCGAACAGCACGCTCGCCGTCGTGCTGTCCTGGCTGCCGTGGGCATCGCCGATCATCATGCCCATTCGCATGGGGCTGACGGCGGTGTCGCCGGCGTCGGTCGCGGCGTCGCTCGCGCTGGCCCTGCTCGGATCGATCGGCGCCGTCTGGCTCGCGGCACGCATCTACCGCGTCGGCATGTTGATGTACGGCAAGAAGCCGAGTTTTAGAGAATTGGCGAAGTGGATCCGCTACGCTTAGGGCGTCGAGCAGCCGGCGTTGGGCGTCGTCATCTCAACTGCGTTTCGATCCGCCGGTCGGGAACGAGCCAGATCAACGCCACGATCGCGAACAGCACGTCGGATATGTACGGTGTGACGAACGCGAGCGGGATCGCCGCCGCGTAGATGAGGAGCGACAGGTTGCCCTTCCTGTTGCTCCCCACCGCGGCGCTCAGCGTCGAGCCGGGACCGTCGGCGGCGATGAGGCTGCGCAGCAGGATCGTGAACGCGACGCCGGCGCAGAAGAGGATGATGCCGTAGACGGCGGTCGGAACCGCCGCGCCGTGCGAGTCGCCGAGCCACGACGTGGCGAACGGCACCAGCGAGAGCCAGAACAACAGATGCAGGTTCGCCCAGAGCACCGCCCCGTTGATCCGGTGCGTGGCGAGCAGCAGATGGTGATGATTGTTCCAGTAGATGCCGAGGTACACGAAGCTCAGCACGTAGCTGAGCAGCGACGGCCACGTCGGCGCGAGCGACGCCCAGGTCGAGGCGTGCGGCGGCCTGAGCTCCAATACCATGATCGTGATGAGGATCGCGATCACACCGTCGCTGAAAGCCTCGAGACGTTCCTTGCGCATGGCGGAGGGTGGCGGGTGGGCGATAATGTACACCCTCTTGGGCCACTCTCACCAAACGCCGCGAACGGATTTTCGATGACCCCAACCGGCCAGTCCCCGCCGGAGCCGACGGACCGCCAGTTTCTTCGGCACACGCTGGCCACGCTCGCCTATCGCGCCGGGAAGACGATGCGCGACGCGCCGCCGGAATTCGCGGCGTTTTGCGCTGGTCCGACGACGCGCACGCCCGGTGAAATCCTCGTCCATCTCGGCGATCTCATGGCGTGGGGCCACCGCATGGCGCGCGGCGACAAGACCTGGGTCGACTCGACGCCCGGCGAATGGCGCCGCGACGTCGAACGCTTTTTCGCCGAGGTGGCGGCATTCGACGCCTACCTCGCCGGCGCCGATCCGCTCGTCATACCGGCGGAAAAGCTGTTCCAGGGCCCGATCGCGGACGCGCTCTGGCACGCCGGCCAGCTCGCGATGCTACGCCGTCTGGCCGGTCATCAGATCCGCGGCGAGAACTACGCGATGGCGCAGATCGAACGCGGGCGCGTGGGGTTCGACCAGGCGGCGCCGCGTCGAGAGTTCGACTAGCCGCGCCGAGGTCGTCCGCCACAATGACAAGGTGAGCTACGCATCGAACGGACGATACTGATTTTACGGAGAGGATTGTTTGACGGCGCGCCGGCGAACTGCGCAGCCGTAGGAGCGCACGCAGGCTCCCGTCTCAGTTCACTCCGTCGATTCCGTAGAATCTGCAATTCGATTCATCGAGGCGTCCGGGCTCGACGATCGGCCGGAGTCGCGTCGCGAACGCGCCCTTCAACACTCGAGGCCGCTCGCAACCGCTGGGCCCTCTCCGGGTACTAATGCGAGGAGGAAATCACTCATGCGCAACTTCAGTTCGACTCGCGGGCGGCTCGCCGCGCTCGCATATGCAGCCGCTACACTCGGCTTGCCGGCCGCGGCAGTTGCCGCCGAGCCAGGCGCCGCGCCGCCGGCCAAAGGGCCGCGGATCGAGATCACCCAGCGCGATCTCGACGCGTCCAACAAGAAAGTGGAGGAGGTCTACGGCGCGCTCGTCTCGATGTGGACGAAGCAGTTTCAACAGATCGGAGAACGGTTCGTCGCGCCGCACATTGCGGCCTACGAGGGCGGCGCCCGCACATCGTGCGGCTTCATCGGTTCGAACAACGCCGAGTACTGTCCGAACAACAACACCATCTACTTCGACGACATCTTCGTCGCCGGTATGGAGAAGTCAGCCGCCAACGCGCTCGGCACCGACGGCGACATGGCGGGACTCGGCATCATCGCGCACGAGATGGGTCACGCCGTGGCGATTCAGCTTGGGCATGAATCGCGGAGCTCGTACGAGAACGAATCCACGGCCGACTGCTTGGCCGGAGCGTTCACCGAACAGTCTGGGAAAGACGGTTCGCTCGAGAAGGGCGACATCGAAGAGGCGTTCTACGGCATGTCGCTGGCCGGGGATCCGACGCCGCAGCCGACGGGCAATCGCCGCGTCGACGCGATGATCCAAGCGCGTCTCGCCCGGCAGAGTCACGGCACGAAGGAGCAGCGGACGCAGAATTTCCGCACCGGCCTCGACGGCGGACCCGCCGCCTGCCTCGACGACTTCGCGGGCGCGCGCTGAGCGGGACGAACACCACGTCGTACGACGAAAACGCGCCGGCGGACGACCTCACACTCGTCCGCCGGCCGTTTCGCATTCTCCAATCGCTGCTCGGCCTCAGTCGGCGCGATCGGCGATCGGCGACTCGACGCGTCCCGTCGACATCGGTGCCCCGATCGCGCCCTTGAGCTCGTCGACCCACGACGTGACGCGATCGTTCAGCGCGCTGTGGACTCCCGTGAGGAGCGACGCCACGACGTCGTCCAGCGCGCCGGCGAGCTTGCTGCTCGCCCCTTTCGTGGCGCCTACCGTCGCCGCGGCGGCCTTCAGGTCGGCGCCGGATCCGCTCAACAACACTCCTGCCCCCACAGCGAGCGCGAGCGCCGGCCACGGGTGGTCGCGGACGACCTGCGCCACGTTGAGCTTCTGCTCCAGCTCGTCCAGCGTGCTCGAGAGCCGCTCGCGCGTCAGCTCGATGTCGCGCCGGACGTCAGCCGTCGTTTCAACCATTCTTTGTCCTCGGTGAGCGTCGTCATCGTGTCGCGCGGCGCGAGTTGCGCCGGCGCCAGGAACGACATTCCGCGTTTCGCGAACCATGCAGTGAGTGCCCCGGCCACGACGAGCACGATGAGCGCCGCGACCCAGTAGAGGTCGGCCGGCAGCCATTGGTCGCCGATGAGGAGAACCGCTCCGACGAGAAGAGCAAATCCGCCGAGCATGGCCAATACGGCGCCTACGGCGACGAGCGCGACTCCCTTCCCCGCGCCCGCCGCAGCCTGTCCGATCTCCGTGCGCGCCAGTCGAACTTCCTCGCGCAGCAACGCCGTGCTTCCGTCGGCGAGATCACGCAGCAGCGCGCCAATGCCGCGCCGACCGTCCTGCCCGTCCGTCGACATCGCGGCGTCTACTTGCGCAGCGCCTTGCCGAGCAGATAGCCGACGCCTACTGCGACGAGCAGCGTACGGCCGGGATGGTCCTTCACCTGGCGCTCGATTCCGGTCTTCAGTCCGTCGAGGTCGGCATCGCGCAGCCAGTCGGCCGTGGCCGACATCCCGCCCGCGACGCGATTGTTCACCTGCGACATCTTGCCGTCTGTCGCGATCGCCGTGCTGCCGGAGGTCGTCGCGCCGGCGAGCGCGTCGGGGCTCGTCATCGCGCTGGCCGCGGCCCGTTGCCGCAGCTTCTCGGCGCCGGCGTCGAGCGCGTCGGCGAGCGAGTCCTTCATGTGACCGGCTCGCTCGCGCACGGTCGATCCCACATCGGCCAGCTTCTCCTGTGCCGAACCGGCGATGCTGCGCGCGCGATCGGCGGCTCCCTGATCCGCGGTGCCGGCGCCGATCGACCCGATCGTCGATCCCGTTGGTGCAGTCGATCCCGTTGATGCCTGATCGGCACCGTTCGGGGAAAAGTCGTTCTGATCCATCTGCCGCACTCCTCCAAAGGTGGCTATGGACGAGTGCAGGCGGTGTGCCGACGTTCGGTCGGAGCGCGCGCTCCGCCGATGATGACTGTGCGGCGAGCGGCGATTCTCAGCGCACGGTCCGGCGGCGCGCGGTGATCAGCACGGCGATCTCGTCCGGACGCGGGTTGATGAAGTCGAGTCGCACGCGTCCGTCCGCCGTCGTCGACACCGTGGCCGGAATCGCGCTGTTGGCGAGGATCCATCCGGCCGGCAGCACGACGGCGTTGGCCGGGCGGCCGAAGCTCCGATCCCACACCAGCTCGTCGCCGTCGAGGCGATAGCGCGCGCTGTCGGTGTACGTCTCGTACATCCGCAGCCGGACGGACTGGCCGGCGGCGACGGGCGGGAAATGGAAGACGACGATCTCGCTCTGCGGCGTGACGTCTTTGATGCCGTAATCGCCGCGAGCGATCGCCTCGCCTTTCACGATCTCGTATTTGAGCTCGTCTCCCGTGTCGAGGTTGCGGGCCCGCGGCGCGGAGACGGTGCTGCCGGCGCGAACCTCGTTGACGTACGTGCTCGTCCCCGGCCGCGACTCGGTGTAGTCGTGGTAGAGATCGAACGCGTGCGTCTCCGGCTGTTGGAGGTAGTAGACGATCTCGCGATTCTGGTGGGCCCGTTCGCCGAGCCGCGCCGCGACGCTCGACCGCGCCGCGCCGAGCCCGGCCGCCGGCCGCGCGCGCAGCGTCAGCTGCGCCTCGGCCGGCGTGTCGTTCCAGAAGCTGATGCCGATTCGCCCATCAGGCTCCTGTAATACCTGACTTGGAAAGTTGCACGACACCAGCTCGTACCCCGGCGGCAGCACGACCGCGTTGCGTTTGATGCCGAGCGGACGGGTGAATACGATCGTGTCGCCGCGGGCGAAATAGCTCGCCGCGTCTTCGTAGGTCTTGTCGATGAGGAGCCGCGCCTCGCCGCCATCGGAGGGAACGGGGCGGGTCAGCTTCACGCGGATGTACTTCTGCGACGTGTCGCTGCTGCGCACGCCGCCGCTGCGCGCGACATCTACGCCGACGACGTCGAACTCGAGCGGCCGGCCGGTGGCGCGATCGCGGACGCTCTCGTCGCTCGCCACGCTCCCCTTGCGAATGGGATTGAAGTAGTAGGTCGCCCCCGGCGTGCTCGCCGTGACCTCGTAGATGATCCGGAACTTGGCCGACCCGGGAGCGAGCAGCTCGTACCGCGTATAGGCGTCGGACTCGGTCTGCCGCGGCGCCTGGGCCTGAATCGATACGGAACCGGCCGCGACGGCCAGCGTCGCGGCCGCGGTCCAGCGGACGATCGTCATGTCGCCTCCGAGAGCAATGCGCTAGACGCGGCCGCGGCCCGTGACGGAGAAGCTGCCGCGTAGGCGCGTCAGCTCGTTCCGCTGCCCGGGGTTCTTGGCGATGATGTCGGCGAGCAGCGTCGCCATCGCTTCGTCGTCGACGAGCGTCGGCTCGTGGCTGAACCGTTTGCCGTAGCCCATGTGCGTCGGCGGATCGATCAGCACTTCGTGCTCGAGCACCACGTCGTCGGCGCCGCGCTGCACGCGAACCGCCGCGAACTTCTTTCCCGCCTTTTCCATGTAGTCGACGCGAACGCCGTCGACGTCATCCGGTGTCGCCGGCCGGTCGTGCGGAGTGCCGTCGGTGCCTTGGAATGTGGATGTGCCAGCCTTGAGCGCCGGAAAGTTGCGTTCGAAGCCGCCGTGGTACGTCAAACAGTGACGCATGGTCGCCTCGCGATGAGTTGGGGGGGGCGGAGTGCGCAGAAGCTACGCCCTTGGGGCGAGCTGCGCCAATGCGCCGTGTACGGCGCGACTCCGGACTACGAGGCGTGTATGGGCCGGAAGCGACGAACAGGAGTCAGGCGACGCGCATGATTTCCCACCCACCCCTCATGACGCGAACACCCAAGCTCCTGTCGTCTCTTACTCCTTCCCAGCCGCCGAATGACGTTTGGGGGGGCAAACGGCGGTGTAAGGAGAAGGTACCCGCGACATCCCACCGAGTGGGTAAAGATTGCGCTAAGAACCCCTCGTCTCCGTGTCGCTGAGACGTTGGAGCTTGCGCCGCACCTCGGCGACTTTGGGCTGCAGCTCGGGGTCCGCGTTCTTCCACAGCTCGACGAACTTCAGGTAGTAGCGCGTCGCTTTTTCGCGATCGCCTTTCGCTTCCCAGAGCTCGCCGAGGCGCTTGTACGATCCCGCGAGAAAGAATGCGTCGGTGTCGAATCGATTCATGATCGCGTGCGAGTCGACGTACCGCGTGAACACAGCGATCGCCGAATCGGCCTGGCCTGCGTCGTCGTAGGCGAGCGCGATCGCGGGAAGCAGGCAGGTCGTGCACGTTCCCACGTCGGCGGCCTTGGCTTCGTGCGCGGCGTCGAGATAGCGCTTCTCGCCCATCGCGAGCGAGCTCGCGATGCTGTGCCGGATTGCGTCGGCGGTCGCCGCGGGCACGGTCGACGCCGTGCGCTCGAACTCGGCGAGCGCCGTGCGCGCCAGATCAGGGCGGCCGGCGAGTGCATATATCTGCGCGAGGTTCGCGTACGGTCGTTCGAGCGGAGCGATCGTGCTCAGCGGCGTCCTGCGAAGCCCGTCCGCGATGCGCTCCAACGCCGCGCTCTTCGCGTCGCGATACACGAGATCGACGAGCGCCGAGTCGAACGCCATGTTGAGCGCCACGCGCGGACGCAGGCTCGGCGGCTGAGCGAGCGCGAGGCGATTCGACAGGCGCAACGATTCTGCGATGCGGCCGCCGACCATCGCGACGGCGGCATTGACGGCGAGTCGCGTGCGCCAGAGGTCGGAGTCGGCCGGCGCAGACCGCGCGACCGAGTCGACGACCGCCGAAGTCCCGGCGTAATTGCCTTCGGCGAACAAGACGCTCGCGCGCCCGATTGCGATGCGCGGATTGTCGTTCGACGCCGCGATCTGCGCCCGCAGCGTCGAGTCGGCGGCTTGGGTCTTTCCCTGCTCCGCCAACGCCGAAATCAAATTTCCGTACGGCGTCATTTGACTCGGGCTCGAGGCGATCGATCCGCGAAAGAGCCGCTCCGCCTCGGCAAACTGTCTCCGGCCGAGATACAGGATGCCGAGATTGTTTTGCGCCGCGAACTGCGTTGGATCGCCGGCAAGTACCGAGTCGTAGGCGGCGATCGCCCTGTCCTCGTCGGGCTTGGGTCCCTGCGTCCAGTAGGTGGCGATGGTGAGGAATCGTTCCGTGCGCGGCAGGCGGTCGGCGTGCGCGTAGGCTTTCTCGATGGCGCTGATCTGTTCGGCGCGGTCGACGCCGCGATTGCGCAACGCGACCGACAGCGCGCGATACGCCGAGCCGAACGACGTATCGAGCGCGATCGCCTGGCGAAAGAGCGAGATCGCCTTGTCGATGTTGCTCTCCATCGTCATCGCGCGATTGGCCTCGGTGTACTTCTCGAGCGCCGGAAGCGACGCCGTCGTCACCTGCGCCAACTGCGGAGAGCTCTGCACGTGCCGGAGCGACTCACCCATCCGGCGCCGGAGCTGTCGCGACAGCGAGCCGATCGCCGGGATCAGATCCTTCGCGCCGTCGGCGCTCTGGCTGAGCGACGCCAGCTCCTGGCCGGAGTCGGCGCTGACGAGGCGCATCGTGATGACGAACCCGCCGCCCGCCATGGCGTGGACGTCGCCGGCGACGAATGCCTTGATGCCTTCTCGCCGCGCGAGCTGCCGCGCGACCGCCGTGTCGACGTGCGTGTCGGCCGCGAGCTGCATGCGCTGGAGCGCCGCGGCCTCGGTCTGCGCCGTGACGACCGAGACAATCGGCGATTGGCCGAGGTCGGCCCGCACGGCTTCCGAGACCACCGGGCCGAGTGTCGTGTCGCTGCCGGTCGATGTGAAATCCGCAACGAGGATTTTGTCACGATCGCGAAGCTTGCCCGATCCGACGAGCGACTTGAGCGGCCCGATGCCGTACGGCCGCAGCGCCATCAACGCCGCGACGAGCAGCGCGAAGAGTCCCACACCGCCGACGATCGCGTTGACCGACCGGCGCCAGGTGAGATGCGGGCTGGCGCGCAGGGCGAGCGTCGCCGCCGTCGACCGGGCCGCGGCGCCTCCGCCCGGGGTCAGCCGCGGCGACGAGAGCAGCGCCTGCCGCGCCACCCGTTGCGTATACGCGGTGGCAAGGAGCACCGGCAGCCCGATCGCCATCAGCAGCGCCGCGCCGGATACCACCCATCCTGGTGCGCCCAGTCCAACCACGGTCGCCTTCGCCACGATCAGCACGATCGCGAACGCGACCGCGTAGGTCGCCAGCACGCGTGCGATCGACGCGCGGCTCAGCACGAGCGCCGGCAGCCCTGTCTGCGACGGATCGGTCGTCACCGTGTCGAGCAAGCGCACGATGTCGGCGGCGTGCTGTGGTCGCGCGCTCGGATCCTTCTCCAGACACTGCATCACGAGATCGGCGAGTAGCGGCGGCGTGTCCGGACGCAGCTCGCTGACGCGGCGGGGGCGCTCGCCCATGTGCGCCGCGAGCAGGCGCTGCGGCGTCAATCCGGCGAACGGCGGCTGGCCGGTGAGTAGCTCGTAGGCCATGCAACCGAAGGAGTAGACATCGGATCGCTGGTCGGCGCTCGGGTCGGCCGCCGCCTGCTCGGGCGACATGTAGGACGGCGTGCCGATCGACATCCCGACCTGGGTCAACCCGCCGTCCCCGGACGGCGCGCGCGCCGCGGTGATTGCCTTTGCGATCCCGAAGTCGGTGACGGTCGCCGAGCCGCCGGCGAGGAGGACGTTGTCCGGCTTGATGTCCCGGTGCACGACCCCGCGCTCGTGCGCGTAAGCAAGCGCACGCGCCACATCGCGCAACACGTTCACCGCTTCGCCGATCGGCAGCGGACCGGTAGCCAGTCGCGCCCGGAGCGATTCGCCGTCGATGAAGGGCATCGTGTAGTACGGCACGCCATCCATCTCGCTCGCGCTGAGCACCGGCACGATGTGCGGGTGCTGGAGGTTCGCGGCGAGCTGAATCTCGCGCTTGAAGCGGTCGACGTTGACGCTGGCGCCAAGCTCGATGGGCAGCACTTTGATCACGACGCGGCGGCCGAACGCCGTTTCCGTCGCTGTGAACACGCGCGACATTCCGCCGCCGCCCAGCTCGCGCTCGAGCGAATACGCTCCGCCGAGCGCCGACTGCAGTTGGTCGCGCAACTCCATGCCGGTCCAGCTCCAGTGCGAGACGGTGCCGCACGCCGCCCGGGCTCGAACGACTGGCCGCCGGCGCTGCGCTCTCCAAGCTATGGGACGAACCAGAGCCAAGCCAGCGCGCGACCTCGCGCGCCGTCAGCCGTTCGAAATGGAATCGATCGACTGCTCGAGCGCGTCGGCGCCCACCTCGCGCGCCGGCAGGCGCAGGGCGAACACGCTGCCGCCCCCGGGCCGCGGCGAGTAGGTGAGCGTACCGCCCTGGATCTCGGCGAGCGTGCGCGCGATCGAGAGTCCGAGGCCGGCGCGCCCGGCGTCGGGGGTCGCGTTGCGTGCGCGAAAGAACGGCTCGAAGATCCGCGTCACGTCCGCCTCCGCCACCCCGGGACCGCGATCGGCTACGGTGAACAGCAGGGCGTCTTCATCGCGCCGCGCGCCGAGCTCGATCGGCTGCGAGGGCGGCGAGTAGCGCGATGCGTTCTCGAGGAGATTGCAGAGCACGCGAAGCGATTGAGAGAAATCGAATTGGCCGACCAGCGCCGGGCTGCTCAGATCGATCACCGTGCGCAGGGTCCGGCCGCCGAACAGTCCGCGGGTCTGACGCACCGCGGCGCCGATCAGATCTTCGGCCGTGTTGAGCTCGGGCGCCGCGGCAAAGCCGCCGCCCTTGAGCCGGGACAGATCGAGGAGATCGCTCACCATGCGGGTGAGCCGGTCGGCCTGCTCCTCGATCGCCGCGCCGGCGTCGTTGCCCTGCATCGCCGCGCTCTGGGCCAGCGCCTTGATCGTCGTCAGCGGCGTGCGCAGATCGTGCGAGACCGACGCCAGCACGATGTCCTTGAGCCGGTCGGCCTCGCGCAGCGCCTCGATGTGCTCGGCTTCGGCGACCAGACGCACGCGGTCGATCGCCAGCGCCGCGTAGTAGGTGATGGCATCGAGGAAGCGGCGCTGCGCCATGTCGAGCCGCACCGGCGTCGCATTCTCGAGTCGCAGCGTGCCGACGACGCGGTCCTGTACAGAAAGTGGAATGACCAAACGCTGAACGGCGCCCGATCCGCCGTCGATGCGCGCCGGGCCGCTGGCGCGCACGGCGGCCGAGTCGCCCGGCTCGACCGGGACGATCGTGCACTCGGCCATGCCGAGCGTGGAGCGAATCACGCTGGCGATGCGGGCCAGCGCGTCCTCGGCGCGGCCGGCGCTCAGCGTCTCCGAGCCGAGGCGCGCCAGCGACTCGACCTCGACGGCTCGCCGCCGCGCCGCTTCCGCTTCGGCCTGCGCCCGCGCCAGCAGCTGCGTCGAGACGAGCGCCGTGACGAGAAAGGCGGTCAGCGCCAGCCAGTCGAGCGGCTTGCCGACGCCGAACTCGCCGAACGGGGGCTGGAAGAAATAGTCGATGAGCACGAAGCCCGCGCAGGCGAGCGACACACCGAGCACACGGCCCCCGCTGGCGCTCGCACCGAGCACGAGCAACAAGTACACGAGCACGACGTGGACCTGGTCGAACGCGCCGCGCGTATGGGCCATGAAGATCGTGGCCAGGAACGTTGCCACGATCCAGCCCGACCAGACGAGCGCCGACTTACGCCGCGACATGCTCGGCCCGCCCCTCCCTCCGCTAACGCGGCTGGTCGACGCGGTACCCGACGCCGGGCTCGGTGATGATGATCTGCGGACTGGCCGGGTCGAGCTCGATCTTGCGCCGAAGGTTGGTGATGTGCACGCGCAAGTATTGCTGCGGGCTCCCGAATTCGCGACCCCACACGGCGTCGAAGATCTGCTGGTGCGTGAGCGTCCGGCCGGCCGCGGCGAGCAGCGTCGCGAGAATCTGCCACTCGATCGGCGTGAGATGGATTTGCGTCCCGTCGCGCGACACGCGGCGGTTCACCGTGTCGACGAGCAGACCGCCGATCGCCACCGGGCCGGAGGTTCCGGCCGCGGCGAAGGTGCGGGCGCGGCGAATCTGCGCCTTGGCGCGCGCGGCGAGCTCGGGAACGCTGAACGGCTTCGTCACGTAGTCGTCCGCCCCGGCGTTCAGCAGATCGACTTTTTCGTGCTCCGAGTGGCGCGCCGACAGGACGATGATCGGCACCGCGGAACGCCGCCTGATCTCGCGGCATACATCAACGCCGGCCATGTCCGGCAGCCCGAGATCGAGCACCACGAGGTCGGGCCGCCCCGTGGCCGCCGCGTCGACGCCGGCGGTTCCGTTCGCCGCTTCGTCGACGCGCGCGGTGACTTCCCGCAGCGCGTCGCGCACGGCGCGGCGAATCTGCGGCTCGTCGTCGATCACGAGAATGACGTCGGCGTCGGGCATGCTGACCGTATTACGGCGGAACAGACGGATTCGCTTGCAGAACTATTGCAACAAGGTCGTGCGTCA
Organism: Gemmatimonadaceae bacterium; assembly: GCA_035572355.1. GTDB lineage: Bacteria > Gemmatimonadota > Gemmatimonadetes > Gemmatimonadales > Gemmatimonadaceae > JAQBQB01. The sequence goes on from DATNAT010000269.1 coordinate 13,344, forward strand.
CAGCCGCGCCCGCATAGGGGATGTGGAATTTCTTAGCGGTAGCGGCACGGAATCTGTCCTTCTTCGAGGCATGATGATGCGTCGTCTCACACTCCTTTCGATCGCGGCTGCGGCCAGCTTCGGCATCGCCGCCTGCGAGCAGTCCGTCACGCCGACGATCGCCGGACTCGGCGGTCCGGTGGGCACCGACACGTCGGGCGGCGGCGGTCCGACAACCTCCTCGCTGGTCATCCTTCCCTCGACGCTCCAACTCGGCGTCGGGGCCACGTTCCAGTTCGGCACCAACGCGGCGCTCTCGCAGCGCAGCCAGGTCGAGTGGAGCTCGCTCGACCCGAACGTGGTCGCGATCTCGCCCACCGGGGAGGCGACGGCGATCGCGCCGGGGGTCGGCACGATCACGGCGCGGTTCTCGTTCGACACCACTCACGTCGCGGTCGCGACCGTCACCGTCACCGGCGTCGCCCTCGGGTCTCGCGGAACGAGTGGCATGTAGATTTGATCGGTGCGCCGCTGTGTGTGGCGCGCGGATCTCGAGGATCATAGATCGATGAAGTCGAAGAAGAAGGGGACGACGAAGTCCGCCGGCGCGACCGCCGCGCCGGCGCACCATCGCAAGCCCGACGCGAACGGCGCGGCGCGCGAGCACTACCGGCGCGAGAAAGCGGCGAGGGCACACCGCGTCCACCTCGAGAGCCACGCGATGGCCGCGGCACGGCGCGAGTATCTCGCGCAGCTCGAGGCCGCCGCCGCCAAGGGGCGGGGCGGTCGCCCGAAGAAGAAGCAGGCCGCGGCGACGCGCGACGCGCCCGAGCTCTTCGACGACGAGACGGAGGGGTCCGACAGCGAATGACCGCCGGCATCGACCGGCGGCCGATCATTCGCGACCGACGCCTCGCCCGCACGAGGCGCACGCTCGAGCTCACCCTCGACCGCGTATTTCGGCCGCATGACTGGGCGGCGACCCTCTCGTACTACGCGGGGCTTCAGGGTCGGCTGCGCGTCGAGACCACCACCCTGAGCGTGCCGCGACCGGCAGATGCGGCGCCTCGTCCACCCCTTCGCATCGCCTTCGCGTCCGACTTCCACGCCGGTCCGACGACGAGCGCCCGTGCGCTCGAACGTGCCGCGCAGGCGCTCGCCGAGCTCGAGCCGGATCTCCTGCTTCTTGGCGGCGACTTCGTCTCGGTGCGCGCCGACGACATCGAACGACTGGCTCCGCTGCTCGAGCGCATTCCGGCGCGCCTTGGCAAGCTGGGCGTTCTCGGCAATCACGACTTGCGCGCGAATCACCCGCGCGTGTCGGCGGCGCTCGAGCGTGCCGGCGTCGAGCTCATCACGAATCGTTGGGTGTCCCTACCCGCGCCGTTCGACGATCTGACCATCTGCGGCCTCGATGACTCGCGGCATGGCGACCCGCGCGCCGACACAGCGATGGACGGCGCGCCGGGCCGGCGGATCGTGCTCATGCACGCGCCAGAAGCACTGCGTCAGATCGGCGACCGCGAATTCGACCTCGCGCTCTGCGGACATACGCACGGCGGTCAGGTCGTGCTTCCCTGGGGAAAGCCGGTTTTCATCCCGCCCGGTGCGCTCAATCACCGGTACTACGCCGGTGAGTACACCGTAGGCCCGCGCGGTACACGCCGACTGCTCGTCAGCCACGGCGTGGGGTGCAGCACACTTCCCGTGCGGCTGTTCGCTGCGCCGCAGGTGCATTTGTGCTTAATTGTATGAGTGCGACTCGACCGCAAGCTGCTCCTCATCGCGCCGGCGATCGTGCTGGTGTTCGTCGCCGGCGGACTCGCCTACACGGCGTACCAGCTCCACTATCTCGTCGATAGCGCTGCGTCCTGGCAGAGTCGCAGCGATTTCATCGCCGCCGTCGCCCGCGGCGACAAGCCGCTCAGCGAACCGCAGGCGATCAGAATCCTGCAATCGTCGCTCGATGCCGAAGCCAAGCGCACCGCGGCGATCAGCGCGAGCCGCGACCTGCTCGTCGAGCTCTCGGTGATCGCGTTCGTGTGCTGCGGTGTGCTCGGGCTCGGCATTCGCGCCGTGCCGCGCGAACATTGGCCGCGGCTGCAGTTCGGCCGCGCGCGCGACGCATGACACGCCGTATCGCCATTCCCATTCCCATGGCCATGGCCGTTGCCGTGGCAGCATGCATCGGCGCGGCCTTCACCGCCCCGGCAGCGGCGCAGACGAAGAGCGGCGAACGCGCCGAGCCCGTGGCAGTGCCGATCGACCGGCTGCGCGACGGCGATCACGCATACACCACCTACAGCGGCATCGCCGACTCGACGAGCGTCGTCGTACGCGACTCGGCGGCCTGGCGCCAGCTGTGGACCGAGCTCACGCGGCCCTTCGTACCGCCGCCGCCGCTGCCACCGATCGACTTCGCGCGCGAGATGGTCGTCGTCGCGGCGCTCGGCGCACGCCCCACGGCGGGGTACGACATCGTGATCGAGGGCGCCGCCCGCGATTCGGCCGGCCTCGAGGTGGCCGTGCGCCGCACCAGTCCCGGCGCTGGGTGCCCGGTGCTCGCCGTCGTCACGCAACCGGTCGATCTCGCCCGAGTCCCCACCCTTGCCGTCGAGACTCGCTTCCGCGAACGCACGGTCGTCACTCCCTGCGCCGGCGCGCCATGACGAGAGCCGCGCTCGTTTCCACTCTTCTCTTGAGCGTATCGACGTATGCCAACGCTCAAGGCTGCCTCCGCTGCGGTGCGCCGGATACGCTCCGGCGATCGCACGTCGTTGCCGCCTGGGGCGTGCACGTCGGCGAGCCGCAGAAGGCGTCGGCCGCGCTCGGCGTCATCCTCGGCGAGGACTGGCAGTCGAAAGGACGCGACCATTCGCGGAACGTCGCGCTCTACGCCGAACCGGGGATTGCCGCCGGACGCGCCTCGATCGCCTATCTCGACCAGGGCTACGGCAGCTTCGGTTCGGGCTTCGGCATCGCCGCCTCCGTGCTCCGGGCCTGGGACGATCCCTGGGTCGCCAAGCAGAACGTCACGTACGTCGGCGGCGAGCTGCTCCTCTGGCCGATCGTGTTCGTCGGCCCGCGCGTCGGCCTCTTCCACTCGGTGACCGGCCCTTCCGGCTCGCAGAAGTGGTTCGTCTCGTTCGATTTTGGCGTCGGCCTCTGACGCCACACGACGCGTGACGCACAGACTCTACTACACGAACTCGTATCTCGCGGCGTTCACCTCCGCCGTGGCGGAAGAGAGCGACGACCGCCGGCGCGTCTACCTCGACGAGACCGCGTTCTACCCGACGTCGGGCGGCCAACCGCACGACCTCGGCACCCTCGGCGGCGTCGAGGTCGTGGATGTCGTCGACGAAGGGGAGCGCATCGCGCACGTTCTCCGCGAGCCGCTCGCCGCTCGCGCGCAACCCGTCGCCGGCGTGATCGACTGGACGCGGCGATTCGATCACATGCAGCAGCACACCGGCCAGCACCTGCTCTCGGCCGTGTTCGAGGATCTGTTCCGCTACAAGACGGTAAGCGTGCATTTCGGCCCCGACGCGTCGACGCTCGATCTCGACGCCGAGCTGGTGACGCGCGACCAGATGATCACCGTCGAGGAACGCGCCAACGCCATCGTTGCCGAAGCGCGCGCCGTCAGTGTTTCGTTCGAAGAGGCCGGGCACGCAATCGACCTCCGCAAAGCCTCCGATCGGTCGGGAACGCTCCGCATCGTCGCGATCGACGGCGTCGACCGCAGCGCCTGTGGGGGTACGCACGTCAGGACGACCGCCGAGATCGGGCCCGTGCTCCTCCGCGCATCGGAGCGGGTGCGTCAAACGACGCGTGTCGGTTTCGTCTGCGGCACACGGGCCGTGCGCCGCGCGAGGCGCGACTTCGAGTCGCTGAGCCGGATCGCGGCATCGCTGTCGGCATCGCTCGACGATGCGGCCGGCCTGGTCGGCGCCCAGGCCGAGCGCGTGAAGGACGGCGACAACGCGCGCCGGAAGTTGGAGAAGGAGCTTGCCGTGTTCCGCGCGCGGGCGCACTACGACGCGGCTGCGCCCGATTCGAGCGGCGTGCGCACTGTCGTGCTGCGCGATGCCGGATCGATGGACGAGCTGAAGACCGTCGCGCAGGCCGCTCTCTCGCTCCCCAAGTGCGTCGTCGTCGGGGCGCTCGCCGCCCCACCCTCGGTGCTGCTTGCCGCGACGGAAGATTCTGGCGTCGACGCCGGCAAGCTGCTCAAGGCGGAGCTGGCCGCGGCCGGTGGGCGCGGCGGCGGATCGCCGCGCATCGCTCAGGGCAGCGTGCCCGACGGGGCGACGCTCGAGTCGCTGGTGCGCCGCCTCGTCACGCGCGGCGGCTGACGACTCGCTCCTTCCAGACCCAATCGATCGCCGGCAGCAGCGCATCGACCGACAGATCGTCGAGCGTTGCGGCCGTGTGCTCGAAGCTCGCGCCGACGCCCTCGTATAGTCCCCAGCGCTCGGCGGTGCCGCCGACGTACATGGCGACGCAGGGCGTGTCGAACGCCGATGCGGCGTGCGCGATGCTCGTGTCGGGCGTGAATAGGAAGTCCGCCGTCGCGACGAGCGCGAATGCGTCGCGAATGCTCGGCGTAGCGATGAACCGCCCGCCGCCGCGATCCGCGATGTACAGGCCGCGCTCCGATTCCGACGGCGCGGCGATGACGCGAACGGTCGCCGAGCGATCGAGCGACTGGAGATGATCGATCACGGCGGCGTATCGCTCCGGCGGCCAGCTGCGCGCCGCGGTACCGGCAGACACGTTGACGAGGATGCGAGGGCCGCGCCGCGATGAAACGTCGTCCCAGGCGTCGCTCCAGGCGGATTCGGCGTGCGCACGCTCGTCGGCGGTGAGCGCAATGGACGGCCGGCGGTCGACCGCGGTCGGATCGACGCCGAACGCCGCGGCGAGCGCGGCGAGCAGATCGACCATGTGCGCTCGCGGCCGAGTGTCGGCCGGCACCGTGAGGGTGAAGGCCGCGTCGTTCCCGCGGTCGGCGATGCCGACGCGGTGCGGAGCTCGGCTGGCGGCGGTGAGAAGCAGCGTCGTCACCGACGGCGCCGTCACCATGCAGTCGACCACCGCATCGTAGCGGGCGCGACGCAGTCGGCGCATCGTCGGCAGGTAGGTGGCCATGCGCCGTTTGTCGAAGGCGATCACCTCGCTCACGTAGTCTGCACCTTCGAGGATCGCCGCATTGGCGGGCGAAGCGAGCACATCCAGAGTGATCGTCGGGTGCGAGCGCGCGATGGCGCGCAGCACACCTGTGGACAGGATCATGTCACCGGCGCGGTCGTGCCGAAGGAACAACACTCGGACCGGACGGCTCCAGTCCGGCGCGCCGCCCGATCGCCGGCGCATGAGGCGGACGAGCAGGCGAATCCAGAGCCGCCGCCACCAGAGCTCGAGGCGCTTCAATCGCATCGGTGAAAATGTATCAGCCGGCTCGTCCCGGGGCCGTTGGCGGCCGCGCGTGCGCGCGCCATACTAGAGGTGGAGCGGACCACACTCCCACCAACCCCTACCGGATCGTGCACATGACCCGGACCGTTTCGCCACGCGCGCTGGTCGCGGCCGCGATCGCCGTCCTCGCGCTTGGCGCGCCGCGTCGTCTGGCGGCGCAGCACGCCACGGGCGCCTCGGGCGCGCCGTCGATCAGCATTCCATTTCAGAAATACACGCTCGCCAATGGTCTGACGGTCGTGCTCGCGCCCGACCATACGACGCCGACCGTCGCCGTGGCGGTCGTCTATCACGTCGGCTCGAAGAACGAAGTGGTCGGACACACGGGCTTCGCGCACATGTTCGAGCACGTGATGTTCACGGGGTCGGGCCACGTTCCGTATGGAATGCACGACAAGTACACCGAGGGCGTAGGCGGCGGGAACAACGGCCAGACCTACTTCGACTGGACGCGCTACTACGAGACCGATCCGTCGAACTACCTCGAGACCATTCTGTGGCTCGAGTCGGATCGCATGGGCTTTCTGTTGGATTCGCTCGACGAAGCAAAGTTCAAAGCGCAGCGCGACATCGTGAAGAACGAGCGCCGGCAGAGCTACGACAATCAGCCGTACGGGCGTGAGACCGAGCTCCTCGGCATGGCGATGTACCCGAAAGACAACCCCTACTCCTGGCCGACGATCGGCGCAATGGCGGATCTCACCAACGCCACCGTGGAGGACGTGAAGCGGTTCTTCCGGCTCTACTACGCGCCGAACAATGCGACGCTCAACATCGCGGGCGACTTCGACCCGGCGCAGGCCAAGGCGTGGGTGGCGAAGTATTTCAGCGCGCTGCCGCGCGGAGCGGCCATTACGCGTCCGACGGTGGGCCCGCCGGCGATCACGGCGGAGAAGCGCCTGACGTTCGAGGATCGCGTGCAGATTCCGCGGCTGCGCATTCGGTGGCCGGGCGTGAGCGTCCACAGCCCGGATCAGTACGCCCTCGATCTCATGGCGCGCATTCTCGCCGGGTCGCGCACGGCACGCGTCACGAAGGCGATGGTGTACGACGCGCAGAGCGCGGCATCGGTGAACGCGTTCTCGGCCAACAACGAGAACGAAGGAACGATCGACCTCATCGCGACGCCGCGGCCCGGCCACACGTTGACCGAGCTCGAGACGCAGGTCGATTCGGTCATCGCGCGGTTCAAGATCGAGGGGCCGACCGCGGACGAGCTGCAGCGCGCCAAAGCGGGGCAGCAGCTGTCGTTCGTCGACGGTCTGCAGTCGAATCTCGGCAAGGCGCTTCAGCTCGGCCAGGATCAGACCTTCTTCAACGACCCCAGCCACTCTTTCACCGTCGACTATCCCAAGACGCAGGCCGTGACCGCGGCCGACGTGAAGCGCGTGGCGAACAGGTATCTCGGCGCGACGCGTATCGTGCTGAGCACCGTTCCGCTCGGCAAGACCGATCTCGCCGCGCACGCCGACAAGAGCACCATCATCACCGATCCATTGACCGAAAAGGCCACGAGCGCCGGGGAGGCGAAACAATGAACGCGCGCATTCATACCGTCGCCGCGTCGCTCGCCGCGATCGGCACGCTCTCGCTTGCGGCATCGGCCGGAGCGCAACACCAGACCGCTGCACTCGACCGAACGGTCGCGCCGACGCCGGGTCCATCGCCCGAGCTCCACATTCCCACCTGGACGACGACGACGCTCGCCAACGGCGCGCAGCTGGTCGTGTCCGAGAAGCACGCACTACCCCTCGTCACGGTACAGGTCAACTTCATCGGCGGCGCGCGACAGTACGAACCGGCCAATGAGACGGGGCTCGCCGGCATCGTGGCCAGCATGCTCAGCGAAGGCACGACGCATCGCACCGGCGATCAGCTCGCCAACGATCTCCAGCTGCTCGGCACCTTTTTCGGCGCGTCGATCGGGGCCGAGACCGGCGGTATCGCCTTCGAGGCGACGAAGGACAAAGTCGCGCCGACGCTCGCCATTCTCGCCGACGTGCTCGAGAACCCGACGTTTCCCGAGCCGGCGCTCGAGCGGATCAAGGCGCGGACGCTGATCAACTTGACGCAATCGCGCGACCGCACGGCATCGATCGCCGGCGTCGTGTTTCCAAAACTGTTATACACGGATGCGCAACCCTACGGCCGGTCGCCGTCCGCGGAGAGCATCAAGGCGATCACGCGCGACGACGTGCTCGCGTTCTATCGGGCCTATTTTCAGCCGGCGCACGCGGTGGTCACGGTGGTCGGTGACGTCAGCGCGGCGGACATGAAGCGCGAGATCGATGGAGCGCTCGCCGGATGGAAGGCGGGCGGCTCGATGCCGAGCTTCGACTATCCCACGCCGCCGGCGCCCAAGTCGACGACGATCTATCTCGTCGACAAGCCCGGCGCCGCGCAATCCAGCTTCTCGCTCGGCGAAGTCGGTCCCTCGGAGAATACGCCGGACTACTACGCGCTGCGCGTCATGAACACGGTGCTCGGCGGGATGTTCCAGTCGCGGCTCAATCACGACATTCGCGAGGTGAAGGGGTACAGCTACGGCGTCTACTCGCGGTTCGCATTCGGCCGCGGCCCGGGCGCGTTCCGCGCCTATGCCGACGTCGTCACGGCGAAGACCGACAGCGCGCTGATCGAGTTCATGAAGCAGCTTCGCGACATTCGCGGGCCCGTTCCGCCGACGGACGACGAGATGGCGGCGGCCAAGGCGAGCCTCGTGCAGAGTCTGCCGGAAAGCTTCGCCGACGTGTCCGGTGTGAACGAGAGCATCGCCAGCATTTACACGCAGGGACGGCCGGCGGACTACTACCAGCGATTGATTCGCGGCGTGAACGCGGTGACGAAAGAGGACGTCGTGCGAGTTGCGCAGAAGTACATCGATCCGGACCATCTCGCGCTCGTCATCGTCGGCGACCGCGCCGTGATCGAAGGTCCGCTCGCCGCGACCGGCATCGCGCCGATCGTCCGGCTCGATCTCGACGGCAACCCGATCCCGAACCCCATACGTCCGTAGCCGATCTGTGATCCGGCGCACGCAGCCCGATGTCGTCGTTCGGCCGATGAGAAATCGCTTGCGCCGATGAGCGGTTCGTCCTATACTGCGCGTCCCGCGACAACGCCTTTTTTTCGGAGCTCAGTTCCGTGAAGCTCACGCACCTCCCGACCAGCGCGACGACCGTCGCCGCCCGCACCGCCGATTTCGGCGCGCGGACGGACTCGCTCGTCGCCGCCGTCACGGCTCACAGGCACTGATCGCGCATTCACGGCTCATCGTTGGAACGAGGGCGGCGCCGCGATCGGCGCCGCCCTTTCGATTTGTAGTCTCACCGATCCGCCCGCGTTCGCCGCCCGCGCCGGTCGACCCGTGCCAACGAGGTTTCACATGAGTAGTTCGATGTCGGAGATCTCCGAGGTGCCGCAGCTCGCGGACACAGCGGAGATGTCGATCGAGGAGTTGCGAGCAGTCGCGGCGCACGGCGGCGGCGGCGAGCAGCCGAGTGGCAGCCTCTGGACCGCGGTCCGCGAAGCGCTCGCCGGTTCGACGCGTGACTACACCAGCGGCCCGGTATCGCACGCCATCTTCGTGCTCGCGGTGCCGATGGTGCTCGAGATGGTCATGGAGAGCGTGTTCGCCGTGTGCGACGTGTTCTTCGTGTCGCGCTTGGGTGCATCCGCCGTCGCCACCGTCGGGCTCACCGAATCGTGGCTCACGATCGTCTACGGCCTCGCCATGGGGCTCGCGATCGCGGCCACGGCAACTGTGGCGCGCCGCACCGGTGAACGCGATCGCGAGGGCGCGGCACACGCGGCCGCGCAGTCGATCCTGCTTGCGCTCGCCTTCACGATCGTGCTCGGCGGGTTCGCGGCCTTCGCCGCTCCGAGGATGCTCGCGCTGATGGGCGCTTCGAGCGACGTGCTCGCGATTGGCTCGACCTACGCGCGCATCATGCTCGGCGGCAACATCACAATCGTCATGCTGTTCCTCATCAACGCGATTTTCCGCGGCGCCGGAGACGCCGTGATCGCCATGCGCGTGCTCTGGTTGGCCAACGCGATCAACATTTTGCTCGGGCCCTGTCTGATCTTCGGCCTGGGGCCGTTCCCGCGCATGGGCGTCGCTGGTGCCGCACTCGCCACGAACATCGGGCGTGGCACGGGCGCACTGTTCGCGCTCAGCCGGCTGCTCAAGCCGGGGTCGCGCGTCGATCTCCACGTGCGACACTTCCGGTTCGACCCCGCGGTGATCGTACGACTCGCGCGACTCGCCTGGTCGGCGTCGGTGCAGCTCCTCATCGGCATGGGAAGCTGGATCGCGCTCATTCGAATTCTCTCGACCTTCGGTAGCAACGTGCTCGCCGGCTACACGATCGGCGTGCGGCTGTTTCTGTTCGCGCTGCTTCCCGCGGCGGGCCTGGCCAACGCCGCGGCGACGATGGTCGGTCAGGCGCTCGGAGCCAAGAAGCCGGAACGTGCCGCGCGCGCGGTGCGCATCGCGGGAACGTACAACATGGTGGTACTCACCGTTGCCGGGGCGGTGCTCGCGATCTTCGCGCGGACGATCGCTGGATGGTTCACGCAGGATCCGGCCGTGCTGCCGGAGGCGGCGGCCACGCTTCGCACGGTGGCCTACGGCTTTCCTTTCTACGCCTGGGGAATGGTGATGTCGCAGTCGTTCAACGGCGCCGGCGACACGCGTACGCCGACGCTGATCAACATCGGCGTGTTCTGGTGTTGGGAGCTGCCGATCGCGTACCTGCTCGGCGTCCGATTCGGCTACGGACCGCACGCGGTGTATCTGTCGATCACGATCGCGTTTTCGACGTACGCCGTGGTCGCGGCCGGTTTGTTCAATCGCGGTACATGGAAAACGAAGACCGTGTGATCGTCGAGGGATCATAGGCATGCGGAACCGAAACAACGAACGGGAACCAGCACGCTGGTTCCCGTTCGTTGTTTCAGCTGTTGCGCCTGTTGGCTGCGCGCCCCGTCAGGGCTTCTTCGTCGCACCGGAGGCGCCGCCGCTCGCGGCACCACCAGCTGAGCTGCCGGACCCGACAGACCCGGCCGCCGAGCCGCCGCCGGCTGGCGCGCCCGGCGTGTTGATGTCGATGCGAGCCGTCGTCGTGCGATGCAGCCCGCCGCCGAACACGAACCAGGCGATCACGGCGAGGAGAATGAGCACGAGCAGCGCCCACACCCACCCCGCACCACTTCCAGAACCCGCCTCGGGTGTCTGTTGAATCTGTACGTCCGCCATCCTCTCCCCCTTGAATAGCGCCGCCAAAGCGAGCGCGGCCGATTGGACGCCGCGCTCAGCGAACTTTTCGCCGAAGCGAGGCGTGGCGGACTGTCCATTGCGGGCCGCGTGCCAGCATGGCCGACTCATGCGCTGAATTCGACGAGCGGCGCAACCGCGCACGCGCTCGAGGAATTACAGCAACCGTTTGTGTCGCTTGCGGCGACGGCGCTTTCCGGGTCCGCTGCGCTCCGGCGCCGCATCGGGCGCCGCGATCGCCTCGATGGCGCGCTCCGCCGTGTGGCGGGACATGCTCCATCGCACGTCGTCGCGCTTCCGCCGCTGAATCGCCTCGAGCTGGCGCTGCACCTCAGCCAGGTCTTCCGGCTCGTCGCTCATCGCCACACTCTCCCTGAGGCCGCCGTTCGCATCCATATTCACTCGAAAGCCTTGTCTGGGCAATTCCCGGTTGACTGCCTCCGGCTTCGCGTCCCACGTTCAGCGTCCCACGTTCAACGTCCCACGTCCCACACGTCATGACATCCATCGAATCCATGAGCTCCGCGCTCTCGAATCTGCAGCCGTCGCTCGACGAGCTGTGGATGCCCTTTACCGCGAACCGCGCGTTCAAGCGCGCGCCGCGCATGCTCGTCGCCGCGAAGGACATGCACTACACCACTGCCGACGGCCGCGAGATCCTCGACGGCACCGCAGGCCTCTGGTGCGTGAATGCCGGACACTGCCGCGAGTCGATCACGGCGGCAATTCGCGAACAGGCGGGTGTGCTGGACTACGCCCCGCCCTTTCAGATGGGCCATCCGCTCGCATTCGAGCTCGCCCAGCGCGTAGCAGCTCTGCTGCCGACGGGAATCGATCGCGTCTTCTTCGGCAACTCCGGCTCGGAGGCGGTCGACACCGCGCTCAAGATCGCGCTCGCCTACTGGCAGGCGAAGGGACAGCCGGAGCGTGTACGGTTCATCGGCCGCGCTCGCGGCTACCACGGCGTGGGGTTCGGCGGCATTGCCGTCGGCGGTATCGAAGCGAATCGGAAGCAATTCGCCGGGCAGCTGCTTCCCGCCGTCGACCACCTGCCGCACACGCACGATCTGGCGACCAACGCCTACTCGCGCGGCCAGCCGCGCCAGGGCGCCAGCCGAGCCGACGCGCTCGAGGAGCTCATCACCAAGCACGGCGCGCACACGATCGCGGCGGTGATCATCGAGCCGGTGGCCGGCTCGACCGGCGTGCTCATTCCACCCGAGGGTTATCTCGAGCGGATCCGCGAGATCTGCGATCGCCACGGTATCCTGCTCATCTTCGACGAAGTCATCACCGGGTTCGGCCGGCTCGGCGCGCCGTTCGCCGCCGAGCGGTTCGGCGTCACGCCCGACATGCTGACGATCGCGAAAGGGATCACGAACGCGACCGTTCCGATGGGTGCGGTCTGCGCGCACAACTCGATCTACGACGCGGTAGTGAACGCCGCGCCTGGCGGGATCGAGCTGTTTCACGGCTACACGTACTCCGGGCATCCGCTCGCCGCGGCGGCCGGGCTGGCCACGCTCGACCTCTATCATTCCGAGCAGCTGTTCGAGCGGGCCGCATCGCTCGAGTCATACTGGGCGGACGCGGTGCACGCACTGCGCGGCGAACCGCACGTGATCGACCTTCGCAACATCGGCCTCGTCGGCGCGGTCGAGCTCGAAGCGCGGCCGAACGCGCCGGGCGCGCGCGGCTTTGAGACTTTTCTCAAGTGCTTCGACGCCGGAGTGATGGTTCGTTCGACCGCCGACACGATCGCCCTCTCGCCGCCGCTGATCATCGAGCGCGAGCAGATCGATCAGCTGTTCGACGTCCTTCGCGGCGCGCTGCGGCGGGTCGAGTGAGGCGCGGCGGCGTGCGAGGCACGGGCCGCACGCGCGTCATCGGCTCGTTCGGCGCCGCCGTCGCCGCGGTGGCGCTCGGCGCATGCCGGATTCAGGACGCCGCGACGCGGACCGATACGTCTGCCGCGGTGACGCCGGCCGGGCGTTCGGCCGGCCGCGCTTGGAATCCGGACACCTGGCAGGCGCCGGCCGTCGACAGCACGCCGGACGATCCGTTCGAGGTCGCGGCCTATCGCGGGTTGGCGATCCTCACGCACACGCGGGACAGTCTGCCGGAGTACGACGGCGGATCGCTCAACTGCACGAGCTGTCATCTCGAAGAGGGCCGGCGGCAGAACGCGGCGCCGCTCGTCGGCGCGATGGCGCGCTATCCCCGCTACATGGATCGGAGCGGCGCCGTCGTGCCGATCGAGGATCGCGTGAACTACTGCTTCACGCGGAGCCTGGCGGGATCGAAGCTGCCGAACGACAGCCGCGAGATGCAGGACATCGTCGCCTATCTGGCGCTCATCTCGCGCGGGGTGCCGACCGGGGAGCATGTGCGCGGCGAGGGATTGGCCAAGATGCCGGACGGACTCGCCGGCGATTCGGCGCGCGGATCGGCGATTTACCTCGACAACTGCGCACGGTGTCACGGGACGAGCGGCGCCGGCATGGGGCCGATTCCGGCGCTGTGGGGCGCGACGTCATTCAGCATCGGCGCGTCGATGGCGCGGCCGGAGCGTGCGGCGTCGTTCATTCGACACAACATGCCGTTCGACCGGCCGGGCACGCTCACCGACCAACAGGCGTTCGACGTCGCGACGTACGTGGCGTCGATGACGCGCCCCGATTCGCCGGGCAAGGAAAAGGACTGGCCGAACGGCGGCGCGCCGGCCGACGTTCCCTATGCCACGAAGGGACACGTTGCCGCCCACTCGCCGCCACTCATCGCGCGGACGAAAAACCCGTACTCGGCGATCGTTCCGCCGCCGGTGTCGGTGGTCCGGGACCGCTGACGACCGACGATTGTTCGATGCTCATTCTAATACACACATGAGCGATCCCGTAATCAGCCGGCGCACGCTCCTCGCCGGCGCCGCCGCCGCGGCGGGCGGCGCGGTGCTGGGCGGCATTCCGGCCCTCGGCCAGCAGGCCGGTGTCGCCGCGGCCGCGGCCGAACCGACCAAAGCGCCCGGCGCTCCCGTCTCCGCGGTGGGCCAGCGCTCGCCCTTCGTCCACCCGGGGCGCGCGCCCGTCGGCGTGACGACGGGCACATCGCTCACGCCGCTCCAAGATCTCAGCGGAACGATCACCCCGGCCGACCTGCATTTCACGCGCGTCCACGCCGGCATCCCGGCGATCGATCCCGCCCGCCACACGCTCCTCATCCACGGGCTGGTCGATCGCCCGCTCGAGCTCAGCGTCGCCGATCTGCAGCGCTATCCGTCGGCGACGCGGCTGCACTTCATCGAATGCTCGGGCAACGGGGGCGCCGCCTATCACGCGCCGCGTCCCGACATGACGCCGCAGCAGGTCGACGGGATGGTGAGTCAGAGCGAATGGACCGGCGTGCCGCTCGCGCTGATCCTCCGCGACGTCGGCGTCAAATCCGCCGCGAAATGGTTTCTTGCCGAAGGCGCCGATGCGGCGCGCATGGCGCGGAGCATTCCGCTGGCAAAGGCGAACGACGACGCGCTCGTCGCCTGGGGACAGAACGGCGAGCCGCTCCGCCCCGAGCAAGGCTTTCCGATTCGCCTGCTGCTTCCGGGGTACGAGGGAAACACCAATGTGAAGTGGCTCCGCCGCATCAAGCTCGGCGAGGCGCCCTTCATGACGATGTGGGAGACGTCGAAGTACACCGACCCGCTCCCCGGCGGAAAGATCCGGCAGTTCAGCTTCGAGATGGACGCCAAGTCCGTGATCACGACGCCGGCCTATCCAGAACGGTTGCCGGCTCCGGGGTGGTGGCCGATTCGCGGGCTCGCCTGGAGCGGCCGCGGGCGCATCACGCGCGTCGATGTCAGCACCGACGGGGGCGCGACCTGGGTGAACGCGGATCTGGTCACCGCGCCGAGCGCCACGGCGCAGGTGCGCTTCGAGCACCTGTGGCATTGGGACGGGAGTGAAAGTTTGCTCATGAGCCGCGCCGTCGACGATCAGGGCTACGTCCAGCCGACCACCGCCGCGCTGCGCACCGCGCGCGGCCCGGGGACGGAATACCATTTCAACGGCATCCGTGCGTGGCGCGTGGCGCGCGACGGCAGCGTCACCTTCGAGGGAGCGACGTGAGCCGCGCCGACGGTGCCGGCGCGAGGCCGACCGCCGCGCTGCTCGCGGCCGCTGCCGTGGCGTTGGCCATCGCCGGTTGCCGCATCGATTCGCGCGACGACTACGTCGGCGACAAGACGCCGGGCCGGCTCGGCATCGGACGGCCGGCAACGCATGCCGACATCGCGGCGCTCGACATCGACGTGTCGCCGAACGGGGCTGGACTGCCGGCGGGGAGCGGCACGCCGACGCAGGGTGCTGCCGTGTACGCGGCGCGATGTGCGAGCTGCCATGGGGCCGACGGCGAAGGAATGCCCGGCGCCTATCCACAACTCGTCGGCGGACCGCGTGGGCCATCCGTCGATTTTTCGAGGGACGCGCGGATCCCGCGCACCATCGGCAACTATTGGCCGTACGCCACAACGCTGTTCGACTACATTCGCCGCGCGATGCCGTTCCCCGCTCCGGGTTCGCTGTCCGCGGACGAGACGTACGCGGTGACGGCATATCTCTTGGCGCGCGACAGCGTGATCTCCGCCGGGACGACGCTCGATGCGCGGACACTGCCCGCCGTCGAGATGCCGGCGCGCCGGCGGTTCGTGCCCGACGATCGGCGGGGCTCGACCGGCGGCACACACGTGCGCTGAGTCGGCCGACTCGCCGCGACGGATTAAGCGGCGATGGGGCGGTTAAACCCCGCGTTTGCGACGAATTGTTTCAGTTTTCGTTGAATTCGCCCGGCTGCGCCCGATACTCGGATGTGTCAGCAGTGGTATTTCCGGCAACGGATCCGACGGCGGATCCCCCGTAGAGTCAATCACCTATGAGCATCCCGAGCACGCGCACCGTCTTGAAGGCGGGCGCCATCATCCGCGACGCAGAACCCCGCGTCATCCAGCAGACCGCCGCCCTCTTTCTCGTGAGCCGATGCGGCGAACTGTGGCGAGTTTTCGACTCCCCAGTCCCGGGCAGCGCCGTCCGCAGCATGCCCTCCCCGACAACCGAACATCCGCACCGCGTGTTCCTGGCGCTCGCGCGCCGGACCGAAATGCGCGTGCACCGCTTCGTCGACGGCGCTTCGCGCGACATCGATGCGGCAACCGTACAGCGCC
Organism: Gemmatimonadaceae bacterium; assembly: GCA_035572355.1. Classification (GTDB taxonomy): domain Bacteria; phylum Gemmatimonadota; class Gemmatimonadetes; order Gemmatimonadales; family Gemmatimonadaceae; genus JAQBQB01. Next base: position 29,291 of record DATNAT010000269.1, read on the forward strand.
AGCTCGACGAAGCGATCGAGATCGAGTCGCATCGCATCGTACGGTGTGCGTAGGACCTAGCACGTTGGACGTTGGACGTTGGACGTTGATGTTGGATCGCAGCTGCTCAGCGATGAGCTGCGCGCGGCGAATCACGAACTAGCCCCGTGCCGTTCAAAGCACTTTCCGTTGGTGTCCGTTGGTGTCCGTTGGTGTCCGTACCCAAGTCGTTCCAACCGTACTCCGAGACGGGCCAATCCTGGTAGAAGGGACTGGCCCGTTCAGCTCTTGACCGGCGCGATGCGCCGATTCGCGCTCGGTCGCGGCATCCGCGGCCAGGGTGTTCCAGCTCGATTGGGCGCCGAGAACGGCCGCGCGGGACGTCCCACCGACAACAAGGGAATACGGATTCGACGAATCGCAGCACGAATCAAACGGATCGTGCTCACCGGCGGCCAAGATCGCGGCGTCGGAGCCAGAGGGCCTTGGGGTCGCGGGGCTAGCTCATCTCACGCCTACACCGCGTGGCTGGGCACAGTCCGTCCGATCCACGATCCACGCTCACGGCTTCAAATTTCGCGCAAAAAATGCCCAGGTCCGATTCCAGGAGTCGATCTGCTCCGGTGAATCTTCCCGCTCGAGAGTCTTGGGGTCGACGCGGCGGCTGAAGGTGTGGCCGCACCCTTCGGGTCCGGGGGGCGGGTCCTGGTAGATCTTCGTCTCGGCGAGCTTGGGCTTGAGCGCCATCAGCGTGTAGACCATTTGCTGATCCTCGCGGAAGAAGACGTCGCAGTCGTTGGTCGCGACGTGCACCAGCATGGGGACTTTCAAGTTCTCTGCTTGAAAGACCGGCGAGCGCTTGAGGTATTCGTCGATGCACGGCTCGTCGTGCTGCGGGCCGCAGGTGCGCTCGAACGGCAGACCCTGAATGCCCTCCTCTGCCGCGTAATCGCGCGCGTAGGCCGGGCCGTGGTCTGAAAGACGAAAGACGAGGTTCGTCACCGGCACGATCGCCGCGCCAGCTTTCCAACGCGGATCGCCGCGGAAGAGCACGTGCGCCGCGATGAAGCCACCATGGCTCCAGCCGATGATTCCCAGTTTCTCGATGTCGACGTTCGGCAACGCTCTCAGGTAGTCGATCGACGCGATCACGTCGTCGACCTCCTTGCCGCCGTAGTCGATCTTGCGGTAGAAGTCGTTGCCGTAGCCGGTGCTGCCGCGATAGTCCGGCGCGAACACGACGTAGCCGCGCGCGACCGCTTCGCGAATGAACGGCCAGTACAGCTCCGGCCGCACGTGGCCGTGAAGCCCGTCGTGCACCCAGACGAGCACGGCGTGCCGGCGCGGGCGCCGATCGATCGGCGCGAACAGGTCGGCCGGGATCTCGAGGCCGTCGATGCTCTTGTAATGAACCTTCTGAAAATCGAGCACGCCCTGGCTTCGTGCCGCGAAGATGCTGTCGTCGGCGAGACGCGTCCGCGTCTGCGCCGCGCAGTCGTCGGCGCCGCAGCCGGACAGGTCCGCCGGGTCCTTGCTGACGTACAGCACGCGCGCGCGCGCACTATCCATCTCACCGCGCCACGGCCGCGGCCCTCCGCGTCCGCCCCGCCCGCGTCCCGCTCCCGTCGCGCCGCGTCCCGCACCGGTCGTATCCTGCGCACCAAGCTCGGGCCCAGCAACCAGCGCCACCCCGAGCAGCGCGGCGATCATCCATCGATGCATGACAGATCCCTCAGCAACGTGAAAAGTCGCCGCGAATGTAGCGCCAGAGGGACCGGCGGGGGAACCACATCTTCGGGTGCCACAGCCTCGACGGCCGCTGGGACCGATTCGCGTTCATTACGCGGCGAACGAGCGCGAATTACACGCCCCTACTGCGTCTCTATTCCCGATTCCGACGGCGACGCCCACGAGGCCACGTTGAGGTCGACCGGAAGGCGCACGTTGGCTACCGAGCGTGCGACGTCAATCACGCCCTGCCAAACGCCTGCAAACACGAATCCCACGTCTTGCGGCGCGCGACCGGTGTCGAAGCCCTTGCCGCCGGCGATCCAGAAGCGCGGCGTCGTCGTGTCGCCTTGCGCCGTGAAGCTGGCCTTCACGTCCGTGTAGATCGAAGCGGCATTGTGCTCGTGAGCGTAGATCCCCGGCTCGTACCGGCCGTTCGACAGCATCCGTTCTACCCACGCCGTGTAGTACGCGCGCATCGGCGCGGGGATCGCCTCCACGCGTTCGAGATCCAGAAACACGATCGCTCCCGGTGGGAACCCCTCGGTCCGCGCCGTCGCCGTCGCGTCGTCGGCGTCGAGGATGCCCTCGCTCGCGTTCATCAGATCGGTCGAGCATTTCGTCCGCTTGCGGAGCGCGGCGAGCTGCGACGACGAGAGCGAACGCGGCGTCTTTCCCCAAGTCTGCTGACCCACGTACACCGCGGCCAACCCCCAACCCATCGCGATCAGCGTGTCGCGCTTACCCGTCCACGAACGGTCGGCATGGCAGGGAGACGGCAGGTAGTAGCCCACCCACGAATAGGGCGAGCCCGGCGTCTGCTTCCATTTCCGCATCACTCCCGTGCCCGGATAGGTGTGCGTGTCGAAGCCGACGTACTTGCCCTTCTCGTAGTCGTTCGCCACGGGCGCATCCTGTCCCGTGACGGCCGCCGCCGCTTGCGCCACCTTCGCCGCCGCGTCTGCTACGGCTGAGCGCTGCGTGGGATCCGTCGGCGTCCCATGGCAGGCCGCGGCGCCGGCACCCGCCGCGATCGCCGCGGCCGCGATGGCACGCCCAGCCTTCCTCCGAATCCGTTCAGCTCGGCGCCGCATGCCTGACTACAAACGCAATCGCCGTACTCTGGCACCTCACCTCCCCCAAACGGCGGAGCCCGGTGCGCGTGCACGCTGATAGATTTTCCCGATGGCCAAATACGACAAATCCCGCGCGTGGAAGGAAGCGCGCGGTCTCGTTTCCGAACATCGCGCATCGCTTTCAGTCGGCCTCGCGCTGATGGTCGTCAACCGGCTGGCTGGTTTCGTGTTGCCGCTCACGTCGAAATTCCTCATCGACAACGTGATCGGCAAACACCAGGCATCGCTGCTCATGCCGCTCGCCGCCGCCGCCGGTGTCGCCACCCTCATCCAGGCGGCAACATCCTTTTCCCTGTCGCAGGTCGTCAGCATCGCCGCGCAGCGCGCGATCACCGACATGCGGAAGCGCGTCCAGGCGCACGTGCTGCGACTCCCGACGTCGTATTTCGATTCCACGAAGACCGGCATCCTCATCTCGCGCATCATGACGGACGCCGAGGGGGTGCGGAATCTCGTCGGTACGGGCCTCATTCAGCTGCTCGGCAGCGGCATGACCGCCGTCATGGCCTTGGTGGGCCTCTTCTATCTCAACTGGCGCCTCACCAGTGCCACGTTGATCGTGCTGTCGGCGTTCGGCGGCATGATGATCATCGCGTTCAAGCGCCTGCGGCCGATGTTCCGCGAGCGGAGCGTGATCAACGCGGAGGTGACTGGCCGTCTCACGGAAACCATCGGCGGCGTGCGCCTCGTCAAGATCTACGTCGCCGAACCGCGCGAGCGTCTCGTCTTCGCGCGCGGCGTGCACCGGCTCTTCCGCAACATCGCCGGCACGATCACCGGCACGTCCGCCGTGACCGCCGGCTCGGCGGTCATCGTCGGCCTGATTGGCGTCCTCATGATCATCATCGGCGGCCGCACGATCCTCGCCGGCACGATGACGCTCGGCGATTTCGTCACGTACGTGTTTCTCGTCGGCCTGATGGCCGCGCCGCTCGTGCAGATCGCGTCGATCGGCACGCAGGTGAGCGAAGCGTTCGCCGGACTCGATCGCATCCGCGAGATCCGCGACATGCCGACCGAGGATCACGCCGACGCCGAGAAGCAGGCGGTCGCCGACATCGACGGCAACGTCGAGTTTCAGGATGTGACCTTCGAGTACGTGCCGGGCGTGCCGGTGCTCAAGCACGTCTCGTTCGCCGCTGAAGCCGGGTCGACGACGGCGCTCGTCGGCTCGAGCGGCTCCGGCAAGAGCACCTTGATCGGTCTCATCATGGCGTTCAACCATCCGAGGAGCGGCCGCGTCCTCGTCGATGGACGCGACGTCTCCAACATGCGGGTGCGCGACTACCGCGCGCAGGTCGGCGTGGTGATGCAGGACAACTTCTTGTTCGACGGCACGGTCGGAGAGAACATCGCGTTCAGCAAGCCGGGCGCGACGCAGGAAGAGATCCGCGCCGCGGCCCGCATCGCGCACTGCGACGAGTTCGTGGACCGGTTCGAGAAGGGCTACGACACCGTCGTCGGCGAACGGGGGGTCAAGCTCTCCGGCGGCCAGCGCCAGCGAGTCGCGATCGCGCGCGCCGTGCTCGCCGATCCGAGAATTCTCATCCTGGACGAGGCGACGTCGAGCCTCGACAGCGAGAGCGAGGCGATGATTCGCGACGGCCTTCGCTCGCTCCGCCGCGGTCGCACGACGTTCGTCATCGCCCACCGGCTGTCGACGATCGAAAGCGCCGATCAGATCCTCGTGCTCGAGAACGGCGAGATCGTCGAGCGCGGCACACACCGCGAGCTGATCGCGCTCGGCGGACGCTACCGGCAGCTCTACGAGCGCCAGTACGGCGCGGAGAAGGATCGCTTCATCAATCCAGGCGAGGACTTTCTCGCTGTGGCGGCGAAGGGCGTGATTCAGAAGTTCTGACCGCCCCTCCTACGTAACGACCGGGCGCGGACCGCGCCCGGAGCATCGCGAGGGCACGAGGTATGAACTCCTCTGCCCCATGCGAATACTCGCGGTCGGGTTGTGTGCTGCCCTCACAGGGCTCGGCGCCGCGGCAAACGGCCCAGCACGAGCCCGCGCCGTTCGGCCCGGTGTGCTCGCGAGCGATTCCCTACACCCGCCCTTCCACGTCGGCGAGCGCTTCGACTACGCCGCGAAAGTCAACTTCGTCGGAGCGGGCTCGGCTTCGATGATCGTGCAGGACGTCGAGACCGTCCGCGGTCATCCAACGTACCACACGGTCTTCGACGTGCGCGGCGGACTCCTCTTCTATCACGTCAACGACCACTACGAGAGTTGGTTCGACACGACGACCCTCGTGTCGCTCCACCACACGCAGAGCGCCGATCAGAACGGCAAGCACATCGAGCGCGTGTACGACTTCTATCCGGAGCGGCGCGTCTACGTCCGCAACGGACAGGAAAACCCGAGCGTGGCCGATCCGCTCGACGAGGGTTCGTTCATCTACTTCATGCGCTCGATTCCGCTCGAGGTCGGCAAGACGTACGAGTTCAACCGGTATTACCACCCGGATCGCAATCCGGTGATCATCAAGGTCGAGCGCCGCGAGCACATCCGGGTGCCCGCCGGCGAGTTCGATGCGATCGTCGTCCGCCCGATCATCAAGTCGCGCGGGCTCTTCTCTCAGGGCGGCGAAGCCGAGGTCTGGTTCGCCGACGATAGCTCGCGCGCGGTGCTCCGGCTACGCTCCAAGCTGGCGTTCGGCACGTTGACGCTCGAGCTCAAACGCGCCGCGTACGCGAGCGCGCAGACGGATCGGATCGGCGCGCGGTCCCATCCGTAGCTTCCAGATCGTTTCCACGAGTGGGTGGGTGATCCGGCACGCCTGGATTGGAACGCGCCGCGCGCTCGCTCGTCGTACCTAATGGCGGCCTGATCGGCCGCGCACCCCGCGATATCCGTTCGAGGCGGTCCCACCCCGCATGACTCTTTTGTTTCTGTCGGCAGTGCTGATTGCCGCCGGCGCGCCGCGTCACGCCGCGCCGGCTCGCGTCAGCCAGGACTCGGCGCAATGCGCGCCGTCGGAGCGGCAGATGGATGTGACGAGCGCCCTCGAGGGGCAGATCGTCAATCCGACGTTCGCGTCCGGCGAGGAGCTGCATTACTCGGCGTCGTTCGAGAAGTTGCACATCAGCGTGCACGTCGGCGGCGCCGAGATGCGCTTCTATGGACGCGACACCGTGCGCGGGCGCCAAGCGTGGAAGGCGTCGTTCACCGTGGGCGGCGGCTTCTCGGGCTTGAGCGTGCACGACACGACGACCAGCTGGTTCGACTCGCTCAGCTTCGACTCGTATCGCTTCGTGCAGAACGTGCACGATCCGCATTACCACGCGAATCGCGACACACAGATCTTCCCCGACGCGCGTACCTATCGAACGAAGGACGGGAAGGTCGGTGCGTCCGTCGCCGACCCGCTCGACGACGTGTCGCTCGTCTATCTCGTGCGCACGCTGCCGCTCGCGCCCGGGCAGTGCTACGTGTTCCGCCGCTACTTCAAACCGGATGGGAATCCGGTCGTCGTGCATGTCGTGCGGCGCGACACGCTCGACGTGCCCGCTGGCCGTTTCGTCGCGTTGCTGCTCAAGCCGCAGATCACGACCAGCCGTATGTTCTCGAAGCGCGGCAACGCGCGGCTGTGGCTGTCCGACGACTCGGCGCGCACGCTCGTGCAGCTCGAGACGAACATGCCGTTCGGCTCGATCAATTTGTATCTCCGACACATCGGGCCGGAGGATCCGTGAGGCGGCGGCTCGGAGTCGAGCGCTAAGAGATCTATACGTCGCCAGCCCAGGCGCGCCGATCTATGCGCTCCCTCTCTCTCCGCGCTCCAACCCCGACGGCCGTTCGTGCGTAGATGAGGTGTCCCACTCTCACTACGCACAAATTCTCGAGGCCGCCCGTGTCACCTCGTCGCTCGATATTGCTGGCGCTCATCACGTTGTTCGGCGCGTTCGTCCCGCTCCACGCCCAGGACGCCGACATCCTCCGCGGCCAGGTGCTCGGCAGCGACAAGAAGCCGGTGGAGAACGTCACCGTCACCGCGACGTCGCTCGTCAATCAGACCTCGCGTACGGCGAAGACGAACAAGGATGGCCGCTTCTCGATCATCTTCAGCGGCGGCGGTGGTGATTACATGATGGCCTACACCGCCATCGGGTTTCAACCGACCCGATTCGAAGTGCGACGGGAGGTCGATGAGGATATTCTCGTGGCCGACGCCACGATGTCGAAGTCGGCCGTCGTGCTCGAGGCGGTACGGGTGAACGCGGGCCGCGAAAAGCCGGGTCGCGACGGCAACCAGCTGGACGTGGGCGGCCGCGATCAGGTGCTGAACAACAACAACGTGCCGATCGACGTGCTCGGCGATCTCTCGGCGATGGCGGCGACGCTGCCCGGCGTCACGCTCATTCCAGGCACCGACGGCGGCGCGTCGGGCATCTCGGTACTCGGCCTCGGCGCCGATCAGAACAACATCACGCTGAACGGGCTCAACTTCGGCGGCACCGATCTCCCGCGCGACGCCACGACGCAGACGCGCGTCACCACGTCGAGCTTCGATCCCTCGCGCGGCGGCTTCTCCGGCGCGCAGATCTCGCTCCGCACGAGCAGCGGCAGCAACTATAGAGTTCGCTCGATCCACCAGACCGTCGACGCGCCGTCGCTGCAGTACACCGACGCCGTGGGACGGCAGCTCGGCCAGCAGTTCACGAATCTGCAATTCAGCGGCAACGCGGCGGGGCCGTTCCAGCTCGACAAGTCCTTCTACTCGTTCTCCTGGCAGGTCGGCCGCCGGTCGAACAATCTCTTCGATCTGCTCAACAGCGATCCGCTCGCGCTCGAGCGCGTCGGCGTGTCGCAGGATTCGGTGGCGCGCCTGCTCAACATGCTGCAGAGCGAGGGGATTCCGCTCTCGACGTCGGCCATCCCGAGCGATCATCTCACGGAGAACGGCTCGTTCCTCTCGAGCTTCGACTTCGCGCCGAGCGGCGGCCACAACTTCAACATCACGCTCAACGGGCGGTGGAGCGGCCAGGACGCGACGAGCGTCGGCAACACCGCGGTGCCGGTGCACGGCGGGCAGACGCGCAACTACGGCGGCGCGATCCAGGCTCGGCACTCGACGTACTTCTGGGACAATTTCCTCAACGAGACGAGCGGTGCGGTCCAGGAAAGCGTGACGTCGGGCGATCCATACATCGAGCTGCCGTCGGCGACGGTGCGCGTGAACTCGGACTTTCCGGATGGCAGCGCCGGCGTGTCGAACCTCCAGTTCGGCGGCAGCACGTCTCTCCCGCGCAACTCGGTGACGACGACCGGCGAGCTGCAGAATCAGCTCTCCTGGATCAGCCTCGACAACAAGCACCGGTACAAGTTCGGCGTCGACTTCCGCTACAACCGCTACTCGCAGGACAACACGACGAACCGGTTCGGCACGTACGTCTACAACTCGCTGCAGGATTTTCAGGACAGCTTGCCATTCAGCTTCACGCGACGTCTGCAGGTGAACCGCCGGCTCGGCGACGATCTCGGCGCTTCGGCGTGGCTGGGCGACGCGTATCGGCCGATGCAGCGGCTCCAGCTCACCTACGGCGTGCGGGTCGACGCGTCGCACTTTCAGGGGAACCCGGCGTTCAACCCGCTCGTTGATTCGGTGTTCGGCCAGCGCAACGACGCGGTGCCGCGCGGCATCTACGTGAGCCCGCGGTTGGGCTTCAGCTGGACCTACGGCACCAACCCGCAGATCGGCGGTTTCCAGGGCGCATTCCGCGGATCGCGCGGCCAGATCTCGGGCGGCGTCGGCGAGTTCCAGAATCTCCCGAGCTCGAACCTCATCGCCGCGGCAGTCGACCAGACCGGCCTGCCGTCGGCGGCGCAGCAGCTGAGCTGCATCGGCAGCGCCGTACCGCTTCCGAACTGGGCGGACTATCTGCAGAGCACCGGCTCGATTCCCACGACCTGCGCCGACAACACGACGACGCTTTCCAGCACGGTGCCGAACGTGTCGCTGTTCACGCCGGACTACATTCCGCAGCGCAGCTGGCGGGCGAATCTGAACTGGAACGCGCCGATCCTCGACAACCGTTTCCGTCTTTCGACGAGCGGCACGTATTCATTGAACCTGAATCAGCAGAGTCAGATCGACCTCAATTTCGCCGAGCGGCCGCTGTTCACGTTGACGACGGAAGGCAATCGCCCGGTGTACGTCAATTCGACGAGCATCTTCCCGTCGACCGGCGCGATCATCTCGCGCGACGCCCGCAAGACGCAGGATTTCGCGCAGGTGACGGACTATCTGTCGGACATGAAGTCGCACAGCACGCAGGCTTCGATCGGCATCTCGCCGATCGCGTTCAACTCGTCGTTCCAGTGGAGCGTGACGTACGTCTGGCAGAAGGTGACCGACGAGACGCGCGGCTTCAGCGGCGGTTCGACCGCCGGCGACCCGTTCGATATCCAGTGGGCTCGCGGCGCGCGCGACGCGCGGCATCAGATCACCTACAACGTGGGCTACACCTTCCACCAGGCCGTGAGCGTCATCGCCTTCGGCCGCGTACAGTCGGGCAATCCGTTCACGCCGAGCGTGTCGGGCGACATCAACGGCGACGGCTACAACAACGATCGCGCGTTCATCTACGATCCGACCAAGACGGCCGACCCAACGCTCGCCGCGTCGATGCAGAACCTGTTGGCGAACGCGCCGAGCTCGGTGCGGAGCTGCCTCGAGCGGCAACTCAACACCGTGGCGGGGCAGAACAGCTGCGAGGGCCCCTGGTCGACGAGCCTGAGTCTGCGCGTGTCGCTGGTCTCGCAGGTACTCAAGCTGCCCGACCGCGCGACGATCTCGCTCGGCATCGCCAACCCGCTCACCGGCATCGACGCGCTCGTCCACGGCTCGAACAATCTGCACGGCTGGGGCGCGCCGAGCTTCACCGATCCGACGCTGCTCTTCGTCCGCGGCTTCGACCAGACGACGAACTCGTACAAGTACGACGTCAACCCGCGGTTCGGCGCGAGCCGTCAGGCCAGCGCGCTCAACCTGGCGCCGATGCAGCTCACGCTCGACGTGCGGGTCGATGTCGGGCCGGAGCGCGAGCGGCAGGATCTCTTTCTCCGTCTGCGCTCGGGGCGCGGCGGGCGCGGCAACAAGCTGAACGACAATCAGATCAAGCAGCAGTTCGAGCGCACGTATCCGAATCCCTTCGAGCAGATGTTGCGGCAGCAGGACTCGCTCGGCTTGAGCAACGACGTCGCCGACAGCATCGCGATCCTCAACAAGACGTATGGCAAGGTCATCGACTCGATCTGGACGCCGGTCGCCAAATATCTCGCGGCGCTACCCGACAAGTACGATCTCGACGAGGCGTACGATCGCGTGCGCGCCGCCGAGAATCAGTCGCTCGATCAGATGGCCATCTACGGGCCGTCGGCGAAGAAGCTGTTGACCGATGAGCAGATTCGAAAGCTGCCGCCGTTCATCGCGCTCTTCCTCGACAACCAGGCGATCCGGCAGGTCCGACCCGGCCGCGCCGGCGGCGGGCGGGGCGGATTCTTTGGCGGATGATCGGAACGGCGTCGAGCCGGCATAGCTTGAAAACGGCACACCGGCAAGGTTCAGCCATCGAGCCTTGCCGGTGTGCCGTTTCAAAAAGGCTCATTGGTCGATACCGCAGGCAATCCTATCCCACGCGGTAGAACGATCCAAAGAATCCCCATCAAATCCAAAGCATTCTGTCGCCCTTCGTCGTCGGGGCCCGCCCGAGGTCGTCACGCCATCGACGAAAGATCCTATTTCTGGACCGTCGCCCCGGTGAGCAGCGCGACCGCCGCGAGGGTCGTCTGCGCCGCGTTCATGCCGAGTCGAAAATCCTTGTCGCTGTACGTCTTGAACACGTCCGACGGTTGATGCCAGTTCGGATCCCAGCCCGCGCCGATCTGCTCGCCGCGCTCGTTCTCGCGGAGGCTGATCGCCGGGATGAGATCCTTGAACGGATCGGAGTCGGTGTTCGTCATGTGCGGACCGACGCGCGCCGGATAGTCGGTCGCGTAGCGCTCGTTCGCCGAGCGGAAGAACCAGGCGAGCTTCTGCGCGGCGTCCGCCATCTTGGCCGTCGACTGAAACTCGATGTTCACGTCCGCTTCCGGACGTTGGTCGGGGCTCACGGTGCCGTCGGCGCGCGGCATCCCGTGGTCCCACATCATCATGTCGTGTTGGATCATGCCCAGCCATTTCGGCTCGGGATACTTCCCCGACCCCGCCGGATCTTCCTTGCCCTGCAGCGCCTGTCGCTGGTCGACGTAGGCATGCGCGCCGTTGAGGCCCGTCTCCTCATTGTTCCAGAGTGCGAAGCGGATCGACCGATCTGTCTTGACGTCGGGCGCGTTGAGCACTCGGGCCAGCTCCATCACCAGCGCCGTGCCTGAACCGTCGTCGTTCGCCGCTTCGTTCCAGCCGTGTCCATCCATGTGGCCACCGACGATGTACATCTCGTCCGGATGGGTGCTGCCGACCTTCGTGCAGTAGACCTCTTCCCGCGGGCCGTCGGTCGCCGGTTCGGCATCGCGTGCGCGAATGGACGGATCGGGCTGGCGTGTGGAGTCGACATTCACCCCGGTCGCGGTCCGCACGCCCCGCATCTCGCTGCCGCCCTGTCCGGCAGCCTTGGTGTTCGTGGAGATCACCGTTCCGGGCTCTCGCGCCGGCCCCCGCCCACGGTTCCCGCCGCGACCGCCCGCGGCACCGCGATTCCCACCGCCACGCTGCGGAGTGTGGTATTCGTAGTGAATGCGCTCGGTGTTCGTGCAGCCGTAGCTCTTGAGCTGCGCCTCGATCCAGTCGACCGCCTTGCGATTGCGCTCGGTCCCCTGGCGGCGGTCGCCGAACTGGGTGAGGCCTTTGATCGTCGCCTTGTACTGCTCGAGGTTGAGGCGGGACACGAGGATCCGCACCGGATCGGTGAGCGTGTCCGTCGGAGCGGCCGGAAAAGTCTGCGCGGCGAGCGGCGCCGCGAGGGCGGCCGCGGTAATCGCGCCGATCGCAGTGCGAAGGGCGAGGGAACGAGTGAGTCGCATTGAGGGGTCGGGGGTTGGTGTCCGAGCTACCACCGGATTCTGCCCTCCCACCCCTCGAAGAGCAAGGAGCGCGGCA
>DATNAT010000270.1:0-3280 GCA_035572355.1 Gemmatimonadaceae bacterium
GTCGCGGCGCATTTCGGCAGCTCGACGGCGGCGCTCTCGGTGCTCCCGGTCAAGTTCACGGGGCACGGGATCGAGGCCTACACGTGGATGCCGATGCTCGCCCTCGGCGTGTTCCTGTCGGTGCAGTGGTGGGCCGCCTGGTATCCGGGCGCCGAGCCCGGGGGCGGTGGTTACGTGGCGCAACGCATCTTCTCGGCAAAGACGGAGCGCGACGGCGTGCTGGCAACGCTGTTCTTCCAAGTGGCGCACTACGCGATTCGCCCGTGGCCATGGATCGTCACCGCGCTCGCTACGATCCTGCTCTACCCCGCCGGGATCGGTCCCACGCACGATCACGAGGCGGCCTACGTGCAGGCGTTCGTCGATCTGCTGCCGACGCCGTGGAAGGGCGTGATGATGGCGGGGTTCGCCGCGGCGTACATGTCGACCGTCGGCACGCAGCTCAACTGGGGCGCGTCGTACATCGTGAACGACTTCTACAAGAGGTTCCTCAACAAGCGCGATACCGACAAGCACTACGTTTCCGTGTCGCGCTGGACGACGGTGGTGCTCTTCCTCCTCTCGGCGGTCGTGGCCTGGCGCGTCGACTCCGTGGCCAAGATGTGGGAGTTTCTGCTCGCGCTCGGATCAGGCACGGGCCTCGTGCTCATTCTTCGCTGGTACTGGTGGCGCGTGAACGCCTGGTCGGAGATCAGCGCGATGATCATTTCGGCGGTGGTTTCACTGGCCACCCAGCCGATCGTCGCCCGCAACTATCCGGACGGCGATCCGCGCGTCGTCGCGGTGACGATGCTCGTCACGGTCGTGATCAGCACCATCGTCTGGCTCGCGGTGACCTACCTGACGTCGCCCGAGCCGGACGAGACGCTCGATGCCTTCTATCTGCGCGTTCGGCCGGGCGGACCTGGCTGGGCGCGCGTATCTGAGCGGCTCGGCTTCGGCCGCGAGAAGACGCCTGGCGGCGCACTTGCGTGGACGAACTGGATCGCGGGGATCGTGGCGGTGTACGCGACGCTGTTCGGGATCGGGAAGCTGGTGTTCGGCGAGCTCGCCAACGGGCTGATCCTGCTGGTGATCGCCGCCGTTGCCTTCATCTGGATCGCGCGGTCATTCAGGAACGAGGTCCCGCCGCCCGCCATTCAGGCCGGTGAGCCAGTCTCGATGGCCGCCGATTGAAGCCGCTTGCCCGTCGCGCTATACTTCATCTATGTACCATGGCCGCTAGCACTTGGCTGCATCTACTGGAGGCTCCACGATGAGCACGATGAATCAACCGGAGGTGATGGTGACCGTTACGTCGGCCGCCTCCGTCGAAGTGAAGAAGTTCATGGAGCAGGAAGGCGTCGATCCCGCCAAAGGCGGACTCCGCGTGAGCGTCCAGCCCGGCGGTTGTAGCGGCTTCAAGTACGGCCTGTTGATCGAAGATGCCGCCGCCGAAGACGACCTCGTCGTCGCGCAGGGCGACTGGAACGTGTTCGTCGACCCCTTCTCGGCACAGTACCTGAACGGCGTCACCATCGACTATGTCTCGTCGATGCAGGGCTCCGGCTTCACCTTCAAGAACCCGAATTCCACGGGCGGCTGCGGCTGCGGCAGCTCGTTCTCCGCGTAATACCCGTTCGCCTGGAGTACAATGGACCGATCCGTCGCTGGCTCACGCCGGGACGCGGTCGTGACGGAAAGGGGCGCGCGCGATCCGAGTGATCGTGCGGCGCCCCTTTTTCGTGGCGCCCACGCCGCAACCGGCATCGAACGCTTGCGCACCGTCGTCGTCGAGGATCACGCCGACATCGCTCGGCTCGTCGCGAACCGCATCGCGACGCTGATCCGCGAGCGGAATGCCGCGGGCGAACGGACCGTGCTCGGCCTCGCGACCGGCTCGACGCCGATCGGCATCTATCGCGAGCTCATCCGCATGCACGAAACGGAGGGGTTGAGCTTCGCCGACGTCGTGACGTTCAATCTCGACGAGTACTATCCGATGCCCAAGGAGAGCATTCATTCCTACCATCGGTTCATGTGGGAGAACCTCTTCTCGCAGATCGACGTGGCACCGGAGAACGTCCATATCCCGCCCGGCGATCGGCCGCGCGACCAGGTCGACGACGCGGCACGCCGGTACGAGAGCGACATCCAGCGCGCCGGCGGAATCGATTTTCAGATTCTCGGCATCGGCAAGACGGGCCACATCGGCTTCAACGAGCCGGGATCGGGCGCCGAGAGTCGCACACGCCTCGTGACGCTCGACGCCGTGACGCGCAAGGACGCGGCAGCCGACTTCTTCGGCGAAGAGTTCGTGCCGCGCGAGGCGGTAACGATGGGCATCGCCACCATTCTCGACGCGCGCGAGATCGCGATCATCGCTACCGGCGAGCACAAGGCGAGCATCGTTCGCCGCGCCGTCGAGGGCGACGTCGACGTCGAGGTGGCGGCGACCTTCCTCCAATCGCACCCGAACACGACGTTCTACCTCGATCGCGCCGCCGCCGCCGAACTGACGCGCATCAAGACGCCGTGGCTGATCGACGAGGTGCAGTGGACGCAGGACCTGATCGTGCGCGCCGTGATGTGGCTGTCGCAGCGCACCGACAAGGCGATCCTCAAGCTCACCCAGCGCGACTACGCCGACGCGCGCATGTCGTCGCTCGTCGCCAAGTTCGGATCGCCGGGCGAGGTGAACGGCAAGGTGTTCAACGTCCTCGGCGCCAAGATTCGCGGCAAGTCGAAGCTTCCGGTGGGACGCAAGATCATCTGCTTCTCGCCGCACCCCGATGACGACGTGATCTCGATGGGCGGCATTCTGCGGAAGCTCGTCGAGAACGACAACGACATCGTCGTCGCCTACATGACGAGCGGCAACATCGCGGTGTTCGACCACGACGTGCGCCGTTACGTCGACTTCATCGAGCGACTGGCCGGTGAGGGGCGCATCGAGCAGGCGAAGGTCGATTCGCTCGCCGCGAAGGTGGAAGAGTGCCTCGACCGCAAGACGCCAGGCGAGGTGGACATTCCGGAAGTACAGGACATCAAGCGGATCATTCGCGAAGCCGAAGCGGTGAGCGGAATCGAGACGCTCGGCCTGCCGCGCAGCGCGGCGCGATTTCTCAACCTGCCATTCTACCAGACCGGCAAGGTGCGAAAGGATCCGATCGGTCCCGCCGACGTGGCGATCGTGCGCGCCCTCGTCGACGAGGTTCGCCCCGATCTCATCTTCGTGGCGGGCGATCTCTCCGACCCACATGGGACGCATCGCATGTGCAAGGAAGCGATCGACCGCGCG
>DATNAT010000271.1:0-13170 GCA_035572355.1 Gemmatimonadaceae bacterium
TAGTTGCCGCCGACGAGCCCCCCAGCACGGGGATCGGCCCCTTCATCCTGCGCGGCAAGGCGTGCCGACAACGCGGCGAGAATGGCGACCGCGGCGAGTGCTGCAGTGAACGGACGAGAGCGCATGCCGACCGATTCCGAGGGTTGTTCGACGCCGCAATCTATCCGCCCGGCCGAGTGCGGCACTAGATTTCAGCAGGAAGATTTGCGGGCGCTCGACCCCGCGCCCGCCATCGGAGAGACACGCGTGGCCACACCATCCCCCAGTCCCGTCGCGGCACCCGACGAGCCGGCGCGCGTCGCCGAGTTCGAAGCGCGGATCGCCCGCGGCGAAAGCATCGAGCCCAAGGACTGGATGCCGCTGCGATATCGGAAGCAGCTCGTGCGCATGATGTCCCAGCACGCGCACTCCGAGATCGTTGGGATGCTGCCCGAGGGGAACTGGATCACGCGGGCGCCGAGCCTGCGGCGAAAGATGGCGCTGCTCGCCAAGGTGCAGGACGAGGCCGGGCATGGCCTCTACATCTACTGCGGTACCGAAACGCTCGGCGTCGACCGGCAGGAGCTGATCGATCAGCTCCTCGCCGGCACGGCCAAGTACTCCAGCATCTTCAACTATCCGACGCTGACCTGGGCCGACATCGGCTGCATCGGCTGGTTCGTCGATGGAGCGGCGATCGTCAATCAGACGATGCTCGCCAAAGCGAGCTACGGTCCATATGCGCGAGCGATGGTTCGCATCTGCAAAGAAGAGAACTTTCACAAGCGCCAGGGCTACGAGATCATGGCCACGCTCGCCGCCGGCACGCCGGCGCAGCGCGCCATGGCGCAGGACGCGGTCAACCGCTGGTGGTGGCCGTCGCTGATGATGTTCGGGCCGCCCGACAGCGCGTCGTCGAACTCGGACGAGTTGATGCGGTGGGGTGTCAAGAAGAAGAGCAATGACGAGCTGAGACAGCGATTCGTCAACCTCACCGTCGCTCAAGCCAAGGCCATCGATCTCGCGCTGCCCGACGCCGAGCTGCGGTACGACGAGGCGACGCAGAACTGGTCGTTCGGCGCGATCGACTGGGACGAGTTCTGGCGCGTCGTGAAAGGCGACGGGCCATGTAATCGCGAACGGCTGGCCGCGCGCCGCAAGGCGCACGATGACGGCGCGTGGGTGCGGGCGGCGGCGACGGCGCGTGCCGCAAAACGACGCCGAACGAGCGACGCGGCGTAGCCGCAGCAGAGGACAGACGAGCGGCGGCCCGGCATCGGCCGCCGTCTTCACGCCGAGGCAATGGTGATTCCACGCGCACGAACCGGGAACCGATGGTGAACGGCGAATCGAGCACGAGCGAGGGGCGCGACACGCAGTGGCCGCTCTGGGAGGTGTTTCTGCAGCCGCCCGAAGGCGCCCCGCACGAGCATGCCGGCAGCGTGCACGCCACGTCCGCGGAGCAGGCGCTCCAGAACGCGCGCGACGTGTACGCGCGGCGCGGCGAGGCGGTGAGCATCTGGGTGGTGCCGAGCGCCGAGATCACGGCGTCGACTCCAGCCGACATGGGCCCGTTCTTCGATCCGGGAAACGACAAGCCCTACCGCCATCCGCAATTCTACAAGGTACCGCGCGGTGTTCGTGTTTTCTAATCGAGCCGCCGCGTGACGGACGCCAGCCCGCTCGTTCCCTATGTCGTCCGACTTGGCGACGACCGCCTCGTGCTCGGCCATCGGCTGTCCGAGTGGTGCGGCCACGGCCCGATCCTCGAGGAGGACATCGCGCTGGCCAACATCGCGCTCGATCTGATCGGCCAGGCCACCGCATTGCTCAAGCTCGGCGGCGCGCTCGAAGGCGCCGGCCGCTCGGAGGATGCATTCGCGTATTTTCGCGACGCCGTCGACTATCGAAACGCCCTCCTCGTCGAGCTGCCGAACGGCGACTTCGCGTTCACCATCGTGCGCCAATTCCTGTTCAGCCAGTTCGCGCTGTTGCAGGCCGAGGCGCTCACGCACAGCGCGAACGAGACGCTGGCGGGCATCGCCGCCAAGGCGGTGAAAGAGTATCGATATCACGTGCGCCATTGCGCCGAATGGGTCGTCACGCTCGGCGACGGCACGGATGAAAGCCACGCACGCGCGCAGAATGCGGTCGACGAACTCTGGCGCTACACCGGCGAGTTGTTCGCGACGGACGCGATCGACGACAGTGCGGCGACAGCGGGCGCTGGCGTCGACCCGTCGACGCTCGAGGCGCCGTGGCGAGCCGTCGTGATGGACGTGCTCGGTCGCGCCAGTCTTTCCGTTCCCGATACACGGTACATGCAGCGCGGTGGACGCGACGGGCGGCACACCGAGCACCTGGGCCATCTGCTGGCCGAGATGCAGATTGTCGCGCGCTCGCATCCGGGGGCCACGTGGTGAAACGCGCGCCGCCGTCACGCGACGAGCTGTTCGCCATCCTCGACGAGGTGAAGGACCCCGAGGTGCCGGTGCTGAGTGTCGTCGAGCTGGGGATCGTCCGCGACGTGTCGGCGAACGACGGGCGTGTCGTGGTCACGATCACGCCGACCTACTCGGGATGCCCGGCCATGCACGAGATCGAACAGTCGATCGCGGCGGCGCTCACAGAGCACGGGCTCGGTCCGGTGGAACTGCGGACGATCTATGCGCCGGCGTGGACGACCGATTGGATCTCCCCGGCGGCGCGGGAAAAGCTGCGCGCGTACGGGATCGCGCCGCCCGGCCGAGCGGCGGCGGTCGAGGAGCTCACGCCGCTGCGCCGCCGCGCCGCGAGCGTCGCTTGCCCGTTCTGCGGCGCTGCCGATACCGAGCAGCGGAGCGAGTTCGGCTCGACGGCGTGCAAGTCAATCTGGTACTGCCGCTCGTGCCGTCAGCCGTTCGAGGAATTCAAAGCGATCTGAACGTGGATTGCCGGGCGCGGGGCGTGTGCCGCAGATATGGTAACGGCTGAGGGGGCACCCGTAAGCTTCGAGCATGAGTAGCCCAGCAGCGTTCAGGGATTGGGCCGTTCGTCCTTGGCCCCGGGGCAACGCGTCGATTCGCACCCACTCGCGGCATCGGCGTCTAATGTGTTCCAACCCGACTCGCCGCGACGAACCACCGCTCGGGAGGCTCCACTGACAACCCGGGGATACGGATTCAGCGGATAGCAACACGGATTGAACGGATCGGTCGTACGGCCGAGCAGGATCTCGACACCGGGCCGCCGTTTTTTTTTGGATGCGGGGCTGGTTCTCGCGCGCCAAGCACACCCGGCGTTGCGGTTGTTACGATCCACGAGCCGCATTCCACCGTCCCACCGGTTACTCCCTTCGGGAAATTTTCTCGATTGACGGAACTCGGCATCGATTGCACTATAGGCGCCCGATCACGGAAACGGTCTAACCCGCGATTGGAATCGCTTCGGCGGGACGCTGTCGGGGCACTGTGGGTCGGCGGTTCGACGCCGTCACACCGGTCGGGAGGTTGCTGGCCACGACCGTACGCTTTGAAGAATTCCAGAGCACCGGTTCGGACCGATACGAATCGGACAAAGGGAAGTCGATCAGACCACGCACGCCGTGGTGTCGAACCAATCGATCGAATCCCGCCAGCAAGGATGAGCCCCTCAGGCAGCGGCGTGCTGCTCCTGAGGGGTTTGTCATTTTTTGTGATCTCGCCGTGGTGCGGTCATGGCCGGCGAAGCGCCGGCGGAACCAGCCGCACGGTCATCGTCAGATCGTGACAGTTGGTGCTCTGCGCAACGTTCGTCGCCGGTAGGGCGGTGATCGTCAGTTCGCGCGTCAACCCTCCCGTGTCCGGGCGAGTCCAGGTGCGTCGAGCCCCCGGCTCGCTCGTGGCGCCCTTCCAGCCCGAATCCGCGAGCTGTCGTGCGAAATGGTCGAGGAGCTGCGCCGGCGAGAGCGGCGATTGCAAGCGTTCGGAGGTCGTCGAGCTGATCGATCCGATGCCGGCGAACTGCAGGCAGACCTGAGCGTTCATCTGCGAGCCGTCTGGATTGAACACCGTTGGCGCGCCGGGAGGTGGAACCGGTCGGCCGCCGATGTTCGGCTGCTGCAGCCCGCACCGCGATCCGCCGAAGTTCTGGACGGTCGCGGTGATCTGCGTCGATCCGCCGGTCGAGTAGCTGGGAATAATTCGGAGCGACTGCCCGATGTGACAATACTCATAGCCGTCGCCGCTCGAGCTCGTGCCGGGCGCCGGCATGAATCCCCATCCACGCATCGCGTCGAACGCCGGAGGCTGCGTCCATCCGAGCTTCGGCTCTTCGCGCGCATAGAGGAGTCGGACCTGTTCCAGCGGGATCGGAACGGTGAATACGGCGATCGTCGTCGTCTGCGTCTGTATGCCACCGATCACATGGGCGTCGGGCGGCACGTACAAGTATGGCGCGAGGAGCGGCGGCACCTTTCCGACGACGAAGTCGCCGCCGCCGTTGAACGAGAAGCCGACGTAGGGTCGAAGCAATGCTTCGGCCAGCTCGCGCGGAATCATCTCCGGCCCCGCCGCTGGCGCGTTCTGCGCCGCCGCGGCTGTGGCAGACACGCACGCGGCGGCGAGCGTCACCGCACAGGCGGAAAAAGTCGACCGTCGCATGTCAGCGGCTCCTCAGCGTGGTGACGTCGAGCGTTCCATTGCGGCACATCGGGGCGGTTGGCGATACACCGATGGTCAGCGTCGCCACCTCGGTCACGCCGGACGAGTCACGGCGGCTCCATGACTGGGTCACGACCGGGAATTCTCCTTGCATCGGGAGCCAGCCCTGTTTCTCGAGTTGCTGTGCGTAGTGCTGCAGCAGCTCCGTAGGCGTCATCTCGACAACGAGCTGCGTCTGCGTGGCCTGGCGTGGGCCGCTGCTGTAGCACTGGACGCTCGTCGAGGCGTTCACAGGATTGTAAAGTATGGGGAGCGGCGACCGAGGCGCGATCGGACGGAATGCGATGGTCGGGGTGGTGCAGGGAAACCCGTTCGGCGACACGCGGACGCGAAAGGTCGTGACGCCGGCCACGGTCTTGGCGGCAACGTCGAGCCCAGTGCCGTTGGCGCAGAAGATCGTCGGTCGCACCGGCGGCGCCGGCCGAAAGCCGCCCGCAAGCGGATTGCCAGTCGCTCGCACCAACGCTTCGGCGGACCAATGGTGCTGTGCCGCCTGCCGCGCGTACCAGGCGAGAACGGAGTCCGCCGGCGAGCTGGCCGTGCCGAGGACGTACGCTGTCTTGCCGACCGAGACCGTGCCGAGCAGTCGCGCGCCGGGAGGTAGCTCGACGATCGATCCGATCTCGAGGGGAATCGAGTCCGGTGTGAAGTCCACGACGCTGGTCGTGTCGTTCGGCACGTACATGCGGACGAACGCCGCCGCCAGATCGCGCGGAATGGTCGCCTGGTCCGACCGCTGAGCCGAGGCCGTGTTGGCGGCGGCCGACGCGAGCTGCAGCGCTGCCACGGCGCACAAGAAACGTCGGGAGTGCGTCACATGATCTCCAAGGGAGTGAACGATCACGCCGGCGTCGACGGCCGCACGCATCGCGGCCCGACAACGCTAGGCGCCGGAGCGCTCGAATTCAAGACCTTTAACAGTCCGCCGCGCTCGCCGCGCGGCCGGTTGATTCAGGCCCGCAGCAGCGTGTCGATGCGATCGGCGATGACGTCGGCGCTTGGCAGCACGGCGTCGAGGAGCACGGGATGATAGGGCATCGGGATGTCGGCCACAGCCAGGCGATCGACGGGCGCGTCGAGGCGCCAGAACGCCTCCTTGGCCACCGTCGCCGCGATTTCGGCACCGAATCCCGCCGTCAAGTTATCCTCATGCACGATCAAGCATCGGCCGGTCTTGCCGACGGACGCGAGCACCTGCTCGCGGTCCCAGGGCGCGATCGTCCGTAAGTCGAGCAGCTCGACGCGTTCGCCAAATCGGCTCGCCGCGTCGGCGCAGCGATGGACCATCGCGCCCCACGATACCAGCGTCACGTCGCTTCCCGGACGCACGAGAGAGGCGCGGCCGAAGGGGACGATGAAATCGTCGCCTGGATAGCGCGCGCTGCCGTCGCTCGTCATGAGCAGCGACCGGTGCTCGAAGAAGATCGTCGGGTTGGCGCCGCGCATCGCGCTCCGCAGCAACCCCACCGCGTCCCCGGCGTTCGACGGGATCGCGACCTGCCATCCATAGGCGTGGGCGAATCGCACTTCGTCGCTGAGACTGTGCCACGGATCGCCGACGTCCTTGCCGAACCCACCCGGCATCCGCACGACGATCGGCGCCGCGAATCGATTGGCCGTTCGCCAGCGAAGCGTGCCGCAGTTGTTGAGTTGTTCAGCAGCAGGATCGGCGTATTTGCGAAATTGAATTTCGGCGACCGGCATCAGACCGGAGATTGCCAGGCCGACGGCGCGGCCGACGATGCCTTCTTCCGACAAGCTGGTGTCGAACACACGCTCGGCGCCGAACTTCTTCTGCAAGCCCTCGGTGACGAGGTGAACGCCGCCCTTGCGGCCCACGTCTTCGCCGAACACCAGACACTTGGGATTGACCTCGAGCTCGCGGGCGAGCGTTCGCCGCACCGCCTCGGCGAATCGCACCACGTCGCCGGATTCCGACGGTGCGTCGGTGCTGTCGAGCGCGGCGCGCTCCGCGCGCGACAGCCCTCCGAACGCTTCCGGTGAACCGGCGCTGTCGTCGGCGTAAACCCAACGCGAGACGTTCAGCGGATCGGGATTGGGGCGCGCCCGGGCGGCGTCGAGCGCCGATTGAACGTCACGGGCCGCTTCTGCCTCGAGCTCCGACCACTCCGCCTCGGTGAGCAGCGCCGGGACGAGGTACGAGCGCAGCTTGGGCAACGGATCCCGCGCCTCGTCGGCGGCAATTTCCTTCTCGGTACGATAACCGCGCTGATTGTCGGGCCCGGAGTGGCTCGAGAGTCGCGGCACCGTGAGGCGAACGAGGGCCGGGCCGTTCCCTTTGCGCGCGTGGTCGACACATGCGGCGATGCAGCGCGCGGAATCGGCGGGATCCGTTCCGTCGCCGCTCTGGATGAACAAGTTCTCGAACGATTGCAGATTGGTCGCGATGTCGCCGCCCGGCGTCTGGAGATCGCCGCGCACGGAGATGCCGAGTCCGTTGTCCTCGACGTAGAACACCATCGGGAGCGAGAGGGTCGTCGCCATCGTGAGCGCTGACCAGAAACCGTTCGTGGCGACCGATGCTTCTCCGCCGAGGACGACGCCGATCGCGCCCTTCCAGCTCGGATCGCGCAGCACGTTGGCGTGATATCCGATCGCCTGCGCCCAACCGGCGCACGGTGTGTACTGCGAGCCGACGTCCCCGGACATCGGGAGCACGATCGGTCCGTCGCGGTTCGGCAAGTTGCACACGACGCCGATGTCGCGCCCATCGCTGAATCCGCCCGCCCGACCGAGTGGACTCGCGAACGCATCCTCGATCGAAAGGCCAAGGGCGAGCAGCAGGGGCCGCGAGCGATAATAGGCGCTGGCAGCGTCGTGCGGCCGATCGATCAGCGAGCCGAGGATCGTCTGCGCCACGTCGTGACCGCGGGCGGAGAACTGGTAGAGGACGAGATGTTCGCGCGGGACCGTCGCGCGGTTGCGATTCGTCGTTTCCTCGATGTCGTCCAGCGAGCGAGAGACGAGCGCATTGTAGGCAATGCGGCGCCAGTCGAATCGGGGATCGGGATCACGACCGGCGCTGCGTTTGCGCGGCGAGCCGGTCTGGCGCGGTGCGGGCAGAGTGGTCACGCGTCGTAATCTGCCGTTGGCGGCGCGCCGGGGCCAGCGTCGTATCGATTCACAACCTCCCCGGCAGGGTGGGCGTGGCTATCTTCCCAGGCGAGGCGGTCCGAATGGATTCCCGAGTCGAGGGTCGGATGGAGGACATCTTGTTCGACGCGGCGGCCGGCGTGGCGACGATCACGCTGAACCGTCCCGACGTGCTCAACAGCTTCACGCGATCGATGGCGCGACAGCTGCGCGAAGCGCTCGACCGAGTGCGAGACGATCCGTCGCTGCGCGCGGTCGTGCTCACGGGGGCTGGTCGCGCGTTCTGCGCCGGTCAGGATCTGGCCGAGGCGATGCCGCGCGAGGGCGAACGGGCCGACTTGGGCGCGATCGTCCGGGAGAGCTACAACCCCGTGGTGCGAGCGATTCGATTGCTCGAGAAGCCGGTGATTGCGGCAGTGAACGGCGTGGCGGCGGGTGCGGGAGCCAACATCGCATTCGCCTGCGACATCGTGTTCGCGTCGACGGCGGCGACGTTCGTGCAATCGTTCGCGCGCGTGGGGCTCATACCGGACAGCGGCGGAACGTTCATCCTGCCACGCCTCGTCGGGCTGCATCGCGCCGCGGTGATGACGATGCTCGCCGACAAGATGCCTGCCGAACAAGCGCGCGAGTGGGGACTCGTGTACATGGTGACCGAGCCCGATGCGCTCATCGAAACGGCCGTCGGCACCGCGCGGCAGCTGGCCAGTTATCCGACGCGCGCGCTCGGCCTGATCAAGCGAGGGTTCAACGCGTCGCTCGGCGTGGACATCGAGCACCAGCTCGCGGTCGAGGAGGCGCTGCAGCGAGAGGCGGGCGAGACGTCGGATCACGCCGAGGGCGTTCGCGCTTTTCTCGAAAAGCGCAAGCCGGTTTTTACGGGGACGTAAATGGCACTCGACAACGAGACCGTCATTGGCGTCGTCGGCGCGGGCGCAATGGGCACCGGTATCGCGCAGGTGGCGGCCGCCGCGGGACACAAGGTGGTGGTGGGCGACGTCGGGCCCGGCGCGACGCAGCGCGCGCAGGCGAACATCGCCAAGGCGATGGAACGCGAGGTGGCCAAAGGACGGGCCAGTCGTGACGCGGCGGACGAGCTGATGTCGCGCGTTGACTACACGTGGGAGCCGCTCGGCAGCGATCTGTCGCCGTATCGGAGTTGCGGTCTCGTCGTCGAGGCGGTGGTCGAAGATCTCGACGTCAAGCGATCGCTGTTCCGCCGGCTCGAGGGCGCGGTATCGCGCGACGCCGTGTTGGCAACGAACACGTCGTCGCTCTCCGTGACGTCGATCGCGTCGGCGTGTGACGCGTCGGAGCGTGTGATCGGTCTGCACTTCTTCAATCCGGCGCCGGTGATGGCCCTGGTCGAAGTCGTGCCCTGGCTTGGCGGTGATCCACTCGTCGCCTCGTCGGCGTTCGCGTTGATGAATCGATGGAACAAGACGCCGGTGCTCGTCAGCGACACGCCTGGGTTCATCGTCAATCGCGTCGCACGCCCGTTCTACGGTGAAGCGGTGCGGCTCCTCGAGGAAGGGATTGCCGACGCGCCGACGATCGACTGGGCGATGAAGGAGCTCGGCGGCTTCCGGATGGGCCCGTTCGAGCTCATGGATTTCATCGGCAACGACGTCAATTACGCCGTGACGCGATCGGTGTTCGAGAGTTTCTTCTACGAGCCGCGATACCGTCCTTCGCTCACCCAGAAGCGGCTCGTCGAAGCGGGATTCCTCGGACGCAAATCGGGGCGCGGATACTACGACTACCGAGAAGACGCCAACGCGCCGGCTCCGACGAAAGAGCCGGTGGCGGGCCAGCTCCTCGTCGAGCGAATCGTCGCGATGCTGATCAACGAGGCGATCGATGCCGTGCTGCTGCGCGTCGCGTCGCCCGAGGACATCGACCTCGCGATGACGAAAGGGGTAAATTATCCGAAGGGCTTGTTGGCTTGGGGCAACGAGCTCGGCCTGCCCCGCGTGCTCAAGTGGCTCGACCAGCTGCATCTCGAGTACGGCGAGGATCGGTATCGGCCGAGTCCGTTGTTGCGGCGCATGGTGCGCGACCAACGACGGTTCTTCGAATGATCGACGAGCGGCAATCGCTCGCCGAACGCGTGGTAGCGACGATGATGGCGCGCGACGCATTCAGCCGGTGGCTCGGCATCGAAGTCGTGGAAGTGGCACCGCGGCGGGCGACAGTCCGGATGACGGTGCGCCCCGACATGCTGAACGGCTTCGGCGTGTGCCACGGCGGGGTCGCCTACGCGCTCGCCGACAGTGCGCTGGCCTTTGCCTCGAACACACACGGACAGGTGACGGTCAGCATCGAGAACGGGATCACCTATCCCAAACGCATCGGACAGGGCGACGTGCTGACGGCAACGGCCGTGGAGGAGAGCGCGACGACGAAGCTCGGCTTTTTTCGCGTCGAAGTGGCGCGGAGTAGCGAGATCGTGGCGCTGTTCCACGGCACGGTCTACGACACGGGGAAGCAATTCACCATGAGCACCGTATGAACGAGGCGTTCGTCATCGACGGCGTGCGGACCGCGGTCGGCAATCTCTCGGGCGGGCTGAGCGACGTTCGGCCGGACGATCTCGCGGCGCACGTGATCCAGCAGCTCGTGGCGCGGCATCCGGCGCTCGATCCGGCGCGAGTGACTGACGTGGTGCTCGGCTGCGCCAATCAGGCTGGCGAAGACAACCGCAACGTGGCACGCATGGCACTGCTGCTCGCCGGACTGCCGCCGACGGTGCCCGGCGAAACGGTGAACCGACTCTGCGCGTCCGGCATGAGCGCCGTGGCCAACGTGGCGCGCTCGGTGAAGCTCGGCGAAGGCGATCTCTACGTCGGCGGCGGAGTGGAGAGCATGACACGCGCGCCGTACGTGATGTCCAAGGGGAGCAAGCCGTTCGCGCGCGATCTCGAGCTGTTCGACACGAGTCTCGGGTGGCGGTTCGTCAATCCGGCCATGAAGTCGAAGTACGGCACCCATTCGATGGGGCAGACGGCGGAAAACGTCGCCGAGCAGTACGAGGTCTCGCGCGGCGATCAGGATGCGTTCGCCTATCGATCGCAGCGCAAAGCGGCGGAGGCGCGGGCCGGCGGCCGTTTTCGCGACGAGATCGTGCCGGTGACGATCGCGCAAAAGAAAGGCGAGCCGCGGTGCGTCGATCAGGATGAATTCCTGCGGCCGGATACGACGCCGGAGATTCTCGCCAAGCTCAAGCCGGCGTTTCGCGCCGAGGGCGGATCGGTCACGGCGGGGAACTCGTCGGGGTTGAACGATGGCGCCGCGGCGCTGCTCATCGGATCGGAACGCGGGGCGCGCGAGCTCGATGCGGCGCCGCTGGCGCGGATCGTGGCGAGCGCCGTGGCCGGCGTCGAGCCGCGGATCATGGGCATGGGCCCGGTGCCGTCGTCGCGAAAGGTGCTGGCGTCGGCCAAGCTCTCGCTCGAGCAGATGGATGTCATCGAGTTGAACGAAGCGTTCGCAGCGCAGTCGCTGGCCTGTCTCCGCGAGCTCGGCTTGCCCGACGACGACGCGCGCGTGAACCCGAACGGCGGCGCGATCGCGCTCGGCCATCCGCTCGGGATGTCGGGCGCGCGGCTGGTGCTGACCGCGGCGCGCGAGCTGGCGAAGACCGGCGGCCGCTACGCGCTGTGCACGATGTGCATCGGCGTGGGACAGGGGATGGCGATGATCCTCGAGCGGGTGTGACCGGTGGCATCGAGCCAAGACGTGAGACTTTCATGACGACGACATTCGAAACCGTTCGACCGATCGGAACCGCGGGGGCCGAACCGCGGCGACTGGGCAATTTCGTCAACGGCGAATGGGTGACGACGACCGGGCCGGCGACGGATCTGTTTCACGCCGTGACGGGAGACAAGGTCGCGGAGGCGTCGACGACGGGGATCGACTTCGCCGGCATGGTGCGGTACGCCAAGGAAGTCGGCGGGCCGGCGCTACGGCGGCTCACCTTCCACGAGCGCGCGTTGATGCTCAAGGCAATGGCGCAACGCTTGATGGCGCGGAAGGAGGAGTTCTATCTCGTTTCGGCGGCGACCGGCGCGACGAAGCAGGATTCGTGGATCGACATCGAGGGCGGGATCGGGACGTTCTTCGCCTACGCGTCGCGCGGGCGCCGAGAGTTTCCCAATGAGAGCTTCTACGTCGATGGCCCGATCGAGCCGCTGTCGAAGGGCGGGACGTTCGTCGGCCGGCACATCTGCGTGCCGCTGGAAGGCGTGGCGGTGCACATCAACGCCTTCAACTTTCCCGTGTGGGGCATGCTCGAAAAGCTGGCCCCGACGCTGCTCGCCGGCGTGCCGGCGATCGTGAAGCCGGCGACGCTGACGTCCTACCTCGCGGAAGCCGTCTTTCGCGCGATGATCGAGGCCGACGTCTTTCCCCGCGGCGCGATCCAGCTGCTCTGCGGCAGCACCGGCGATCTGCTCGACCATCTCGACAGCCAGAGTGCCGTGGCGTTCACCGGCTCGGCGTCGACGGGTAAGATGCTCAAGACGTCGCGCGCGATCGTCGACAACAGCGTGCGGTTCAACATGGAGGCGGACTCGCTCAACTACTCCATGCTGGGCCCGGACGCCCGCGCGGGAGAGCCGGAGTTCGATCTCTTCATCAAGGAAGTCGCGCGCGAGATGACGGTGAAGGCGGGCCAGAAGTGCACGGCGATCCGCCGCACGCTCGTGCCGGAGGCGGCCGTGCAAGACGTGATGCGCGCTCTGACCAAGCGCCTCGACACGATCACGATGGGTGATCCGGCGGTCGAGTCCGTGCGCATGGGGCCGCTGGCCGGGCGCGACCAGGTGCGCGAAGTCAGAAAGAGCGTCGATGCCATCGCCCGCTCGGCGGAGCTGGTATATGGGAACTTGAATGACTTTCCCGTAGTCGGCGCGGATCGGGCGCGCGGCGCGTTCTTTCCGACGCTGCTCTTCTACGCGAAGGATCCGCTGGGGGCGCGCGAGCCGCACGACGTGGAAGCGTTCGGGCCGGTGAACACCGTGATGCCCTACCGCGACGTCGACGAGGCGATCGAGCTGGCCAAGAAGGGGAAGGGCAGTCTGGTCGGCTCGCTGTTCACCGCAGACGACCGCGTCGCGCGGCGCGTCGTGCTCGGCACAGCGGCCTATCACGGTCGATTGATGGTGGTCAACCGCGACAGCGCCAAGGAATCGACCGGTCACGGCTCTCCGCTTCCGAACCTCGTGCACGGCGGGCCGGGGCGCGCCGGCGGCGGCGAGGAGATGGGCGGCGTGCGCGGCGTGCTCCACTACATGCAGCGCACGGCGATCCAGGGCTCACCGACGACGATCATGCACGTCACCGGCGAGTATACGCCGGGCGCCGAGCGCAGCTACGATCGGGTGCATCCGTTCCG
>DATNAT010000272.1:0-3890 GCA_035572355.1 Gemmatimonadaceae bacterium
ATCATCGATCGCCTGACGCCCGACGTCGACTTTCCAGCTGAGCTCAAGAAGGGAAACATCGCCGTGGCGATCTTCATCGCGGCGCTCTGGATCTCGATTGCGCTCATCGTCGGGCGGGCGATCGGCTGATGACGCTCGTGCTGCCGCGCCGGGTCGCGATCATTGGATTCATCGCCTGGCTCCTTGCAGCGGTCGTCGCCGCGCGGCCGGTGCTCGCCCAGCGCTCGACACTCGCCAAGGCGGGCGACGCGATGGAGCGCGCCGCCGAGGCGCGCGCCGCCAAGAAGATCAGCCAGCGCTACGACCCGACGTTCAGAAAATACTCGAAGCGCTACTTCGGCCCGGCGTTCGACTGGAAATATTTCAAGGCGCAGGGCTTCGCCGAGAGCCAGCTCAATCCCAACGCGAAGAGCTGGGTCGGCGCGCGCGGGCTGATGCAGCTCATGCCGTCGACCTATCACGACATCGCGTCGCACCGGCCGGAGTTCGGGCCGATCGACCAGCCGGAGTGGAACATCGCGGCGGGAATCCTGTTCGACCGCGACCTGTGGCAGCTGTGGAAGACGACGGTGCCCGACGACGAGCGGTATCATTTCATGTTCGCCAGCTACAACGCCGGCGAGGGCACGATCGGCCGCGCGCTCGCGGCGGCGACGAAGGTGGGGCCGCCGGTGTGGGCGAGCGTGGAGCAGGTGGCGCCCAGCGTCGGACGCTGGCGGTACGCCGAGACCCTCGGCTACGTGCGGAAGATCGACTCGACGTACGCGAAGTTGGCGAAGCCGTGAATCAGTATTTGCGCGTCGGCCGCCTTTGGCGGCCTCGCTGATTTGTAACGGCGTGACTGCGACAGAGATCGCGTCGCAGTCAATGTTACCACAGCGAGGGCCTTCAGGCCCGAAGCGCTTTCACCATTTCAGCGTTTCACCGCTCCTCGTCTGCGACTTCAGCAAAGAACCGCCGAACGTCCAGCTCGAACGGAGTCTGAGCGCCCTCCGGCTGCCACGTCACGCGTTCATCTGACACCTCGGGCCGTTCGTCGCCTGGCCGCCAGACCTCAATCGATTCGCCGTCGGGATCGACGATCCAATAGACCGGGACGCCGCGGTGCTGAAAGAATCGCCGCTTGGTGAAACGGTCGTGTCGGAGCGACGACGGTGACAGGACCTCGATCACGAGGCTGGCGTCGATGATGATGGAATCGTCAGCGCGAGGGCGCTTTCCGTCCACCGACGGAACGACGAAGAGATCTGGTTGGAGGCGTGTGTCGGGCGTCAGCCGAGCGTGCCCGAACCGGGCCTCGCCGAGTCGATTGGCAATGACGTACTGGCGCAGGAGCACGAATAACTCGCCGACGATGCGTTGATGCCGGTTTGTGGGAGCCGGGGTCACGAGCAGCTCGCCGTCGATGAGCTCGTACCGCGGATACAAGCCTTCGCGCTCGTCGATGAGGCGATCGACCTCGTCGACTGTCCAGGTGCGGTCGCGAAGGGCAGGCATGGACATAAGATGCTCGGCGTCGAGGAGAGAGCGCAACTCGGCATGCGACAACGTTGGTGAGCTGGCGGGGTTGGCCGTCACCATTCCATTCGCGGGCGCGGCAAAGAAACGCCAAATTCGCCCCGCATTGTCAGCGTCAGCGGAGGACGCGGCCCACATGCCCACCGACCATTCGAAATCCGGCCCCGAAGCGCACGCCCAGGTCGCCGCCGCCGCCGCCGCGCCCTCGCGGCGCACGTTGTCAAAATCGGATTTCACACTCGCACGGACGTGCGCCGCGAAACTCTACTTCAGAGAACACCGATACCCTGACAATACCGACGACAATCCGTACCTCGAGCTGCTCGCCGAGGGCGGATACATGGTTGAAGCGCTCGCGAAGGCCAAACACGCCGACGGGATTCAGGTCGAGTACCACGGCGACACGAGCATCGCCGATGCGTACGCCAGGACGATCGAATACCTCGAGCGCGACGACGTGACGCTGTTCGACGCGACGCTGCTTCACAACCGCCGGCAGGCACGGGTCGACATTCTCGTGAAGCGCGGCTCGACCGTTCGGCTCCTCGAGGTCAAGGCAAAGTCGTTCGACGGTGACGAGCAGGCGGCCAGTCTTGCCGCGGGGAACAAGGGCGCGCTCCGCGGAAAGAAGAAGCCGCACAAGATCCGCGGCGAATGGGCGGAGAAGCTCGAGGACGTGGCATTCCAGACGATACTCCTCGAGAAGCTTCGCCCCGATCTCCACGTGCGGCCCTATCTGGTCCTGGTCGACAAGAGCAAACGCTCCGCCGTCGACGGCGCACCGCTTCTATTTGATCTCGTCGTCGAGGAAGGCGTCGACGGGAAAGCCGACGTGCAGACCGGCCGGTACTCCCGCCGCAACGATCTCCCGCGCGCGCACATCCCACGCATCGCTGAGGGCGCGCCATTCCTCCGGCGCGTCGTCCAGATGCCAGTACTCGTCCTCGCGCAGTCCGTGCGCCCGCTCGACCGCTTCCATCTCCGACTCGATCCGCAGCAGCTCGGGGTCAGCGCCCGACGCCTCGAGCAGCAAGCACTCGGTGAACAGCTCCGCGAAGTAGTAGAGCGCGTCGAAGCTGATGATCAAACGCTCGCTCAGCGTGCGCGCCGCCACTATCCATGGGCCGGGCTCGGGGTGTGCGTCGAGATCCTGGCGGATTCGAATCAGCATTCGCCGCGCGCGGTCCCGGTTCGGTTCGCGCACGACGGCTTCGAGCCGCTCGTCTGGCGGCCGCTGATCGGCCGTCGGTTGCGGCCGTCGGAAACGACGTCGTGACATCGGTGAATGATCGCTCGGCGGCGCTCGGTTCGTGAAGCCTGCCGCTTCCGCCGCGTCCGCGATAAGTTGATCGCCCAACCCGCGCCTCCGAGAACTCACAATGCCCGACACCACCGTCATCACCCCCGACCAACTCCTCGACTCCTGGCAGGGACACCGCCGCGTCACGCGCCGGATGATCGACGCCTTTCCGGAGAACGAGCTCTTCACCTACGCCGTCGCCGGCATGCGCCCGTTCGGCGCGCTCGTTCACGAGATGCTCGGCATGACGATCCCGATCGCGCGCGGTGTCGCGACGGGGAAGTGGACCAACGACGATCGCAAACCGACTACCAAAGCCGAGCTGCTGCGTCAGTGGGATGCGGACACCAAAGAGCTCGACCGCATCTGGAAGACCATCCCGCCGCATCGCTTCCAGGAGGAAGACACCGCGTTCGGCCAGTGGAAGGGCACCGGCATCTGGATGATCCTCTACGGCATCGACAACGAAGTGCACCATCGCGGTCAGGGCTACGTCTACCTGCGCTCACTCGGCGTCGAGCCGCCGGCGTTCTACGATCGGAGTTGAATTCACGCCGTTACGAGTCACGACAGCGAGGGCGCCTTCGGCGCCCGATGCGAAATCACGTCAAACCGGCTTTTCGATCGACGGGCTCTGCGGCGTGAACATCTTCGCGCCGTTCTCCGTGATGTGCAGACAATCCTCGAGCCGGATCCCGAATTCAGAGTAGTTCGCGATCGTCGGTTCGTCGCTGAAGCACATGCCGGGCGCGATCTTCGTCGTGTTGCCTTTGACGAAGTTCGTCCACTCGTGGCCATCCATGCCGATGCCAT
The DNA here is from genome assembly GCA_035572355.1 of Gemmatimonadaceae bacterium. Taxonomy (GTDB): domain Bacteria; phylum Gemmatimonadota; class Gemmatimonadetes; order Gemmatimonadales; family Gemmatimonadaceae; genus JAQBQB01. Next base: position 3,632 of record DATNAT010000272.1, read on the forward strand.
GCCCCGTGCGATGCGGCAGCCCGGGGACCTTGTAGCCCGGACCGTAGCCGGCGTCGGTGATCACCTTTCGCGCCGCCGCGTCGACCGACTCGCAGGTCGCGCCGATCTTGGCCGCGTTGAACGCCGCCGTCTGCGCGCGCTTTTCCAATTCCCACACGTCGCGCATCCGCTGCGTCGGCTTGCCGAACACCGTCGTGCGCGTGATGTCCGACGTGTAGCCGTCGACCGTGCAGCCGGCGTCGACGAGCACGACGTCGCC
>DATNAT010000273.1:0-8341 GCA_035572355.1 Gemmatimonadaceae bacterium
CGTGTGGAATGGTTCTGCAGATGATGCAGATCTTCTCCGTCGAACTCGGAATCGCCGATCACGACGCCGTCGGATCGAATCAACGTCACGCGCCGGCCGAGCGCCGTACCGGCGACGTTGGCGAGCGAATCGGCGTTCACATCGGGCCGCCATTCGGTGGCGACGATCCGCGCTTCGCGCTCGAGCTCCCGCTGCGTGTCCACGGCGAGGCGACTCGAGAGCCGGCTGCCGGCGATTGCCACGATCGCCGTGACGAGCACGAGGACGAGCACCAACGATCCGAGCAGCAGCCGCTTGGCGAGCGTCACGAGACGCGAGCCTGTCCGCTCTTCACACGATAGCCGAAGCCGCGCACGGTCTCGATCAGGTCGCCGCCCCGGCCGAGCTTCGAGCGAAGGCGCTGAACGTGCATGTCCACGGTGCGCGTCTGGATATCCGGGGCCGCCTCCCACACTGTCTCGAGCAGATGCGCGCGGCTCTGCACGCGACCCCGGCGCTCGGCGAGGATGAGCAGCAGCTTGTACTCGGTCGGCGTGAGCTCGACGGCCGCGTCGTCGACCGATACGCGATGTTCGGCGCGATCGATCGCGATCGGGCCGATCGTGAGGACATCCGTGGGCCCGACGCCGCCCGCCGTGATGCGCCGCAGAATGGCGCCGACGCGAAGCACGAGCTCCTGAGGACTGAACGGCTTGGTGAGATAGTCGTCGGCGCCGAGCGAGAGGCCGCGGATGCGATCGGGCTCCTCGCGCCGGGCTGTGAGCATGAGCACGGCGATCTCGCGTGTAGCCGGCTGAGCGCGAAGCTGCTCGAGCACGTCGTAGCCCGACGCACCGGGGAGCATCAGGTCGAGCACGATGAGCGCGGGCCGTTCCTGTCGGGCCGCGGCGATCGCATCGGGTCCGGTCGACGCAGTCGAGACGCGGTACCCCGCCTTGACGAGGTGGAACGCGACGAGGGCGACGATGTCCGCCTCGTCGTCGACGACGAGAACGCGCTCACCCGTCACCCCCGTGTGCGTCATCGCGTGGGGGGAGCGTGCGCGAGCTGCCGCTGGATCTTCGCGACGATCATCTCGATCGCGACCGGATTATGGCCGCCCCGCGGTACGATGACGTCGGCGTACCGCTTGCTCGGCTCGACGAATTGCAGATGCATCGGTTGGACGGTGGTGAGGTATTGGTCCAGCACTTCATCGAGCGGACGTCCGCGCTTGCTGATGTCGCGGCGGATGCGGCGAATCAGCCGCACGTCCGCGTCGGCGTCCACGAACACTTTGACGTCGCACAGCTCACGAATCCGGGAATCGGTGAACAGCAGAATACCGTCCACGACCACCACCTGCGCCGGAGGCACCATCACGGTGGCTTCGCTCCGCAGATGGGTCACGAAGTCGTACACCGGCTTCTCGATCGACTCGCCGGCGGCGAGCCGGCCGAGCTGGCCGACCAAGAGATCCCAATCGATCGCGTCGGGGTGGTCCCAGTTGATCTTCCGGCGCTCGTCCAGCGGCAGGTGCGCGAAGTTTCGGTAGTAGGCGTCCATGTCGATGAACGCCACCGATCCCGCGTGCAGCGCGTGCGCGATGTTGCGTGCGACGGTCGACTTTCCCGAGCCCGAGCCGCCGGCGATGCCGATGAACAGTGTCGTCACGGAGTCGCGATCAGCCGGGTGCTTCGCGGCTGAAATTGCCCGCGGCGCACGCTGAAAAGAAGGTGAACACTGTCACAATCTGGTATCGGATCGTGCACCGCCGCTAGCTTCGTTGCATGAGACTCCGCGCAATCCGCGTTGGCGCGCTCGCTGCCGCCGTCGCCTGTGCCGCGTTCGGCATGTTCGCCGGCTGCACGACGCTCCCGACGATTCAAGTCTACGGGCCGCTCGACATCGTAGTCGCGGCGACGACCGACGTCCACGGCTACCTCCGCGGCTGGGACTACTACGCCAACGCGCCCGATTCGGCGCGCGGTCTGTCGCGCATCGCGACGATCGTCGACTCGCTGCGTCGGGTGTCGCCGGTCCTGCCGGTGCTGGTCGACGCGGGTGACTTCCTCCAGGGAAACCCGCTCACCTACGTGGCCGCTCGCGTCGATACGACGATGCCGCATCCGGTGATCGCGGCGATGAACCAGCTCCAATACGATGCCGTCGTCGTCGGCAACCACGAGTTCAACTACGGACTTTCCACGCTCGAGCGTGCGCAGCGCCAGGCGGATTTTCCCCTTCTCGCCGCGAATGCTTACACGCCCGACGGAAAGCGCCGCTTCGCCGCCTGGTCGATCTCGACTCGCCGCGGGGTGAAGATCGCCGTCGTCGGCGCCACGACGCCCGGCTCGATGGTCTGGGACCGCGACAACCTCGCCGGCCGCGTCGTGCTGCGCGACATCGTGCCCGAGGTGCGCTCTGCGGTGCGCGAGGCGCGGGCCACGGGCGCAGCGATCGTGATCGTCGTCGTGCACTCGGGGCTCAACGAGCCGTCGAGCTACGACACGGTCGGCACCGCGATGGGCACCGCGATCGGCAGCGAGAATGTCGCGGCGCGAATCGCGCACGAAGTGCCGGACATCGATCTGCTGGTCTACGGCCATTCGCACAAGGAGATGGCCGATACCGTGATCGGCACCACGCTCCTCATGCAGCCCAAGAATTGGGCGACCAGTCTCGCCGTCGCCCACCTTCGCATCGAGCGGCGCAATGGCCAGTGGCGTGTCGTTGCCAAGCGCAGTCAGCTCGTGCAGGCGGTTCACCACCGCGAGGATGCCATGATGCTTGCGGTGACCGCGGAAGGCCACCGAGCCGCGGTCCGCTATGCCAATACCCCGATCGGCACGACCGGCGTCGCGTGGCGCGCCGATTCGGCCCGCGTCGTCGATACGCCGTTGATCGACCTCATTCTCGAAGTCGAGCGCCGCGCGGCGGGTGCGCAGCTGGCGTCGACTGCGGCCTTTTCGCTCGACGCGACGCTCGCCGCGGGGCCGATTACCGTGGCGCGGCTGGCCGCGCTCTATCCGTACGACAACACGCTTCGTGCAGTGAAGATCTCGGGGAGCGCGCTCCGCGCCTACCTCGAGCAGAGCGCCCGCTACTTCAAGCCGACGCCACAGGGCGCCCAAGCCGATCCGGCCATTCCCGGCTACAACTACGACATCGTTTCGGGCGTGGACTATACCATCGATGTATCGAAGCCGATCGGCGAGCGCATCACGCGACTCGACTTCGAGGGCCGCCCGGTTGTGCCCACCGATACCTTCACGCTCGCGCTGAACAACTATCGCCAGTCGGGCGGGGGCGGGTTTTCGATGCTGCACGGCGCGCCGGTCGTCTATGACCGACAGCTCGAGATCCGCCAGCTGCTGATCGACGAAGTGCGTCGCGCGGGCACGCTTCGGCCCGCCGATTATTTTCATCTCAATTGGCGAATCGAACCGGCCGTCGCGATCGGCCAACTCCTCCACTCGATGAAATGACCGACCGGATGGTCCGCGTCTTCGTAAACGGCACCGGCGTCGATCTGCCCGCGGGCTCCGCGGCTCTCGACGCCGTGCGTGCCTGGAACGCGGCGCTGGCCGACGAAGTGAGCGCCGGCGGCCGCGTCATCACCGACAGCCGCGGCCTCCCGCTCGACCCGGCCTCTCCGATGAGCGCCGGCTCGATTCTACGCGTGATCGTGCGCCGCGAGCGCACGGCGGCCGACGACGACGAGCCCTAGGCCGCGCATGCCGCCGCTCCATTCCGAGCTGCTCCGCCGGCTGCCCAAGGCGGAGCTTCACTGCCACCTCGACGGCTCCGTTCGCCCAGAAACGCTGCTCGAGCTCGCGCGCGAGTACGAGCAGCCCGTTCCGCGCGACGATGCGGAGTCGCTGCGCGAGTACATGCGCGTCGACGACGCGCGCAGCCTCGAGGACTATCTCGCGCGATTCGACGTCACGCTCGGCGTGATGCAGACGGAAGAGGCGCTCGCGCGGATCGCCTGCGAGCTGTCGGTCGACGCGGCGCGCGACGGCGTGCGCTACATCGAGGTGCGCTACTCGCCGGTGCTCAACACCCGCGGCGGGCTCACCCTCGGCGCCGCGGTCGAAGCGCCTCTGCGCGGATTGGAACGCGCCGAGCGCGAGGGCGGTGCGATGGCGCGCGTGATCATCTGCGGACTGCGGCACCTCGAGCCGGAAGTGTCGCTCGAGCTGGCGCGACTCGCCGTGGCGTACAAGCATCGCGGCGTCGTCGGATTCGATCTGGCGGGCGGAGAGTTGGGGAATCCCGCGTCGCGCCACGCCGCGGCGTTCGCCTACGCGCGAGCGCACGATCTCGCGTGCACCTGCCACGCCGGCGAGGGCGCCGATGCGGCGTCGGTGCGCGAGGCGGTCCACCTCTGCGGCGCGCATCGCATCGGCCACGCGACGCGGCTCGTCGAAGACGAATCCCTCACCCAATACGTGAACGACCGCCGTATTGCGCTCGAAATCTGTCTGACGAGCAACGTGCAGACGCGGGCGGTCGACTCGTACGAGTCGCATCCGCTGCGCCGGTATTTCGACCGCGGCATGAATGTCGTGCTCAACACCGACAATCGTTTGATGAGCGGCACGACGCTCACCGACGAATACGCGCACGCCGCCCGCGCGCTCGGCTTCGACTTCGACGAGCTCGCGCGGATCGCCCTCAACGGGTTCGAGAGCGCGTTCCTTCCCTGGGAACAGCGCGAACAGCTGGTCGCGCGCGCGCGCACGGAGATCGCGGCGTTGCGCGGTGGGGCCGCGGCCTGATGGCACCCCGCTCGACGGCGGCCGAGGCGCCCACGTTCGGCTCGCGCGAAGCCCGCGGCGCGGCAGACGCGATCCGGGCGCGCATCGGTTCGCACGCTCCCGTTGCCGCGATCGTGCTCGGCTCGGGCCTCGGCGGACTCGCCGACGACATCGAGCAGGCGGCGACGATTCCCTATCGTGAAATCCCCGGATTTCCCGCGGCGACGGTCGCCGGTCACGCCGGAGCGCTGATCGCCGGCAACCTCGCCGGCCGCCCGGTGCTCGCGCTCGCCGGTCGCTTTCACGCGTACGAGGGCCACGACGTTCGGCTCGCCGCCTTTCCCGCGCGCGTCATGCACGCGCTCGGCGCGCCGACGCTCATCGTTTCCAACGCGGCGGGCGGCGTGAATCGCCTCTGGGAACCGGGCGACCTGATGCTGATTCGCGATCACATCAACCTCATGTTCCAAAACCCGCTCATCGGGCGCCTCGAGTCCGGCGACCTGCGCTTCCCCGACATGTCCGCGCCCTACGACGACGAGTTGGCCGCGCTCGCACGATCGGTCGCAGCGGAGCAGGGGCGCGCGCTTCGCGAAGGAGTCTACGCCGCGCTCCTCGGGCCGGCCTACGAGACCCCGGCCGAGGTGCGGATGCTCGCCGCGCTCGGCGCCGACGCGGTCGGAATGTCGACGGTCCCCGAAGTGATCGTCGCGCGCGCCGTCGGCATGCGAGTGCTCGGATTCAGCTGCATCACGAATCTGGCATGCGGATTGTCGAATATGCCGATCACCCACGCCGAGGTGCTCGACACGACCGCTCGCGCGGCGGGAGCATTTCGGGCGCTGGTCACGGGGATCGTGGCGCGGCTGTGAGCGGCGGCGGTGGGACGACCTCTGGCTGGCAGCAACGACGAAGGTTCATCCGGATGCAGCGGATGCCTCGGATCGATCGGATGGGCGTGACCCGCCTGGGATGAAACGATTGTGCGCAGGCTCGAAATGACGGTGAATTTCAAGGATGGGACGAGCCCAACTCATTGAAGAACGCCTGACAATCTCCGTCATCAGCGGCTTCTATGAGGTTTGCAACGACTCGGCTTCGGCCTTCTGGAGCATGTGAGCGTCATCTCACTCGAGCGCGAGACCTTGGGCCGCCGCGTCTCAGTTGTGGAAGTCCACTTCGGCCCCGGCCCCAAGTTCTGTCGCCTCTACTTGCCCAAACGCCCATCCGACGGATCCGCTGCATCCGCTGCATCCGGCTGAACCTTCGTCGTTGTGGCCAGCCTGAGGTCGTTGTGCTGTCGCACACACGAGGTGCGCCACGGCTCCGCGTCGAACGACCGACGACGCGGAGCCCCTGGCACCGCTGTCAGCGGCTCGCCACCGGCGGCGCGGGAAGCGTGCGCACTCGCGCCTTGAAGTCCTGGAAGGCGCGCGTGTCCGACGTCAACGTCCGGATGATCGCCGGGTTGATCTTCGCGATCTGGTCGCGCGTTGCCTGAATGCGGTCTTCCTCGAGCGGGTGGTCGGTGAACCACGCGTCGAGTCCCGACGGCTTCGACTGGCGTTCGGCGAGCAGCTTTTCGAACATCTCCGGCATGCCGTTCGGGTTGATCCCGGCACGCACGAGCTCGTCGACACCCGCCGCGTCCGCCTGGGCTTCATCCTCGCGGCTGAACTTGGCGAACACCGCGCTGCCGGCGACCTGGATCCCTGCCTGCCCCAGCCCCGAGTTGCAGATGCTCGTCAGGACGCAGGCAACCGTGACACCAACGTTCGCGCCCTGCATCTGCTCCATCTGCTTGACGGAATGGCGCAGCACGACGTGGCCGATCTCGTGGCCGATCACCGACGCGAACTGGTCCATGCGATCCGACCGCTCGGCGACGCCGCGGTTCACGTAGACGTAGCCCCCCGGAAGCGCGAAGGCGTTGAAGTCGTTCGTGTTCACCATGTAGAAGTGCCAATCCAGGTCGGCGCGCGAGGTGACGTGCGCCAGCGAATCGCCGAGGATGTTCAGGTACCGGTTCACTACCGGGTCCTGGATGATCGGCAATTGTGCGTTGACCTGTTGTGCCTGCTGGGCTCCGATCTGAACTTCCTGCTGCTGCGAGATGCCGCATCCCGTCGCCAGCCCCACCACGGCGGCCATTGCCGCCCCCGCAACGAATCGTCTCATAGGTCGAATCCGGTAGCCTGAAAGAAATCGCCCCCGAAAAAGCAAGACATATTCCCACATGCGGCTCCTCACCCTGGCACGCCGGCTTCGACAGCGAAAAGCGCGCGACGAGGAAGGATTGTTTGTCGCCGAGGGCCTTCGCGCCGTCGAAGAGCTGCTGCGATCGAGCAACGAGATGCGCGGCGTGCTCGTCGGGGCACAGCTGAAAGCCGATCCTCGAGCCGCCGAGCTCTTCGTCCTCGCCGCCAGGCGCGGTGTCGTGGTCGAGGAGGTCGACGCCCGCGAATTCGAATCGGCCGCCTCGACCGAATCGCCGCAGGGCGTCCTCGGCGTCGCCGTCGTGCCCGTCAATGCGCTCTCCAATCTAGGGCCTCCGGCGCTCGGCCCGCTGCGCCTGCTGGTGCTCGATGGTGTGCAGGATCCGGGAAATGTCGGAACGATCCTTCGCACGGCAGCAGCGTTTGGTGTTGCGGCAACTTTTGCCCTGCCGGGCACGGTTGACCTCTGGAACGCCAAAGTCGTCCGTAGCGGGATGGGGGCGCATTACCACCATCTCTGCCTGTCTGGTACCTGGGATGAGCTCGACACGTTCCGACGGACGCACGCGGTCGCGCTCTGGGCCGCCGACGCGGCTGGTGAGCCGCTCGACGCGGCCGCCGCTCCGGAGCGCCTCGCGCTGGTGGTGGGAAACGAGGGCGGAGGACTCTCGTCAATGACGCGGACACGCGTCGAGCGCTCGGTCGCGCTCCCGTTATCCTCGGCAGTCGAATCGTTGAACGTCGCGGTCGCGACCGGAATCCTACTCTACGAGCTTCGTCGGTGACTACTGCAGCGGCACCATTTCTCGCGCAAGTGTACGCGTTCATCGTCGGCGCCTGCGCCGGGTCGTTTCTCAACGTGTGCATCGTGCGCTGGCCGATCGAGCGATCGATCGTCAAGCCGCGCTCGCGCTGCCCCAAGTGCGGCAACCAGCTCGCCTGGTTCGAGAATGTCCCGATCCTGAGCTGGGTCGCGCTCCGCGGGCGCTGCCGCTGCTGCGACGAGTCGATCTCGGTGATGTATCCGATCATCGAGCTCGGTGTGGCGCTGGGCTGGCTGCTCGCCGTGCACGAATACGGGGTCACGCTCACTGCGCTCCGACTCGCCGTGTTCGGCACCGTGCTGCTCGGCGTCGCCGTGACCGACGCGAAGCACTATCTCATTCCCGACGGCTTCACGCTGTTCGGCCTCTCGTTCGCGCTCGTGACGTCGGTCCTCGCGTTCTTCCGCGGCGAAACTCTCGTCTTCGCCTCGCCGTACGACGCGTTGGTTGGAGCGTGCGCCGGCGCGGGGATGATCGCCATCGTCGGCTGGCTCGGCGAGGTGATGACGAAACGCGAAGCGATGGGGTTGGGCGACGTGACGCTGATGGCGTTCGTCGG
>DATNAT010000274.1:0-2322 GCA_035572355.1 Gemmatimonadaceae bacterium
GGTCTACAACGCGGCGCGGCTCAAGGACGCGGGCAAGGACATCGCCATGGAAGGGGCGATGGCCAAGCTCTTCTCGTCGCAGGTTGCCGAGCGGGTGACGTCGATCTCGCTCGAGCTGTTCGGCGGGTACGGCTACACCAAGGACTATCCGGCCGAAAAGTTCTACCGCGATGCAAAAATTGGCGCAATCTATGAAGGGACGAGCAACATGCAGCTGCAAACGATCGCCAAGGCGATGCTCCGGTAGCGTGGATCGTGGATCGTGGATCGTGGATCGTGGATCGTGGATCGTGGATCGTTGAGACGTGAGTTGTGAGACAATGAAAGCGATTCGGGCGCATGAGGCGGGCGGGCCGGAAGTGCTTCGAGTCGACGACGTCCCCGACCCGTTGCCTGAAGCGGGCGAGCTCCTGATCGACGTCGAGGCCGCGGGCGTCAACTTCGTCGACATCTATCAGCGCGAGGGGCTGTATCAGGTCGCGCGTCCGTTCACGCTCGGCTCCGAGGCGGCGGGAACGGTCCGCGCGCTCGGCGCCGGCGTGAGCGGTTTCGCGGTCGGCGACCGCATGGTTTCGCAGAGTGTGAAGGGTGCCTACGCGGAGCGCGCGCGCGTTTCCGCCGACCGCGCGGTGAAGATTCCCAACGGCGTGACGAGCAAGCAGGCGGCGGCGGTGTGGTTGCAGGGACTCACGGCGCACTATCTCGCTACGTCGACGTTCCCCCTCGCTCGCGGTGACCGAGCCCTCGTCCATGCGGCGGCGGGCGGTGTCGGCCTCCTGCTCGTCCAGATCGCCAAGATGCGCGGCGCGTTCGTCGTCGGCACGGCGTCGACCGAGGAGAAGCGTGATCTCGCTCGCAGCGCGGGCGCCGACCATGTGATCGACTACACGACGAAAGACTTCGCGTCGGAGACGCGTCGGCTGACCGACGGGTTCGGCGTCGCCGTCGTCTACGACTCCGTCGGCAAGACGACCTTCGACAAGTCGCTCGACTCGCTCGCCAAGCGCGGCATGCTCGTGCTGTTCGGCCAGTCGAGCGGACCGGTGCCGCCGTTCGATCCACAAATGCTCAACCGAAAAGGCTCGCTCTTTCTCACGCGGCCGACGCTCAACGACTACCTGCTCACGCGCATCGAGCTCGAAATCCGCGCTCGCGACCTGTTCAACTGGATCGAGCGCAGAGAGCTGTCGGTGCGCGTCGGCGCGGAGTTCGCGCTCGCCGATGCGGCGAAGGCCCATGAGGCGCTCGCCGGGCGGAAGACAACTGGTAAGGTTCTGCTCGTTCCCTAACTCCCGCTCGGCCGGATCCGGGTATTTCGCGGGAACCATTTGCACCGGGCAGGGGTATTGCATACAATTTCGCGGTTTTGGCTTTCCGTCCTTCCTGGCCCAGGAGCTCGTCATGCGCACGCTCGCGTCTGTCACCCGCGTCGTCGCCGCATTCAGTTTCGCCACCGGCATCTCGCTCACCGTCGGCATCGCTGCCGCCGGTGCACAGACGCCGGCCCACGCCACGATTCATGTCGCCGCCCGTGATTCGTCCGGCGCCCCGGTCACCGGCGCCGAGCTCACCGTCACCCGCGGATTGCGCGACGTGCTCGCGCACGGCACCACCGATTCCGCCGGCAATGCGCAGCTCGTCGTCACCGGTCTCTCCGAGCAGACCGACCTCGAGGTCGTCATGCGCAAGATCGGCTACGCGCGCGGCGACCAGTTCTTCACCGCCGAGCCGCACGACCTCGTCGCGATCACGATCACCGTTCCCGCGCCCAAATCGTCGACCCTCGCCGCGGTCAAGGTCACGGCGCGCGCCGATCCCAAGTGGAAGAGCTACCATCTGAGCGCCGACGACATCGCCAACGCCGACATGCCGCTCAGCGACGGCTGGGACGTCATCAAGCGGCTCGCGCCCGACATGCTGACGAGCCGCGGCGGTTGCGCGACCGGCGCACAGGAAGTCTGGGTCAACGGCCGGCGCATCCGCCTCCCGCTGCCGCCGATCGGAATGGCCGCGGCCCGGGCCCGCGTCGGCGTTCCTTTCCGCGCGCGCTTCTCGTACGTGCCCGTCTCCGTGCTGTCCGACATCGCCCCCGAGCACATCGAGGAGATCACCTATCACGACTGCTTCGATACATCGATGGCCGCCGTGGGAAGCGACAACGCGATCTTCGTGACGCTCAAGCCGGGTGTGGCGTACGTGCAGGATGTCGGTAGTTTCGTGCTCGACTCCGTCGGAACGCGCAGCGGAGCGCCGTAGCCGAACCCTTCACCGCCGACCAACCGTGCCTGACGAAACCGAGCGGGACTCCGACCAGACCATCAC
>DATNAT010000275.1:0-10363 GCA_035572355.1 Gemmatimonadaceae bacterium
TTCGTGGCCGACAGCCAGGCGCGCCAGCTCGAGGAGAACGTCGAGAGCTTCCAGGACCTGCACGCCAACCTTGCCGAGCAGGGCATCGAAGCGCGCACCTTGCCGATCGTCCTGCAATACAACAAGCAGGACCTGCCCAGCGATCTCATACTCGGCGCGGCCGACCTGTCCGACGCGCTCAACTTTCGCGGCGCGCCCGAGTTTTCGGCCGACGCGCTCCACGGGCCCGGCGTTTTCGAGACGCTGCGCGCGATCTCCGAGCTTGTGCTCAAGCGGATGAGCGGCCGCTCCGCCGTTCCAGCGGGAGTGTAGCGCGCGATGCACATCGACTCCAAGCTCCGGTTCGAGAACTTCGTCGTCGGCTCGGGCAACCGCCTGGCCGTCGCCGCGGCTCGTGCCGTGGCCGAGTCGCCGGGCCAGATCTACAACCCGTTGTTCATGTACAGCGGGTCGGGGCTGGGAAAGACGCATTTGATGAGCGCGATCGGCAACCACGTCGCGCAGCGCAAGGGCATGGCCGTGTCCATCGTCACGCTCGACGACTTCGTCGAGGAGCTGCACGACGCGATCGCCGCCGGCGAGACCGACCGCTTTCAGGCGCGCTATCTCAAGGTCGGACTGCTGCTGATCGACGATACGCAATTCCTCACCGGCCACCGTGAGACGCAGTCGGAGCTCCTCCGCATCTTCAACGCGATGACGGCCGACGGCCGACAGATCGTGATGACGAGCGACCGGCCGCCGTCCGAGATCGCCGACGTCGACGAGCGGCTCATCACCCGCCTCTCCGGCGGCTTGATCGTCGACATGAGCATGCCGGATTATGAAACGCGCATGGCGATTCTCAAAGCCAAGTGCGACGAGCGCGGCGTGCGCTTCCGCCCCGGCGTGATCGAGGAGGTCGGCCGGATCGAGTTCAAGAACGTGCGCGAGCTCCAGGGCGCGCTCAACCGCTTGATCGCGTTCCAGACGCTGGGCGGCGAGCAGGTCTCGGTCGACGCCGTGCTCGCCATCCTCGGCGACCTCGCCGAACAGCGGCCGCGCGCCGCCGAGCAGCGGGTGAACGGCGAGTTCGCGAGCTTCCTCACGGACATCGCGAGTGCGGTGGCACAGCACGTCGAGCAGTGGAAGAGCCGCCTCAACGAAGCGATCGCCTACTGGAACAGCGAAGGCTATCGCACCGGACCGCTCGAGCGCGTGCTGCGCGACGCCACGCCGCCGACCAGCGTCGAGACGGTGCTGCGCGAGTTCGACGGCAAAGTGTCCCGCCTTCGCGACATCGAGAAGCAGCTCCGACGCGTCGACCAGGCGCTGGCGGCGCACGACGCGCTGCGCGATCCGGATCGCGTCGGCGAAGCGGAGCAGCTGCTCGAGCGCGCGCTGCGGTCGTCGTCGCCGCCGCCCGGACCGTCGGCCGCGTTCACCCGCGCCGGGTTCGACGTCGGCGCGAGCAATCAGCTCGCCGTCCGCGCGGCCGATGCCATCGTCGCCGTGCCGGCGACCCGCTACAACCCGCTATTCATTCACGGGCCGAGCGGCGTCGGCAAGACGCATCTGATGAATGCGATCGGCAACGGGCTCGTCGCCCCCACGGCGGGCACGGGGGATGTCGCGTGCGTCCCGGCGCAGCTGTTCGTCGACGAGCTGATCGCCGCGCTGCAGGAAGGCGCCGTGGATCGCTGGCGGGCGCGCTATCGTGCGGCGTCGGCGTTGCTGCTCGACGATGTGCAGTTCGTCGCCGGGAAGGAGCGGACGCAGGAAGAGCTGTTCCACGTCTTCAACGCGCTCTATGCCGACGGCAAGCAGCTGGTCATCGCGAGCGATCGCCCGCCGCGCGAGCTGGCCGGCCTCGAAGAGCGGCTGCGCTCGCGCTTCGAGGGCGGGCTCGTCGTCGAGATGGAATCCCCCGACCGCTCGCTCCGCGAGCGGCTCTATGAGCGTTTTCTCAAGGACCTCGGCGTCGACGCGACGGCGGAGATGCTGACCTATCTCGCGGCCGGGCCGGTGTCGAGCGTGCGCGAGATCATTGGCCTCGCCAACCGGATCGTCGCCTCGGCCGAAGTGGCCAACGTGCCGGTGACGATCGGGTTCATTCGCGCCGCGCTCGAGCCGGACGAGTCCCAGGCCTCGCGCGAGGCGGTGATGCGCAGCGCCGCCGATCCTTTCTTTCTCGACCGCGAAAAGGTCGTCTGGCAGTGGCCGGAAGACGCGACGCGCCTGATCGAGGACCTGCGATGAGGCGCGCCGGCTAATGGCCATTCGCGGCAGTCTCCGAGAGGCGAGTCTTCCCGACGTGCTCCAGCTTCTTGCCATGGGCAAGAAGACGGGGTGCTTGAGCGTCACGCACAAGAACAGCTTCGGCTACATCTACTTCGACAAGGGCCGCATCTGCTATGCGTCGATCGTCAATCGGCGCGACCGGCTCGGCGATCTGCTCGTCAAGAACGGCGCGATCACCCAGGCGCAGCTCGAGGGCGCGATCAAGCTGCAGAACCGCCGACGCGACAAGCGGCTCGGCGAGCTGCTCGTCGAGCAGGGCGCGCTCAGCGTGCAGCAGCTTCACGGGGCGATCGAGGTCCAGATTCAGGAGGCGGTGTATTTCCTGTTTACCTGGAACCAGGGGACGTTCAACTTCGAAGCGGACGTCGGGCCCGATCAGCAAGATCATGTCGTGTCGATCAACCCGGAGTCGCTCCTGCTCGAGGGCGCGCGCCGCGTCGACGAGTGGGGCCTGGTCGAGAAGAAGATTCCGAGCTTCGATCTCGTATTCGAGATGGATCGTGCCAAGATCCTCTCGAGCGACGTCGAGCTGACCGATGAGCAACGTGCCGTGCTCGACCTCGTCGACGGCATGCGCAACGTCCAGGCGATCATCGACGCGTCGGGCCTGGTCGAGTTCGAGGTGGGGAAGGCGCTCTACGGCTTGGTGACCGCCGGGTTCATCAACCGCATCGGCAAGACGACGATCGCGCACACCGTGGCCGAAACGACGGGCCGCGTCGACGAGCACCGCAACCTCGGCATCGCGTTCTACAAGACGGGCATGCTCGACGAGGCGCTGCGCGAATTCCGCCGCGTGCTCGAGCTTCACTCGGGCGACGGCGTGGGCCGGTTCTATCTCGGGCTCGTGCTGGCGCGCCAGCACCAGTGGGACGAGGCCGCCACTGTGTTCGCCGAGTCCGCGGCGCACCCCGGCGCGAAGGCGGCCGTCTTTCACAACCTGGCATACGCGCTCGAACAGCAGAAAAAATACGACGAGGCCCGCGCCGCGCTCGACGAGGCGGTGCGCCGCGGCGGCGGCAACGACGCCCGCATTCAAACATCGCTCGGCGTCGTCAGCCTCTTGTCGGGCGATCTTCAGGCCGCCGACTCGGCGCTCGTCGGCGCGCGGCCGCTGTTCGGCAATCGGCCGCCGACCGCTGCCTGGTATCACTACATGGGGCTGGCCGCCGCCCTGCTCGGCGACACGGCGCGCGCCCGCGCCATCCTCAAGGAAGGCGTGGCGACGCATCCCCACGCCGCCGTGCTATCGAACAATCTGGCCGTCGTGCTCGAGCGTATCGGCGAGACCGAACCGGCGCGCATCGCCGCGGATCACGGTTTGCACGAAGACGGCTCGATCGCGCAGCTCCACAAGAATCTCGGCGACCTGCACTATCGCCCCGGTCGCTACGACGAAGCGTTCGAGGCGTACTCGCGCGCCGTCAAAGCCAACCCTGAGCTCGGTCCCGACGTGTACCTGAAGCTTGGCAACATCCGCCTTCGCCGGCAGCAGCGCGATGAGGCCGTCCGGAGCTGGGAGCGCGCGCTCGCGCTCGATCCCGAGAATGCGATCGTGCGCACGAACATCGAATCCGTGAAGCAGGCGTACTGATGATCGACGCCCCGCCGCCTCTCGGAGATTTTCTCCAGCTCACGCGCAAGATCTCCGCCGACCGCGGGTTCGGCTGCGCGAGCTACAAAGAGAAATGCCTGCGCCGCCGGATCGCCGTGCGCATGCGCGCGCGCGGCGTTCACACCTACGACGACTACGCGCACGTCCTCGACGCCGACGCTGCGGAGTACGATCGGCTGCTCGATGCGCTCACCATCAACGTCACGAAGCTCTTCCGCAATTGGGAGGTCTACTCGGTGTTGTCGGCGCGCGTCGTGCCGGCGCTCTGGCACAGCGAGGCGCCGGCGATCCGTGTCTGGAGCGCCGGGTGTGCGTCGGGCGAGGAACCGTACTCGCTCGCCATCCTCTTCCATCGCTTCGCGGCGACCTCCGGCATGCTCTCGCAGCTCGGCCGCGTGCGCGTCCTTGGCACGGACATCGACAAAGCGTCGCTCGCCGCCGCCGACCGGGGCGAGTTCGAGCCGGCCGATTTCGCCGACACGCCCGATGAGCTGCGCCAGCGGTACTTCAGCGCCGAGCGGCCGTTCACCGTCGCTTCCGGCGTCCGTCCCATGGTCCGCTTCGAGCGCCACGACCTGCTCGCCGATCCCGCGCCGTCGGGTCCGTTCGAGATGATCGTCTGTCGGAATGTGCTCATCTATTTCGACCGCGACACGCAGGAACGGTTGTTCGACCGCTTTTTCCGCGCCCTCGTTCCCGGCGGCGTGCTGGTGCTCGGCAAAGTCGAGACGCTGCTCGGCGACGCCCGCACAAAGTTCTCACCCATCGACGCCCGTGAGCGCATCTTCCGCCGCGCCTGACACCAGGACCGAAGAGCCGCGTGAGATTCGCGTCAAGGTCGCCGACTACGCCGTGGCGTCCTCCGGCACGATCTCGACGATCGGACTCGGCTCCTGCGTCGCGATCGTGCTCTACGACGCCCTCGTCCGCGTGGGCGGACTCGCCCACGTGCTGCTGCCCAACGAGGCGATGGCGCGCGACCGCTCCAATCCCGCCAAGTTCCCGGCGACCGCGGTGCCGCTGCTCCTCGAGAAGATGCGCGCCCTCGGGGCCGTCCCCGACCGCATCCACGCCAAGGTCGTCGGCGGCGCGAGCATGTTCGGCAACCTGTTCCCGCCGAGCGGCATCAACATCGGCGAGCGCAATCTCGCCGCCGTGCGGGACGTACTCGCCGTCGCCAAGCTGCCGAT
Source organism: Gemmatimonadaceae bacterium (assembly GCA_035572355.1). GTDB lineage: Bacteria > Gemmatimonadota > Gemmatimonadetes > Gemmatimonadales > Gemmatimonadaceae > JAQBQB01. Next base: position 5,086 of record DATNAT010000275.1, read on the forward strand.
CGTCGCCCAGGACACGGGCAGCGACTACGGGCGCAGCGTGTATTTCTTCCTTCGCGACGGCCGCGTTGAAGTCCGTTCACTGCGCAAGGGCTCGCGTGTCCTCTAGTCCTCGCCGCGTGCTCGTCGTCGACGACAGCGCGTTCATGCGGCGCATGACGTCGCAGATCATCGACGCGTCGGGCGAGTTCATCGTCGCCGGCACGGCGCGGAACGGCTACGAGGCACTCAAGCAGGTGCACGCGCTCGAGCCGGACATCGTCACGCTCGACGTCGACATGCCCGAGCTCGACGGCTTGAGCGCGCTCGGCTACATCATGAGCGAGACGCCGCGGCCCGTCGTGATGCTGAGTGCGGGCACGACTGCATCCGGCCAGACGGCGACGCTCCGCGCGCTGGAGCTCGGCGCCGTCGACTTCGTGCTCAAGCCGTCGGGGTCGATCAGCCTCGACCTGCCGGTGATCTCGGACCGTTTGCTCGAGGCGCTGCGCGCCGCGGCGGCGGCAAACCCCGCCGGCCTTCGCATGCTGGCGCGTCCCGCATCGACCGACGGCACGGAGCGACTCGCCATTGCGAGCAGCGCGACCAACGTCGTCGTCATCGCCTCGTCGACCGGCGGGCCTCGCGCGCTGGCGGCGATCGTGCCGCATCTGCCGCGCACACTGCCCGCCGCGGTGCTCGTCGTGCAGCACATGCCGCCTGGATTCACGAAGAGTCTCGCGCAGCGGCTCGATCTCGTGAGCCCGATTCGGGTCGGCGAGGCGCAGGACGGCGAGGCGGTGATGCACGGCCGCGTGTACATCGCGCCCGGCGGCTGGCACATGACCGTTCGCGATGACGGCGGCGGTCCGACCATCGCGCTCGAGCAGACGCCGTCGATGTGGGGCGTGCGCCCCGCCGCCGACGTCTTGTTTCGCTCGGCGGCCGAGCTGTTCGGCGCGTCGACCGTTGCCGTGGTATTGACGGGCATGGGCCGCGACGGCGCCGACGGCGCGCGCGCCGTGCGCGTCGCCGGGGGCCGCGCGATCATCCAGGATCGCGACACCGCGACGATCTTCGGCATGCCGCAGGCGGCGCTCTCGCTCGCCGGCGCCGATCGTGTCGCACCGCTCGGCGAGATCAGCGCCGCGATCACGGAGCTCGTCGACGCGGTGCGCCATGTTTCGTGACGGCGAAGCGCGAGTCGTGGCGTTTCACGTCGGCGCCGAACGCTTCGCCGTGGAGCTGGCCGCCGTGGACGAGGTGCTCGATCTGCCGGCGCTGCGCGCGATGCCGGACATGCCGCGCGCCGTGCTCGGATTGGCGACGATTCGCGGCGAACCGACTACGATGTACGATGCCGGCGCGCTGCTCGAGGTGACGGCCGCGATCGGCGGAACGGCACTCGTCTTTCGATGCAGCGAACGCCGCATTGGACTGGTCGTCGGCGACGTCGACGAGGCGTTCATCGTACAGGAAGATGCCGTCCGCGCCGCCCCGGGCGCGGAGTCGTCGAACGGCATGCTCATGGGCGTCATCCGCCGCGGCGCCGATCTCGTCGCGCTGCTCGACGCACGCGCGCTCGTCGACGCCGCGGCGTCCACCATCGAGGTACAACGGACATGAAACCCGACGCCGCAAAGCTCGTCGTCTTCCAGCTCGGCATCGACCTCTTCGCGGCCGATGTGCTCTCGGTCGAGCGCGTGCTCCGCTACACGCCGCCGAACAGCGTGCCCGACGTGCCGGCCTGGGTCGAGGGCGTGCTCGAGCATCGCGGCCAGGTGATTCCCGTCGTCGACATGCGCCGGCGCATCGAACTGGCCGAAGCGTCGATCACTCCCGAGACGCGCATTCTCGTGCTCAACACCTCGGGCGGCTGGGTTGGCGCGATCGTCGACGCCGTGCACGAAGTGTCGTCGACGTCGGGCGGCGGCGTCGCGCCGCCGCCGCCGCTCTTCCGCGGATTGGCTGCGGAGTTCATTCAGGGCATCGGGCGCGTGCGCGACCAGCTCGTGGTCGTCCTGAACGTCGACCGCGTGCTCTCGACGACCGATCGACTCGTCTTCGAGCAGGCCGTCGCGGCGAACGCCGGTCCGGCGGGTCAGCCGGCGGGCCGTGGCTGAGCGAGTTCTCGACGAGCTGCGCGCGATGCGCGCTTCGCTCGACGCGCGACTGTCGGCGCCTCGCGCCGCGGCGGAGCTCGACGCGCTCAAGACGGACATCGGTGCGTTGTTCAAAGCGGTCGAGCACGAAATCGCCGGGCTGACCGCGCTCCGCGCCGACGTGTTGCAGCTCGTCGAGCGATGGAAGGTGCTCCGCTCCGGGGGCGAGCTCTCGCTCGCGCCGCAACTTCCGCTCGACAAACCGACCGTCCACTCCGACCATCTCGGCGCGTCCACGTACATCGAGAAGGGCTGGAGCAAGATCGCGCTCGGCGATCACGAGGGTGCGGAGCGGGCGCTCGTCAAAGCGCTCGAGCTCGCGCCGAACGATCCGCAGGCCGAATCGCTGCTCGGGTGGGCGCTGATGCTCCAGGACAAGTTCGACACCGCGCTCCTCACCTTTCAGAAGGTGCTGGTGCGCGAGCCGCACAACGCGCTGGCGCGGATCAACGTCGGCTATATCTGCCTGCGCAAGGGCATCTTCGGCGAGGCGATCGAGCACCTGTCGCGCGCCATTCGCTTGGACAACGACCGCAAGGCGACGCTCTACGCGCACTTCTACCTCGGACTGGTGTATCTCGAGAGAGACATGTTCGAGGACGCGCAGACCTTCTTTCAGAAAACGCTCGCACTCGGACCGAATCTCATCGAAGCCCACTACGAGCTCGGCCGAGCCTACTGGTTCAACGGCCAGCGCGACGAAGCGGTCGAGGCCTGGAAGGCGGGCCATGCCGCGAACAAGTTCAATCCGTGGGGAAAGCGCTGCGCCGAGGTGCTCGAGTCGGTCGAGAAGGGCGGAGAGCCGTAGCACACGGCCGCGTTTGGCGTCTGCCACGCGCGATCGCGCGCGTCGTGGCGGTTGCCGCAGCGTTCGTCGCGCTGATCGGCGTGGTCGTCGGCGGAGCGGCACGGCGCGCCAGTGCGCAGTCGGCGCCGGAACGGCTGGATCGCGGGCGGTTCACGGCGATCTATTTTCCGAGCGAGCGCACGCTTGCGCATTCTCTGATCGACGAGGCGCTGCGCACCGATTCGTTCCCCGGGCTGCCGCGGCCGACGCAGCACGTGCTGCTCGCCATCGCCCCCGACCGGCGCCACTTCCGCGACTGGGTCGGTCCGGGTGCACCGGAGTGGGGTGCGGCGATCACCTTTCCGGACTCGCGCCGCATCGTCATGCAGGGCCGCTCGGCCGGGTCGGATGCCGGCGATCCGCGCGAAGTGCTGCGGCACGAGCTGGCGCACCTCGCGCTACACGAGTACCTGGGCAATCTGCCGCCGCGCTGGTTCGATGAAGGGTACGCGAGCTATGCCGCGCGTGAATGGAACCGAGAAGACGCGCTGACGGCGAACGTGGCGCTGGCGTTGCGGGGGACGCCGCGGTTCAGCGATCTGGATTCGCTGTTCGAGGCTGGCGCGAGCTCGGCGCGCGATGCGTACGCCCTGTCGTATCGCGCGGTGGTCGAGCTCGCCGCGTTGGACCCGGGGCACGGTCTGGCGGATTACTTCGCGGCGTGGAAGCGCGAGGGCGACATGGATCGCGCGATGCGCTCGACGTTCGGCATGACGCTCGACGGGTTCGAGAAACGATGGCAGCAGCGCACGCGGCGGCGATACGGCGCGCTGGCGGTGATCGGAGATCTGGCATTTGGCGGCGCGGTCTTGCTCGTGGTGGTGGTGCCGCTGTATTTCGCGCGCCGACAGCGGGACCGGCGGCGGATGGCGGAAATGCGGGAGGCGGACGAGGCGGCGGAGAAGGCGGCGCGGGAGAGCATTCTGGCCGCGTTGATGCACGGGGACGACGAGACTGATTTCGGGGCTGAGCCGACCGGGCGACCGCCGCCGTAATCGCTCCGTAACCTGGCCGTCATCATCGCGTAACTTCGCGCGCCGCCGTTGCTTGACAGCATTCCAGGGCAGGTCTACACTACAATCCCTATGGCAGAGAGCGAGACGTCGCCTCGAATGCGAGGCGTGATGTGGTGGGGGATCGCCGTGCTGGTGCTGCTGGTTGGGTTCGCCGACCTGGCTCGCGGTGGCGAGACCATCGCACCGATCCTGTTGGCGATCGGATATTGCGTCCTCGTGCCAATTGCGATTCTCAAATGAGCGGTGCCGCTGTTCACGCGGTTGGGCGGGCGAATAGCTCAGTTGGTTAGAGCACCTGCCTTACACGCAGGGGGTCGGGGGTTCGAGTCCCTCTTCGCCCATGTCGGCGATGGAGATACCAGGGTTGCGGCGGCGAACTCGAGTCGGCGTCGCGGGTACTTCAGTTCAACGTTTGGGAGGGTGAAGACCGTGAAGTCAATGCAACGCCATACGGCTGTGGCCGTCGGCATTCTGGCGCTCTCGCTCTCGAGCGCGGGTTTCAAAGCCCCGCTGGTCGCGCAGCGATCGACCGAGCCTGTGCAACGCGGCGGCGCGCCGAACCAGGATACGCCGCAGATCCTCGTCGCGGTGTTCTCGGGACCGGATCACGCCACTGCCGTCGAGACGACGAACGAGACGCGCCGTCGGATTCAGCAAGAGCACTCGGCGAAAGAGCTCTACGCCGTCACCAAGGGCAACATCGACAATACGCTCAAGGCGTCGGGCTACATGCCCGACTCCGTGCTCAGTGTGTCGGACGTGATGGTGCTCGCCAAGCAGGTGCATGGCGACTACGTCCTCGATGGTACGCTGACCAAGGGCGCGAGCGGCTTGCATCTGGAGAGCCGGATCCTCACCGAAACCGGCAAGCAGACGCTGGCTCAGCCGCTGCCGCCGGTCGACGGCAAAGATCCGGGCGATATCGCCAAGAACGTCGAGAAGCACATCAGCGAAGCGATGAAGAGCATGCCGTCGTACAAGACGTGCACGTCCGATCTTCGCGCGCAGAAAAACGACGAAGCGGCGCAGGTGGCGCGGGCCGGCATCGCCGCCTATCCCAACTCGACGCTCGACCGTCTGTGTCTGCTCTCGGCCTACAGCTACAGCAAGGCGCCGCCGGATTCGATCATTTCGGTCGCCAACGCGATCCTGGCGCTCGACCCGACCAGCATCCTCGCGCTGAGCAATGCGGCGGACGCGTACGTCGCCAAGGGCGACAGCTCGAAGGCGATCGAGTACAACCTGCGCATCTACCGCGCCGATCCGAGCAACACGGC
>DATNAT010000276.1:0-4130 GCA_035572355.1 Gemmatimonadaceae bacterium
ATGTCGCCCGATCGACGCGAGATCGCGTTCGTGTCGGGCGGCGACATCTGGACGGTGCCGGCGGCGGGCGGGGAGGCGCGGCTGCTTGTCGCGCACGCGGCGTACGACTCGCGTCCGCTCTACTCTCCCGACGGCACGCGCCTCGCCTTCATGTCGACGCGTACGGGCAACGGCGATGTGTATTTGCTCACGCTCGCCTCGGGCGAGCTGCGGCGCGTCACGTTCGACGACGCCGCCGACCAGCTCGATGCCTGGTCGCACGACGGACAGTGGCTCTACTTCTCGAGCGGGCGCAACGACGTCAACGGCATGAACGATCTGTTCCGCGTCCGCGCCGACGGTGGCACACCGATGGCCGTGAGCGCCGACAAGTTCATGCAGGAATACTGGTCCGCGCCGTCGCCGGCGGATCCGGCGATGGTCGCCTTCACCGGCCGCGGGCGCACGAACAGCGATTGGTGGCGGAAAGGACACAGCCACATCGACGAGAGCCAGATCTGGCTGGCGCGTTTCCCGAGCGACACGCCCAGCTACCAAGCGCTGACGAAGAGCGAGTCGAAGAACGCCTGGCCGATGTGGAGCGGCGACGGCAAGACGCTTTACTACATGTCCGACCGGAGCGGCGCCGAGAACATTTGGGCGCAACCGCTGGGCGGCCCGGCGCGCGCGGTCACCTCGTTCACGAACGGCCGCCTCCTCTGGCCAACGATTTCGTACGACGGAAAGACCATCGTCTTCGAGCGCGACATGGGCGTGTGGATGCTCGATCCGGCGACCGGGCGCGCGAGCGAAGTGCCGATCACGCTCCGCGGCGCGAGCGCGGCGAGCGTCGTGCAGCACGAGTCGCTGCAGCAGGGTTTCCAATGGCTCGCGCTCTCCCCCGACGGCAAGAAGATCGCCTTCACGGCGCACGGTGACGTGTTCGCTGCTCCGTCGCACGACGCCGGCGATGCGGAGCGGGTGACGAGCACGCCCGAGCTCGAACAGGAAATCGTCTGGGCGCCAGACAGCCGGCGCATCGCGTACGTGTCCAGCCGCGATGGGCCGGCGCACCTCTATCTGTATGACTTCACCACGCGCACGGAGACGCGCCTCACGAACGGCGCGACGAACGACGTCGAGCCGACCTGGTCGCCCGATGGCCGCACGCTCGCCTTCGCGCGCGGGGCGAAACAGCTGGTCGTGCTCGATCTGGCGTCGAAGCAGGAGCGAACGCTGGCGACGGGCGAGCTCGATCGGCCGCCCTTCCTGCCCGAGCATGCCATCACCTGGTCGCCGGACGGCCAGTGGATCGCCTACCTCAGCGGCGGCGACGGGGGATTCCAGAATCCTCATGTCGTGGCGCTCAGCGGCGGGCCGGCGCGCGCCGTGAGCGTGCTCCCCGACGGCTTTGGCAGCTCGATCGCCTGGAGTCCCGACGGCACCTATCTCCTCTTCGACACGTCGCAGCGCACCGAGGACGCGCGGGTGGCGCGGGTCGATCTCATTCCGCGCACGCCGCGCTTTCACGAAGACCAGTTCCGCGATCTGTTCAGCCAGCCGAGTCGGCCGGGCACGCCGGTGCAGCCCGCCGAGCGCCAGGGTCCGCCGCGGCGCGACACGGTCACCGTGCGCGGCGATTCAGCGCGCGCCGGCCATCAGCCGACGCGGATCGTGTTCGACGACATTCGCCGCCGCCTCAGCTTCCTACCCCTCGGCGTCAACGTCCGCTCGGTGGCGATCAGCCCGGACGGCAAGACGCTGCTCATGAGCGCGTCGGCGGCGGGTCAAGCGAATTTATATACCTATTCTCTTGATGAGCTGTCCACCGAGCCGGCTGTCGCGCGCCAGCTCACTTCCACGCCCGGGTTCAAGGCCAACGCCCAGTTCTCGCCAGACGGCAAGGAGGTGTACTTCATCGAGAACGGGCGCATTCGCGCCGTCAACGTCGAATCGCGCCAGGTGCGTCCGATCGCCGTGACGGCAGAGCTCGACGTCGACTTCGCGACCGAGAAGCTCGCCGTGTTCCATCAGGTATGGAGCACCCTCGCCGACAACTTCTTCGATGCCACGATGAACGGCGTCGACTGGAAAGCGATGGAGACGAAGTACGAGCCGTACGCGGCGGCGGCGCAGAGCACGGAAGACCTGCGCCGCATCGGACGTCTCATGATCGGCGAGCTCAATTCATCGCACTCGGGCATGAACGGACCGAGCTTCTCGCCGCGGGCCGACATCGGTCGGATCGGGCTCCGCTTCGATCGCGCGGCCTATGAGCGCGACGGGAAGATGCGCGTGTCCGAGGTCATCTCGCTGAGCCCGGCGGCGATCGCCGGCGTCAAGGTCGGCGATCTGCTGCTCGCCGTCGACGGCGCGCGATTGGGTGCCCGCACCAACCTCGACTCGCTGCTGCTCAATACCATCGACCACCGGGTGACGTTGTCGATCAGCGCGAACGCCGACGGATCGGCGCCGCGCGACGTGGTGGTGCGGCCGGTCAATCTTGGAACGGAGCGCGGTCTCGTCTACCGCGATTGGGTGGAGAGCCGCCGCGCCTACGTCGACAAGATCAGCAACGGCCGGCTCGGGTACGTGCACATGCAGGACATGAGCGCGCAGTCGCTGGAGCGGCTGTACATGGACCTCGACACGGAGAACCGCGCGCGCGAGGGCGTGGTCGTCGACATTCGGAACAACAACGGCGGGTTCGTGAATCCGTACGCGATTGACGTGTTTGCGCGGCAGGGCTACCTCAAGTTCACGCCGCGGGGGTTCGAGACGGCAAACGGCCGCTCGGTAGTAGGACAGCGTGCACTCGAGAAGCCGACGGTGCTGGTGACGAACATGCATTCGCTGTCCGACGCCGAGGATTTCACCGAGGGCTATCGCGCGCTGCACCTCGGGCCGGTCGTCGGCGAGCCGACGGCGGGGTGGATCATCTTCACCTCCGACGTCGGGCTGCTCGACGGCTCGTCGACGGTGCGCATGCCGTTCGAGCGGATCACCGACGAGCAGGGAAACAACATGGAGCTGCATCCGCGCCCGGTCGACATCCGAGTGGACGAGCCGATCGGCGAGAGCTACACCGGACGCGACTCGCAGCTCGACGCGGCGGTGACGGCGCTGCTCGGCCGCATCTCCAAAGGGCCGTCGGCCGGCGGCGTGAAGCGGCCGTGACGCGCGAGTGACGTCGCTCTGCGTCTTTCTCACCGCGCACGGCTCGAGTTGCCTCGAGCTGGTGGCCGTGCTGTTCGGCGTCGTGAGCGTGTTTCTGAGCGTGCGCGAGAACATCTGGAGCTGGCCGACGGCGCTCGTCAACGTGGCGCTCTACTTCGCGTTGTTCTACAGGACTGGCCTGTACTCCGACATGTGGTTGCAGGCGGTGTATTTCGCGCTGTCGATCTACGGCTGGTACGAGTGGCTGCACGGCGGGGCGGGGCGCACCGCGCTCACCGTGACGCGTACGCCGCTCAAGCTGTGGGGCATTCTCGCGGTGGTCGGCACGGCATTCTGGGCGGTGGACGGCGCGGTGATGGCGCGAGCCGCCGGCTCGGCGCTGCCGCACCTCGACGCCGCGACGGCGACGGTGAGCCTCGTGGCGCAGTACCTGATGACGCGCAAGCTGCTCGAGAATTGGGCGCTCTGGATCGGCGTCGATCTGGTCTACGTTGGCATGTTCATATACAAGGGTTTGTATCTCACGGCCGGCAACTACGCGATCTATCTCGTCCTCGCCGTGCTGGGCCACCTCGCGTGGCGGCGGTCGCTGGCGGTTGCGGCGGCCGACCCGGCGCCGGCCGCGGCGTGATCCGCGTCGTGCTCACCGGCTCGGAGTCGACCGGGAAGTCGACGCTCGCCGAACAGCTCGCCGCGCGCTACGGCGCCGAACGCGTGCCGGAATTCGTCCGTGGCTTTGCCGAGCGGAAGGGCGCGCCGATCGAGTATTCAGATCATGGTGCGATCGCACGCGGGCAGATCGCGCTCGAGGACGAGTACATCGCGCGAGCAAACGCGCTGGTCGTCCAAGACACCGACCTGCTGAGCACCGTAGTCTACTGCCGGCACTACTTCGGCGCCTGTCCGGCGTGGATCGAGGAGGCGGCGCGCGCGCGGCGCCCCGACCTCTACCTGCTCTGCGAGATCGATCTGCC
>DATNAT010000277.1:0-3024 GCA_035572355.1 Gemmatimonadaceae bacterium
GCACTATTCGCCCGACGGCAAGTCGATCGTGTTCGTGAGCGACCGCTCGGGCTCGAACAACCTCTGGATCGCGAATGCCGACGGCACGAGCCCGCACGAGCTGACGCGCGACAACAACAACTCGAACTTCCAGTCGCCGACGTACACGCCGGACGGCAAGTATGTCATCGCGTCGCGCGGGAACGACCTGTACATGTATTACGCGAACGGCGGCGGCGAGCCGCTCCGCATCACCGGCTCCGACTCGGCGGCCGCGGGGCGCGGCGGCGCGGGCGGCGGTCGCGCCGGTGCGCCGCCGAACGTCTTTCTCGGCCCCGCCGTGAGCAAGGACGGCCGGTACATCTACACGGCGATGCGCAACAGCACGGGCGGCGGCTACAACCAAACGTCGCTCGGTTGGCAGATTGGCGAGTTCGATCGCGAGACTGGGCGCATCTTCACCAAGACCAACGCCGTCGGCAGCGGCATGCGTCCCGAGCTGAGTCCCGACGGACAGTGGCTCGCCTATGGCACGCGCAACAACGCCGACGAATCGCTCATCCTGCGCGACCTCGCGACGGGCGACGAGCACGTGTTGCTGCCCAAGATCCAGCGCGACGACCAGGAATCGCGGCCGAACCGCGATCTGCTGCCGACCTATGCCTTCACGCCGGACAGCAAGTCGATCGTCATTGCCCACCATGGCCATTTCTGGCGCGCGGACGTGGCCACTGGCCACGAGACGATGATCCCATTCACGGCGGACGTCGATCTCATGATCGCCGGCCCGACGAAAGAGACGTACCCGTTCAACGACACGTCGCTCACGGTCCGGCAGATTCGCGACGTTGCGCCGTCGCCGGACAACAAACGCCTCGCCTTCGTCGCGCTGGACCGGTTGTGGACGATGGATCTGCCGAGCGGCACACCGCGGCGCGTCGCGCCGTCGGAGAACGTCGGCGAGTTCCAGCCCTCGTGGTCGCCGGATGGGCAGTATCTGGCGTACGTCACGTGGAACGACCTCGACGGCGGCACGGTGTCGCGCGTGCGAAGCGACGGATCGTCGCCGCCGGAACGGCTCACCACGAAGCCGGCCTACTACGAGATGCCGGCGTATTCGCCGGATGGTCGCCGCATCGTCGTCGGCCGCGGGCCGCGCAACATGCGCATCGATCTCGACGAGCTCGAGCGTCCGCCGGCGCAGGCGGTTGGGGTGGAGCTGGTGTGGCTGCCGAGCAGCGGCGGCGCGGAGACGCTGATCTCTCCGATCTCGAATTTCGGGCGTCCGCACTTCGTGCTTTCGGACACGAGCCGCGTCTATTTCTCAGAGGGCTCGAGCCTGGTGTCGATGCGCTGGGACGGCACCGATCAGAAGACTCTTCTGCGAACGGGTGGCGGTGGTCGTGGGGGCGGTGGTGGTGGCGGCGGCGGCGCGATGACCATTTCGCCGAACGGTGAAGAGGTGATCGTGCAGGCGGGCGTGAAGCCTTATCTGATCGAGGAGATTCCGAAGACCGGAACGGCGCCGACGATCAACGCGACGAATCCGGCTCAATCCGAGGTTCCGGTTCGCCTGTTGACGCGGATCGGCGGAGAGTTCGCGAGCTGGTCGCAGGACAGCAAGCAGATCTACTTCGCACTCGGCCATTCGCTGTTCACCTACGATCTCGCGGCCGCCGCGGCCGCGGTGCGCGACTCGGTCGCGCAAGCGCAGACGCGCAGCGACAGCACAGCGGGCGGCGGCAACGGGGGCCGTGGAGGCCGGGGCGCGGGGGCTGCGGCGGCGCGCCCGATCTACGAACCGACGCGGCACGACGTGGTGATCACTGTGGCGCGCGACAAGCCGAGCGGTGTGGTGGCCCTGCGCGGCGCGCGCATCCTCACGATGAAGGAGCACGAGATCATCCCGAAGGGCGACATCGTGGTGAAGGACAACCGCATCGTCGCCGTCGGACCGCGGGGCAAGGTCAACATCCCCTCCGGGGCGAAGATCATCGACGTCTCGGGCAAGACGATCATGCCCGGCTACGTCGACATCCATGCGCACATCTGGCCGGCGTTCGGCGTGCACCGGTCGCAGCCGTTCGAGTACCTCGTCAACCTCGCCTACGGCGTCACGACGACCCGCGACCCGCAGACGTCGACGACCGACGTGCTCTCCTACTCGGACATGGTCGAGACGGGCGAGTTCATCGGGCCGCGGATCATGACGACCGGTCCGGGGGTGTTCGCGGCCGAGAACATCCGCACGCTGGACGACGCGCGTAACGTGCTGAAACGATACTCAGAGTTCTACAATACCGAGACGATCAAGCAGTACATGACCGGCGACCGCCGCACCCGCCAGCTCCTCCTCATGGCGGCGCGCGAGCAGCACCTGATGCCGACGCTCGAGGGCGGCCTCGACTTCAAGAAGAACTTGACCGAGGCGATGGACGGCTACTCGGGCAGCGAGCACACGCTTCCCATCGCGCCGCTCTACAACGACGTGCTGCAGCTGTACGCCCACTCCGGCACGACCTGGACGCCGACCCTGATCGTGCAGTACGGCGGCCCCTGGGCGGAGAACTACTGGTACGAGCACTCGGACGTGATCGACGACCCGAAGCTGAATCACTTCACGCCGCGCGACGTCGTCGAGCGGAAAGCGCTGCGGCGCCCGGGGTGGTGGGCGCCGTCGCAGTGGTCGTTCCAACTCTTCGCCGAGCAGGCGGCGAAAGTCGTGGCGGCGGGGGGGCACGTCGGCATGGGCAGCCATGGCCAGCTGCAAGGGCTTGGCGCGCAGTGGGAGGTCTGGAACCTCGCGTCGGGCGGAATGCCGCGCTACGACGTGCTGCGCGCCGCGACCATTTCCGGCGCGCTCGCGCTCGGCCACGAGAAGGATCTGGGCTCGCTCGAGGCGGGCAAACTCGCCGACCTGCAAGTGCTCGACAAGAATCCGCTCGACGACATCAAGAACACGAACACGATCAAGTACGTGATGAAGAACGGCCGGCTATACGACGGCAACACGCTGAACGAGGTCTGGCCGCGGCAGAAGCAGAT
>DATNAT010000278.1:0-19626 GCA_035572355.1 Gemmatimonadaceae bacterium
CCGCGGGCATCTGCGCGAAGAGATGCAGCAGCAGTTTCGCGACGCGGCGCTGGCGTCGGGCACGGCGGTGGCGACCGTCACCGGAGTCGGCGACGCGAGGCTCGAGCGGGCCACGGAGACGATCGACGCGCTCCTGCTCGCGGGTCCGGAATAGGAGCGCAGTTCCAGTTTCCAGTTGTGAGTTGTCGTTCGGTTCGGGCGCCGTGGCTGGGAGGGATCGACTCGTTCAGTCACGGTTCTGAGTTGGCAGCTCTCGGTTGAAGTGTTGAGCAGTCGGTCAGTCGCTCGTGCGACTGACCGACTGCTCAGAACTCCCACTCTAGACTCAGTCACTGAGAACCGTTACTGAGAACCGTTACTGAACGCGCCCGAGCCGACGAGCCACGATTAGCCGCCCGTACAGACACCCAGAACTCACATCTCAAAACTCAAAGACTATTGTTCGACCGCCAACCGCCCGATCTCCCGGCTGAACACTACTCGTATTCTCAAATACAAGAATATCGCATCCGCCGCCAGCGATGCCACGAAGCCCCACCAGAGTCCCGCGGCACGGAGCGACGTGTGAAACCCCAGCCACACGCTGAACGGCACGCCGACCACCCAGTAGGCGACGAGCATCACGAGCAGCGGCGCCGTCGTGTCGCCGGCCCCGCGCAGCACGCCGGCCGCCACCGCCTGGCCACCATCGAAGATCTGAAACACGCCCGCGATCGGAATCAGCACCGCCGCCAGCGCCACGACGGCTGCGTCGCCGCTGAAGGCGTGCGCCAGCAGGCGCGGCGCGCCGAGAAACGCCGCCGCGGCGATCACCATGAATCCCACGCCGGCGATATAGGCGGCGCGGGTCGCTTCGCGGGCGCGCGCGTCGTCGCCGGCGCCGATCGCTCGTCCCACGCGCACCGCCGCTGCCGAGCCGACGCCAAGCGGCACCATGAAGGTGAACGCCGCCAACGTAATCGCGATCTGGTGCGCCGCCATCTCCGTCGTGCCGAGCACGCCCATCAACAGTCCGATCGCGCCAAACGCGCTGATCTCGAGCGCCTGCTGTCCGCCGATCGGCGCGCCGATGCGAAGCAGCCGTTTGAGCGCGGGCCACGACGCGACTTGAGGCCGAATCGGCAACAGCATCGGCCGAAGCTCGCGCCGCGACACGAACAGTAGCAGCAGGAACATCACCCACCGGCTGATCGCCGTGGCGATCGCGCTGCCGGGAACGCCGAGTGCCCGACTGCCCAGATGCCCGTAGACGAACACCCAGTTGAATCCGGCGTTGGTGAGATTCGCCACGATCACCGTCCAGACGATCGGCGCCACGCGGTGCATGGCCTGGAGACTTTGCCGCAGCACGACGAACGCGAGAAACGGCACCAGCCCGGCGATCGAGATCTCGAGATAGGCCGCCGCATCGCCGATGATCTCCGGCGGCTGGTGCAGCGCACGCAGTACCGGTGCCGCGGGCGCCATGAGGAGCGCGAACAACGCGCTCATGCCGAGCGAGATGATCAGCCCGCGCTGCATCGCGCGCGCCACCGACTCCGAGTCGCCGGCGCCGAGCGCCTGCGCCACGATCGGATCGAGCGCCATCAGGGTCCCGACGCCGAAGATGGTCACGTTGAAGAAGTACAGATTGCCGAGCGCCACGCCGGCCAGCACGCGCGCCGACACGCGGCCCACCATCAGCGTGTCCACCACACCCATCGCCATGAAGCCGAGCTGCACGAACACGACCGGAATGGCGAGCGCGATCGTCGCTCGCAATTCCGAATCCCGCTCGCCGGTCGCGTCGCTAGCTTTGGATTTCATGCGCATTCGTCGTCTGGTCACTGTAGCGGCACTGGCCGTCGCGCGCGACATGGCGGCGAACGCTCTGCCCGCGCAGAGTGGCCCGTCGGTCGACGTGATGGCGCGGGCGATCCCGTTGGTGACGCGCGCCGATCCCACCGCGACGCGCGGCGCGCTCACCGAGGGGTACCTCGTGCAGCCCATCGTCATGGCGCACGCCGCCTGGGGGCCGCTGCGCGGAGTCGGCACGCTCAACTTCGAAGGACTCACGCTCGACCGCGGTGAGCTCAACACCGGCGGCTACGGCGAAGGCTACGTCGACCGACGCCACCCGCATGCCTACGTGCACGAGCTGCTCGCCGGCGCGGAGACCGCGCGCGACTCCGTGCACCTGTCACTCTTCGCCGGCCGCGGCTTCGCGCCGTTCGGCAGCGACGATCCGATGATGCGGCCGTTCGAGAAGTATCCGGTCAATCACCATCTCGCGCAGATCCTCGAGCGTGTCGTAGCGGTGGGTGCCGCACGTTACGGCCCGGTGATCGGCGAGTTCGGCCTGTTCAACGGCGACGAGCCGGTCGGCCCGGGGGCGTCGCCCAACTTTTCTCGGTTCGGCGACTCGTGGGCGTCGCGCCTCACGCTGCTGCCACTTCGCGGCGCGGAGTTGAGCGGGAGCCTGGCGAGCGTCACGTCGCCCGAGGTGCGTGCCGGCCACGGACTCGATCAGCGCAAGGCCAGCGTCGTGGCACGATACAGTCGAATGACGAACGACAAATGGCTCTATGGTTTGCTCGAGTGGGAGCGAACGGGCGAGCGCGACCACGGCGCGCTCGTCACGCGACTCGGCAGCTTGCTCGGCGAGGCGGCAGCCTGTCGCGGCGGCGTGATCGCCGCCGCACGACTCGAGCGAACCGACCGGCCGGAGGAGGAACAGACGCTCGATCCCTTTCGCGCGCCGCGGCCCGAAGTCGATCTCTCCAACCTCGGCGTGTCGCGCTGGACGACGCTCACACTGTCGCTGTCGGCTCCGAGAGTCGGGACGCGCCTGATCTCCGGCCGTCCATTCGTCGAAGTGGCGCGAATCGGTGTCGCGGCGGGCACGCCGGCGGGAATCTTCGATCCTCAATCGCGCTATGGCGCGGATCGCATGTGGATGCTGTCGGCCGGCGTGCGGCTCCGCGCCGGCATGGCGCACGATCGCATGGGCCGTTACGGGGCCGCGCTGCCGCCAAGCGAAGGGCCCATGGCCGCCATGCCGTCGATGGGCGGCGCGGAGCCGATGTCGACCATGCCGGATATGTCCGGTATGTCGACTGCGAAGGGTGACCGGGCGAGCGGCCGGGCGGGCGATGTGCACGCGAGCACGCGATGCGCGCTCTGATTCGATCCGTGGTGATGCTGGCCGCGACGCTGGGCGCAGCCGCGGCGGCGGCGTGCAGCGGCGACGGGCCGACGAGTGTGAAGCACACGCCCACGTCCTGTCCGGGGATCGATTTTGGGCCGACGCCGCCCGCGCTTTCGCTCCCGGTGACGACACCGGCGACGATGCAGCTCCTCGGCGGCGGGTTGGACACTGCGCGCTATAGCGCGGAGATCGCGGTGCGCGGCACGACTGCCTATACCACGACCTGGAACGTTCGGAACGGCGTTCAGGGCAACAAGGTCGACATCTGGGACGCGAGTGGAAATGCGCCGGTACTCGTCGATTCGACGATCGTCACCGGCGCGATCACCACGGGCGACGTCGCGGTGAGCGACGACGGCAAACTGCTCGTGGTGGCCACGGAATATTCCGGCGGATCGATCGCCGTCTACGATCTGACCGATCCGCGGCACCCGCAGCTTCTCAGCCGATTCTCGAACGATCAGACGTCGCCCGGCGTGCACACGGCCGAGATTGGGCGCGTGAACGGCAAGCTCTACGCGTTCCTGGCGATCGATCCGATCGGAACCGTACCCGCGAAGCTGGTGATCGTCGACCTGAGTACGCCGAGCGATCCCAAGCAGGTGTTCGTGAAGACGACGGGCAATCCGTACGTGCACGACACGTTTCTCCGCGACGGCCTGCTGTTCGTCGCGCTCTGGAACGACGGGATGGAAGTGTGGGACTTGGGCGGCTGCGGCACCGGCGCCTCGCCGGAAAATCCGCGCGTGCTCGGCGGCGTGCGCACCATCGGCGGTGAAGTGCACAACATCTGGTGGTATCACGACCCGAACGGATCGAAGCACTTCGCGTTCGTCGGCGAGGAGGGTCCGGGTACGATCGGCGCCACGTCGCGCGGTGACATCCACGTGGTGGACGTGAGCGACCCGAGCACGCCGAAGGAGGTGGCGTTCTACCATGTCGACGGCGCGGGCACCCACAATTTTTCCGTCGACGAGGCGAACGGCGTGCTGTATGCCGCCTATTACAACGGCGGCGTCCGCGCGCTGGACATTCGGGGCGACTTGGGTACGTGCCCGGCCAGCGCTCAGGCCGGCGTGGGCGGATCGACCCTCATCCGGTGCGACCTGCGCCTGATGGGACGCGAGCTGGCCATTGGCCTGCTCGATGCGCCCCGGCACGTCTACGTCTGGGGGGTGCAGTACACGGGCGGCACCGTGTACGCGTCGGACATGTTGAACGGAATCTGGAAGCTCCGGGCCGCGAAGTGACGCGCGCGGAGGCTCGGCGCAGGACTTGTTTGCGATTCGTAAAATTCCGTATTCCAACGGCTTACCGTGCATTTCCAGAACGTTGGAAACGCTCGATTTTCGTTGACTTCCGCGCCGACGAATCTTAGTCTCCAGGTAGCGGGAGTCTCCCTGAGGAGTGGTGCTGATGAATGGGTCGATCGAACGCCTGCGGCGTTTCAGGCGCCTGCTGCACTTCGCGGCGACGCACCCAGTGGTTCCGGCCATGATGGTCCTCGTGATCGGGGTGCGCCCGTCCGATCCGAACCGCAAGGCGACCGGGTACGGCGGGATGATCCCGCTTCCGGCGTCGGCTCCGGCCACGGCCCATAGGATCGATCCGCTCCTCGAGCCCCGTCGCGACGCGCGTGCCGAGCGCGGTCGCGTGCTTTACGCCGACGGCCGCGTCGATCGCGTGACCGAAACGACGGCCCACGTATCGCGCAAAGTGTGCGCGAAAGAGCGGCTCGTGCAGAGCCGGTCCAACCCGGCGCCGAATTCCTAGTTTGTCGTAACACCACCGAGTCATCGCCTCAATGCCACGTCTTCGTACCGCGGCAGCGGCAACGCTGCTCGTCATTCCCATCGTCGCGGGCGGTTTCCTGTTGCAGGAACCGCCCGCTCGCGCCAATGCCGTGTTGTTCGACCAGGTCATGCACCTGGTCGCGAACGCATACGTCGACACTCTGCCGACGGCCATCGTCTACCAGAAGGCCGCTGCCGGATTGGTCAAGGAGCTCAACGATCCATACAGCGAGCTGCTCTCGCCCAAAGCGTCGGAGGATTTCAATCGAAGCACCGGCGGGCGGTACGGCGGAACAGGCATGCTGCTCGGCTCCCCCTCGGCCGGGGTCGTGATCGTGCAGACGGTCTTCCCGAACACCCCGGCTGAAGAGGGCGGTGTGCGAGAAGGCGACCATGTCATGTCGGTCGACAACACCCAGACGTCGACGGTCGACTTCGCGAAAGTCTCCGACCTGCTGCGGGGAACGCCCGGCTCGCAGGTGACCGTCGTCTATCAGCGGCCCGGAGTCACAGAGCCCATCAAGCTGACGTTCACGCGCCGGGTGATCCACGTGCCGGCCGTCGCGTTCACGCACATGTTCGGGCACGTCGGCTACATCCCGCTCCAGACGTTCAACGAGAACGCGGCTGAAGAGGTGGAGGCAGCGGTCGACTCGCTGGTTCGTGCCGGCGCCACCGGGCTCGTGCTCGACATGCGCGACAATGGCGGCGGCATCGTCGACCAGGCGCAAGAGACGGCGAGTCTCTTTCTGCGCGAAGGCCAGGAGATCGCGAGCGTTCGCTCGCGCAGTCAGCCCACCGAGTTCATTCGCTCGACGGGCAAGCACCTCGCGCTCACCGTCCCACTCGTCGTGCTCGTCGACGGCGGGTCCGCTTCGGCGACCGAGATCGTCGCCGGCTCCCTCCAGGATCACGACCGTGCGCTGGTGCTCGGCACTCGTTCGTTCGGCAAGGGGCTCGTGCAGTCCGTCTACGAGCTCAACGGCGGCTACCAGCTCAAGATGACCACCGGCAAGTGGTACACGCCGAGTGGTCGGTCCATCCACCGCGAGCGGAAGCTGCTGCCAGACGGCGAATTCGTGATCGTGAAGCCCGATTCTGGCAAGGACGGTAAGGACACGGTGACGCGCGCGATGTACAAGTCGGACGCCGGACGTGCGCTCTACGGCGGCGGCGGCATTCGGCCGGACATCGTGGTGCCCGACGATACCATCCCCACGCTCGAGCGCGAATTTTTCCGCGCCGTGGCGCCGGATGCGCAGCGGATCAACGGCGTGCTGCAGGACTACGCCCTCGAGCTCAAAGGCACCGTGCCGCGCGACTTCGCCGTGCCGGCCACCTGGCCGACCGAGATCATGAACCGCTTGACGAAGCTGGGCATCAAGATCGACGCCAAGTACGACTCGACGGCGCGCGCCTCGTTCACGCGCGACTTGGAGCAGCGCGTGACGCGGCTCAGCTTTGGCGATGGTGCGGCCAAAGCGCGTGCGCTCCCCGACGATCATCAGCTCGAGAAGGCGATCGAGCTGTTGCAACAGAGTCCAACGCAGGCGAAGCTGCTCGCGGCGGCCAGTTCGGGCGGTTCGCCGACGCGCGAGCGGTAGCACCGGGCGCGGGCGCCGCCGAGCGTTCGTGGTATCTTGGAGTCGTGAGCGACAAGCGCACGGCTCCACGCGTCCCAACGGCGCATCACCTGCGCGTCCAGCGTACGGCGCGGTACTACCTGCTCGGCGGCGGCGGCGAACGCGCGCGGCAGCACGGCGTTCGCGCCATCTGGTTCGTGCTGCACGGCTACGGCCAACTCGCCGGCGAGTTCATTCGATACTTCGCCGATCTCGCCGATGATGAGACGCTCATCGTTGCGCCCGAGGCGCTGAATCGATTCTACCTCGTGAGCGCGGACAAGACGCCGGCGCGCGACCGTCCGGTGGGCGCGACCTGGATGACGCGGGAGGACCGCGACTCGGAGATCGCGGACTACGTCGAGCTGCTCGACGGGCTCTATGACGAGCTGGCGGCGGGTGCGGCGCGGGACGGGGTGCCGGTCAACGTGCTCGGCTTCTCGCAGGGCGCGGCAACGGCGACGCGATGGGCCGCGCACGGGCGATCTTCGCTCGCGCGTCTCGTGCTCTGGGGCGGGCTCGTGCCGCCGGACACCGATCTGACCTCAGGGCACGGCGCCCTGCGGAACGTGCCGCTCACGCTCGTCGTCGGGCGGCGAGATCACTACATCGATGACGCGGCGCTCGCCGCGGAGCGTGCGCGGCTCGATCGGGCGGCGATTCCGCATGACCTCATCCAATTCGAAGGCGGGCACGTGATCACGCGCGCTGTGTTTCCCCGTCTGCGCGGCGACCGTATGAGCGCGGTGTCCGAACCGTCTAGCGACGCTTCCGATCGATGAAGCGGGCGAGGTCGCGCCGATCTTTCTTCGTCGGCCGGCCCTTGTCCTCGAACACGAAGGCGGGCGGGGCAATCTTGAGCTGCGCGGCGAGCCGCTCGCGGGCTTCGCGACTTGCCGCGGTTTCCTCGTAGAGCGCCTGCGCCGCGGCGGCCGGGCCGCGCCGCTCGGCGAGCTCGCGCACGATGAGCACATGCTCATACGGGGCGAGGCGAACGCGAATCTCGTCGCCCGGATTGATCGCCTTGGCCGGCTTGGCGCGCTCGCCGTTGACCTCGACTTTCCCGCCCGCCACGGCGTCGGTGGCGAGCGAGCGCGTTTTGAAGAAGCGGGCGGCCCAGAGCCATTTGTCGAGGCGGACGGACATAGCGGTGTAAGTTACTGACGCAGAGACCGCGAGCCGGGACCGCCGAGCGCAAACGGATCGTGTCTTGCCGGGTGACGCAGCCAGCTCACAACCGGGGGGGGAACGCATGCGACGGGCCTCGATGGTTCTCGTAGTGGCCGGCCTGTTCGCGGCCCAGGCGTGCGGCGACATGACCTCGCCCGCCAGCCGTTCCGTGACCGGAGTGTACACGCTCACCACGGTCAACGGCGTGATGCCGCCGCTCACGCTCGGCGCGACGGATTCGGCGACTGTGGATCTGATCTCGGGACAGGTGACATTTCGCGCCGACGGGACGTTTCTCGACCTGCTGAACGTGCGGTTCCGCGGGGTGGCGGCCGGAGCTGTGCCGACGGACTCGACGGTCACGGCGCAGGGGAACTACAGCCGGGCCGGGAGCACGCTCACGCTCGATCCGGTCGATGGGCACGCGGAATACCACATGACCGTGACCGACGAGTTGACGCTGACGGAGACGAACGTGGATTTTCAGATCGTGTACCGTCGGAAGTGACGGGCTCGACGGACCGAGTGATGTACGGGCGGCAGGTGAGTGGCGAGGCTTGATCGGCGGGGGCTGGGGAAGTATATTACTGACTCGTCAGTAAGAAATCACCAACTGGCAATCAGTAAGTCGTTCACCAGCTTGCTTTTAGCGCCCCAGCGCTGTCCGATATGTCGTCACCCTCGCATTCCACACCACAAGGCCAGGAGCCCCGTTGGCGCCGCCTCCCCGAGGAGCGTCCGCGGCAGATCCTGAACGCCGCCCTCGAAGTGTTCGGCGAGCACGGGCTCGCCGCGGCGCGCCTCGACGACATCGCCAAACGGGCCGGCCTCTCCAAGGGCACCATCTACCTCTACTTCCCTAATAAGGAAGAGCTCTTTAGAGAGATGGTACGACACACCGTCGTCCGCCAGATCGAGGAGAGCGAGCGCGATTTCGAGGTGACGAGCGGCTCGGCGACCGAGACGCTCACCGCCTTCATGCGCCGCTACTGGACCTTCCTCCGGTCGTCACAATTCGCGCCGCTCTTTCGTCTCATCCATGCCGAGATCCACAACTTTCCGGACCTCGCACGCTTCTACGCCGAAGAGGTCATCGCCCGCGGGCACCGGCTCGTCGCCGCGATCATCGCTCGCGGCATCGAGGTCGGTGAGTTCCGCCCCGTGGACCCGGCCGTGGCCGCTCGCATGCTCACCGCGCCGTTCGTCATGCACGGCCTCTGGTGCACGCACCGCGATTGCTTCGCGTCCGTCGCCAAGAAAACGGACGCGCAGATCCTCGACGAGCTGATGCAGTTCTACTTTCACGCCATTCAAGCCGACGCGGTTCCGCGCACCGGCTGATCGACCCCGATCCCGACTCGACCACTCGCACCGATGGACGCCGCACCGATCTCGCCATTTTCCTCATGAACGCGAACTCCTCCAAGCTCCTTCGCCTGGGAGCTGCGCTCTCGCTCCTTGCCGCGTTGCTCGCTTTTGCCGTCCGCACCGTCGCGGCGCAGACTCCGGCGCCCGCTCAGGGCGTACCCGGCCGCCTGTCACTCGGCGACGCCGCGCGACTTGCCGCATCGCGCACCGCTGCCGTGCAGAGCGCCGAATACCGGGTCAACGAAGCCCAGGCGCGGGTGACGCAGTCCCGCTCGTCGCTCCTTCCGCAGGTGTCGGCCGTTCCCAACTGGACGAGCCACACGATCAACAGCGCGAGCTTCGGCTTCAACTTTCCCGCTCCGCCGGGCCAGCCGCCCCTGCTCGATCCGAACGGCCAGATCATCGGTCCCGTCAACTTCTGGGATCTGCGCGCCCAGGCGTCGCAGTCGGTCTACGACCGCGCCGCGGTCGAGCGCGTGCACGCCGCGCAGGCGAACGTCACGGCCGCCAACGCCGACGTCGCCACCGCCGCCGAGCAGGCGGCGACCACGGCGGCGAACATCTACGTGCGCGCGCTGCGCAGCGATGCCGCGCTCGTGGCGCGGACGGCCGACTCCACGCTCGCCGCGGACCTCCTGACGATCGCGCAGGACCAGCTCACGGCCGGCGTCGGCGTGGCGCTCGACGTGACGCGCGCCGCGTCGCAGCTGGCGAGCGCGCGGGCGCAGCTCATCGTGGCGCGCAACGATCGCGATCGCGCGCGGCTCGATCTTCGTCGTGCGCTCGATCTCCCCCTCGACACACCGCTCGAGCTGACCGACTCGCTCTCCTCGGTCACGCTGCCCGACGGCGGCGACGAAGCGGCGGCGGTCGATCTCGCGATGCGGACGCGCCCCGACGTTCGCGCCGCCGACGCGCAGCTCGTCGCCGCGCAGCAGCAGCTGGCGGCGATCCGCGCCGGGCGGCTGCCGACCGTCGGCGTGTTCGGCAACGACGGCGCGACCGGCCTGGCGCTCGATCATCATCTGCTCAACACCTACACCTACGGTGTGCAGGTCACATGGCCGGTGTTCGAGGGCGGGCGGCGGGCGGGCCAGGAACAGGAGCAGCAGGCCGCGGCGAACGACATCGACGTGCGGCGCCGCGACCTCCGCCAGCAGGTGGCGGTCGACGTGCGCGGGGCCGAGCTCGACATCGCCTCGGCGCGCGAGCAGGTCGACGCGGCGCGCGAGCGCCAGCGTCTCGCCGAGCAGGAAGTGCAGCAGGCGCGCGACCGGTTCCGGGCCGGCGTGGCGGGCAATGCCGACGTGATCACCGCGTCGCAGTCGCTCAACAACGCGCGCACCGGCCTGATCGACGCGCTGACGGCGTATCAAGCGGCCCGAGTCGCGCTGGCGCGCGCCGAAGGGACCGTGTCGCAACTCCGGTAAGACTATTTCAAGATCTTTCATACGCAGCGATCAACTTTCAACGTTCCCTCGACGGTCCATCACCATGGCAACGGCACTCAAGCAGGACTCGGACGCGCGGTCGCGGCCCGAGGCGTCACCTGAAGCACCGGCGGGAGGCCGGCGGCGCATCGTGCTGCCGATCGTGATCGCCCTCGTCGCGCTCGGCGCGTTGTGGGGGATCAAGCAGTGGACTTACGGCCGTGGCCACGAGTCGACCGACGACGCGGCGGTGGACGGGCATCTCGTGCCCGTGCTCGCCAAGGTCGGCGGCTACGTGCAGGCGGTCACGGTGAGCGACAACGATCATGTGCGCGCCGACTCGCTGCTCGTGCAGATCGATCCGTCTGAGTACAAGGTCCGTCTGGCGCAGGCCGAGGCCGATCTCGCCGCGGCGCGCGCCTCGGCGGGCGGTGCCGGCTCGAATGGCCAGGCGCAGGCGATGGTCGAACAGGCGTCGGGCCAACGCGCGTCGCTCGACGCGCAGATCACCGCGGCACGGGCCAACGAGACGAAGGCGAAGCAGGATCTGGCGCGGATGCAGGAGCTGGCCGACAAGCAGGTCGTGTCCAAGATGCAGCTCGACGCGGCGCGCGCCGCGGCCGCGTCGGCGACGGCGAATGTCGTCGCACTCGAGCGGCAGACGAGCGCCGCCGGGGGTTCGGTGGCGAGCGCCGAAGCGGGCGTGCGTTTGGCGTCGGCTCGTCTCGCCGGTGCGCAGGCAGCGCGCGACAACGCCGCGCTCCAGCTCAGCTACACCCGCGTCACCGCGCCGGCTCCGGGCATCGTCTCGCGCAGCCAGGTCGAGCCCGGGCAGCTGATCCAGGCCGGCCAGCCGCTGCTCACCGTCGTCGCCGACACGGGCATCTACGTCACGGCGAACATGAAAGAGACGCAGCTGGCCGACATCCGCGTCGGACAACCGGTCGATATCGAAGTCGATGCGTACGGCGGCGCGACGGCCACGGGCTGCGTCGAGAGCGTGAGCGCGGCGACCGGCTCCAAGTTCGCGCTGCTGCCGCCGGACAACGCGACGGGCAATTTCACCAAGGTCGTGCAGCGGGTGCCGGTGCGCATCCACGTGACGCATGATCTCGGGCCGACCCGTCCGTTGCGTCCGGGCATGTCGGTGACGGCGCACGTGTCGACGAGAGCTGGAGCGACGCGCTGCCCGTGACCTCGATCGCCGCACGCCCGGGACCGCGGCTCGTCGCCGCGGTCGCCGAGGCGGAAGACAAATACCAGTACAAGTACCTGATCGCGATCGCGGTCACGCTGGCGTCGGTGCTCGAGCTGATCGATACGTCGATCGTCAACGTCGCCATCCCGCACATGATGGGGAACTTGGGCGCGACGCTCGACGAGATCTCGTGGGTCTCGACCGGGTACATCATCGCCAACGTGATCGTCATCCCGATGTCGGGGTGGCTGTCGGCGTACTTCGGACGCAAGCGCTACCTCACCGGCTCGATTCTGCTGTTCGTCGCCGCATCGTTCCTCTGCGGTGCGGCGCGGTCGCTCGAGGCGCTCGTGCTCTGGCGCGTCGTGCAGGGGATCGGTGGCGGCGCGCTGTTGTCGACCGCGCAGGCGACGCTGTTCGAAGCCTTTCCGCCGGAAGAGGTGGGGATTGGCCAAGCGATGTTCGGCGTCGGCGTGATGGTCGGTCCCACCATCGGCCCGACGCTCGGCGGCTGGATCGTCGACAACTACAACTGGCCCTGGATCTTCTACATCAACGTGCCGCTCGGCATTCTCGCCGCGATGATGGTGGCGACGTACGTGCACGACGTGGCGCACCAGGCGCGCGCGAAAACGATCGACGTCGCCGGCATCCTGCTGCTCACGCTGTGCGTGGGCTCGCTCCAGTTCATGCTGGAGAAGGGCGAGCGCTACGACTGGTTCGATTCGCGGTTGATCGTCGGGCTCGCCGTGACGTCGGCGCTGTCGGCGATCCTGCTCGTCTGGCACGAGCTGACGACGGACGAGCCGATCATCAACTTTCGCGTTCTGAAAAGCCGGCAGCTCACCTCCGGCGTGCTGATCGCCGCCGGGCTCGGGCTCGCGCTCTACGGCTCGATCTTCGTGCTGCCCGTGTTTCTGCAGAACCTGCACGGGCTCACGGCCAATCAGACGGGTCTGGTGATTCTACCTGGCGCGCTCGCCTCGGCGTTCACGATGGCGATCGTCGGCAAGAATGCCAACCGGCTCGACGCGCGTGCTACCGTGACGGCGGGCGCGATGCTCTTCTTCGCCTCGATGTGGATGCTGGCGCGGATGACCCTGGCCAGCGGCCCCGACGAAACGTTCTGGCCGCTGATCATGCGCGGCGTCGCGCTCGGGTTGATCTTCGTGCCGCTCACCAATTCGACGATGGCCGAGCTCAAGAACACTGAGCTGGCGCAGGGCACCGGCATGTTCAACCTGACGCGCCAGCTCGGCGGCTCCCTCGGCATCGCGACGATGGCGACGCTGCTCACGCGCTTCACGACGCAGAAGAAAGCGCTGATCGGCGAGCACGTCACGACGATGGATCCGGGAACGCTGTCGCGCTGGGACTCGATCACCCACGGACTCATCGCCCGCGGGATCAATCCAATCCTCGCCAAGCAGCAGGCGCTGGCGCTGCTCGATCGCCAGGTGCAGGCGCAGGCGAGCGTGCTCGCCTTCTCGCGGATCTATATCATCAGCGGCGCGGTGCTCGTGGCGACGCTGCCCTTGCTGCTGCTGTTCAAGACGGGGAAGGGAAGGGGGACCGCGGGACTGGCGCATTGAGTTAACTGCGCGTTTGGCGGTTGCCACTCTGAGACTCGTGCGCTGAGTACGGTTCGACTTGAACGGGAAATCGGACGGCGGATTTCGGAAGTCAGACGTCGGTCCCGGCGTAGCGCGTCACGCTTGGTCGGATGTCCGAAATCCGAAATCGGCCGTCCGATTTCCCTTGGCAGCCTTTGCCTCCAGGCCACCCGAGTCCCACAGTGGAAGCACTCAGGCCTCACGTCTCGAGCCTATACCCTCTCCCCCGAGCTGCCACCGGCCAGCTCGTCTCCACCATGTCCCCCCTCACGCCTGCGATCGCATCGTTGAGGTGTACCACGATGCAGACATGGTTCGGGATCACGCGCACCCGTTCTCCCACCTCGGGCCGCCAGCTCGTCGATGAGAGATCCAGAATGCCGTGCTCCTCCGACATGCTCTTCACCACCACGTCCGGCCGGTCGAGAAGGCAGCCGAACCCTTCGCCCGGGTCGACGCCGCGCATCGGTTCGCGTCCGAGCGCCTTGGTGCCGGCGTCGATCACCGCCTGGCCCGGGACCGCGGTGCTGACGACCGTCGCGAGCACGGTGAGCGCGCACTCGTCCCATCCGCATGCCCCGATCGCGGCGGTCGTGCGGTCGTTGTAGACGTACGTTCCCGGCCTGAACTCCGTGACGCCAGAGATCTCGTGCGTTTGCCAGAGTGTGGGCGTCGAGCCGCCGCTCACGACGCGGGGGCGCAGGCCGGCGCGGTCGAACGCGTCGAGGGCGTGGCCCAGTGCCTGCGCGAGCGCCTCGAGCTTTGGCGACTGCTGATCGACCGGGTCGCGCAGGTGTCCCGGATAGAACGCGATTCCGGCGAAGTCGAGCGGCGGACGATCGCGCACGGCGCCGGCGAGCGCGATCGCATCGTCGACGCGCGGCAGTCCGACGCGGTGCATGCCGAGGTCGAGCTCCACGTAGACGTGGATCGGGCGGTCGGCGACGCGAGCCGCCGCCGCGAGATCGTCGACCGCCGTGAGCGAGTCGAGGGCGACGGTGAGCGCCGTGCGTTCGGGGAGCCGGGCCAAGCGATGCGCGCGCACCTGGCCGACCGGTGGATAGGCGACGAGAATGTCGTCGCAGACGGTGCTCATCACCTCGGCTTCGAATGGTGTGGCGCAGGTGAGTCCCACGGCGCCGCGCCGCAGCTGCTCTTCGGCGATGCGCGGCGACTTATGCGTCTTGATGTGCGGCCGCAGCGAGAGGTGGTGCGACGCCGCGTAGCTTGCGGCGCGGTCGAGATTACGGGCGAGTCGATCGAGGTCGACGATCGGGATCGGCGTCTCGAGTTCGGCGGTCGGCAGCGGCATGACGCGTGGTTCTCACTCAACGGGACGGGGAAAATGGCAGAGCGCGAGCGGCGGTGGCAACCGGTGCAGCCGAGCGGCGACATTCCCGCTCCGGCGGGCGCATACTCTCCGGCCGTTCGCGCCGGCGACTTCGTCTTCGTATCCGGCCAGGTGCCGAAGGATCCGGCGACAGGCAAGTTGGCCGGCGACGATGTCGAGTCGCAGACGAGGCAGGTCGTGCGCAACGTCGAGCGTGCGCTGGTTGCCGCGGGTGCGTCGCTGGCCGACGTCGTGTCGGTGACGGTGTATCTGGCCGACATCGATGACTGGGGAAAATTCAACGCCGCCTACAAGGAGATCATGCCTCAGCCGTATCCGACGCGGACCGCGCTCGGCGCGAGTCTGCGGGGAATCCTCGTGGAGATGAGCGCGATCGCCTATGTCGGCGGGCTCGGCGGCGGTCGGACTTAACGAACGCCGGCCGCGGGCGTCTACCAGAACGCAAGCGCCGTCAGTCGTTGGCGCTAAGAATCCTTTCTTTCTGGTGGAGAATCACCATGCAGCATATTCGTTCGGCGTTGGCCGGCGCGATGCTCGTACTGGGTGGCGCCGCGTTGGCGTCGGCCCAACAGGCGACGCCCACGCCCGCGCCTCAATCGCAGCAGCAGTCGCCGCGTGCCCATCGGCCCCATCGCGGCCGCGGCATGCGCGGCGCACGCGCGCTTCTCAAAGGCATCACTCTGAGCGACGCCGAGAAGGCGAACCTCAAGCACGTTCACGCGAAGTACGAGTCGCAGTTCAAGGCGCTTCGCGAGCAGTCCAAGCCCACCTTCCAGGCGGCCCGAGCGGCCCGCCAGCGCGGCGATACCGCCGCGGCGCGCCAGATCATGAGCAAGGCCGCGCCCCAGCGCGAGCAGATGAAGCAACTCATGCAATCGGAGCGAAACGATCTACGCAGCGCATTGACGCCGGAGCATCAGACCACGTTCGACGCGAACATTAAGAAATTTGAATCACGCGCAACGAAACGCGGGGCTCGTGCGTGGAACAAGGGTGGGCGTGCTGCGACGCAGAAGCCCACGTCTGGCAGCACCCGCGGCTAGTTCGGCGCGGTCGACGCGTGAGCGAGCGCGGCGTGCGGGTGGGCACGACCTCTCCTCCGCGGCGAAGAGCAACGGTCTGGAGCTTCGGCTTCAGGCCGTTGTTTCTTTGTGCAGCGAGTCCAGCCGTGACGAGCGCGGCGATCGAGCGTCGTTTAGGGTAGCAATTTCACAGCGACGGAGTCTCCGCCGTCGACCAACCCGCGGTCCCTCAGGCGTGCCACGGTCCCGGCGCTCGGGCCGTCGCAATCGAAAGACGTAACGCCCTCCCACCGACCGCGTTGTCGTCGATGCACGCACCCGCACAGACTCTCTCCGTCCTCTCCTTCTTCGGCGTCGTCATTCAGCTCGGCGGCGCGCTGTTGGTGATCGGGCTGTTCCTCATGCTGCGGCGCTTCGTCGTGCGCCGGCGGTATTTCGGCGCCTGGGCCACGGCGTGGATCGCGTTCGCCGCGGCGATCGCCGCCCTCGTCGTGCGATACATGATCCTGCCGGGCGTCGTCGGATCCGACATCGCCGAGGCCAATCCCGGTGTTCGCGCGCTGTACTTCGTGTATCAACTGAGCAAGGCGCTCGGCTTCGCGTATTTCCTGCGCGGCACGATGTTGTACGTCGCCGGTGCGACCGGCGGCGTCGTGGCGACGAAGCGCTTCTGGGCTGCCTCGGCGGTGTTCGCATCGCTGTCGACGCTGCTCGCGCGCAATGGCCTGAATGAGATGGTGATCTGGCAGAGCCTCGTCGCGGCCCCGGTACTCGCCATCTGCGCCTACCGCCTGCTCTCGCTCCCACGGCCCAGACGGACGGCCGGGAGCGTGGCGACGGGAACCTGTTTCGCCCTGCTCGCCGCGCTCTGGCTCGTCTACGTCGGCGCCTTTTCACTCTCGATCGGCGGCGCGGGTGGAACGCTGACGATCGCGGCGCGCACCATGGTCGGCCTCAACGCCTACTTCGATCTCACGCTCAACCTGCTCCTCGCCTACGCCATGGTCCTCCTCCTCATGGAGGACAACAAACGCGAGAGCGACGACGCCCAGGCCGAGCTGCGGTTGACGCACGATCAGTTGCGCCGCGCCGCCCTCTACGATTCGCTGACCGATTCGCTCAACCGACGCGCATTCGTCGAGGGTGTTGGCCTGGACATGATGCGCACCACCTTCGGCACCGTCGTCATCGCCGATCTCGACAATCTGAAGGTGGCGAACGATCGGCATGGCCACGCGGCCGGCGACCGCTTGATCCGACGCTGCGCCGACGTGCTGCGCGCGTCGCTGCACACGCACGACAAGCTCTATCGCTGGGGAGGCGACGAATTTCTCCTCATCGTTCCGTCGGCGAGGCCGGCCGAAGTCATCGATCGGCTGCGCGGCGCGATCGAGCGTGCGTCGGCGGCTGGAGGGGTCGATGGGCCCCGATTGCAAGTCAGCCTCGGTGCTGCAGGCTATTCGAGCGTCGAGGCGCTCGCCGAAGCAATTGATATGGCCGACAAGGCGATGTATGGCGAGAAAGCCGTACGGAAGGCCGACGGGTCCGGGCACGCGTCAGGCGTGGGGAGCGCTTCGCCGCCAACGCCTGTCGCAGCTGTGCGTTAATCTCCTAGGGCGCGAAGCGCCCGCGCAGCCACCCACCCACCCGGAGCACCGATGCGTTTGCACTCCGCTGCAGCCGTTGGCTTGCTGTTGCCGGCGGCGATCGCCGGCGCGCAGCAGCCCGCTGCCGCCAAGCACGCCTTCACGCCCGAAGACTGGTACAAGGTCACGACGGTGAGCGCGCCGTCGCTCTCGCCGGATGGCGGAAAGGTCGCGATCACCGTGACGACGGTCCGCGAGTCCGAGAACAAGCGGCACAGCGAAATCTGGATCGTGCCAACCGCCGGCGGCTCGGCGATGCGCTACACCTCGCCCTCGTTCGAGAGCTCGAACGCCCGCTTCTCCGAGGACGGCAAGATCCTCTACTTCACCTCGCAACGGCCGGAGACGCGCGGCCAGAGCTGGGCGCTCCGCATGGACGAGCCGTCTGGCGAAGCCTACCAACCGTCCGGCCCGCAGCGTGTACTCAACGGCTCGCAGCCTGCCGACAAGAGCTTCACGGTCACGGCGACAGGTGGCGGCGGCCGCGGTGGACGCGGTGGTGGTGGCGGCCGCGGTGGACGCGGAGGCGCCGCCGAGGATTCGACCGGTTCCGATTCGGCGATGGCGAACGATCCGTATGCGCGCATGCTGCCGCTGGCGCGACCGCCGTACAACGCGATCACCAAGCCGGAAAATCCCGGTCGCTTCGACGGCAAACAGCTCGACGACATCGGCTACAAGCGAAATGGCGAGCACGAGTTCATTCCCGGTCCGCGTACCGCGCCTCGCGTCGTCACACCGCGGCCGGCGCAGATCTCGATCGAGCGCGCTGGTTCGGCGCCGAAGCAGATCACGCACACCGACTACTCGCATCGCGACGTCATCGTGTCGCCCGACGGCAAGTGGATCGCCTTCACGGCCGACGCGGCGCTGCGCTCCGATTCCGCGGTAACGGCCGAGCGCGACTCGATCGCCAAGCTGCCGCCCGACCGCAAACGCGATGAGCTCCCGCGCAACGCGAGCGAGATCTTCATCCTTCCGGTTGCCGCCTGCGAGGCAGGCGGCGCCGAGTGCACGCCGCGCAAGATTTCCTACGCCGGCAACGAGACCAATCTCCAGTGGTCGCCGGACAGCAAGCGCATTGCGTTCGTCGGACAGCCGGCGCGGTTCAAGAACCAGCGCCTGTTCGTCGTCGATGCCGACGGCGGAAAGCCGCAGGACATCCTCGGCGCGTGGCAGTACGAGCCGGGCCAGATCCGGTGGCTCCGCAACGGCCGGATCGCGATGATCACGTCGACCGGCGGGAGCTCGGGCGTCTACTCGATCGATCCAGCAACGAAGCAGATCACGCCGATCCTGAGCGGCCGCCGCGTCATTCGCGACGTCACGTTCGACGCCGACGAAAAGCACATCGTCTTCGTCGCGACCGATCTCACGCACCCCACGGAGCTCTTCATCGCCAACGCCGACGGCACGGGCGAGCACAAGCTCACCACCTTCAACGACAAACTGAATTCGGAAGTCGACTGGGCCGACGCCGAGCGTTTCATCACGAAGGGCGTGGGTGGGCTCGACGTCGAGTCCTGGCTCATGAAGCCGCCCGGCTACACGCCGACCAAGCGCTATCCCGTGGTGCTCTACATTCACGGCGGCCCGCACTCCGACTACAACGAAGGCTGGTTCGACGAATTCCAGAGTCTCGCCGGCGCGGGATTCATGGTGCTGTTCACCAATCCGCGCGGATCGAGCGGCACGAATACCGAGTTCACCTACGCCAGCCGCGGCGATTGGGGCGGCAGAGACTACGATGACCTGATGCGCGCGGTCGACGTCGTCGCCAAGCGTGCCGACGTCGACTCGACACGCATGGGCGTGACCGGCGGCTCCTACGGCGGCTTCATGACCGCGTGGGTGACGACGAAGACGCATCGCTTCAAGGCCGCCGAGACCGATCGCATGATCAGCGAATGGACCTACTGGTACGGTGCGTCCGACGCGCAGGGGCTCACGGAGGACGAGTTCTTCGGCCATCCATGGGACAACCAGATCATGTACGACACGTTGTCGCCGATCCGTCACGTGAAGAACGTGAAGACGCCGACGCTGCTCGTGCAGAGCGAAGAGGACTTCCGTACGCCGATCGGTGACGCGGAGCTCTGGTTCGAGGCGCTCAAGAAGCAGAACGTGCCGGCCGAATTCGTGCGCTATCCGCGCTCGAACCACGACCTGTCGCGCACCGGCGAGCCCTGGCTGCTCGTCGACCGGCTGAGTCGCCTGCGCCAATGG
>DATNAT010000279.1:0-7904 GCA_035572355.1 Gemmatimonadaceae bacterium
CCTTCGTCGTTGGAGCCAGCCCGAGGCCGTTGGGCTTGAGTTGGCTTCGCGCCGGTGTGAGATTTCGTGCACCCACCGGCGGACATGAACGGGTGGCCTTGCGCGCGTAGCTCAGCTGGATAGAGCGTCGGCCTCCGGAGCCGAAGGTCGTGGGTTCGAATCCCGCCGCGCGCATTGCCCGACTCTTTGCGGAGCTCGAGGCACCGTCGGGGTGGCTGACCCGGGGTCAGTCATGGTCCCAGACTTGCTCAGCTCGTTCGGAGCGCCTTCCAAGCGTCCCGCCGCCGCTGAGCCATGGCCTACCACCCCCGCTGGACCGAACTCCGCACCGGACTCATCTCGGCCGCCGTCGTGTTGACCGCCGCCGCGTTGGTCCTCGTGTTCGGCCGCGTGGGCAGTCTCCACGGCAAGACGATTCGCATCTACGCCACGACCGACGCGGCCCGCGGCGTGATTCGCGGAACCGAGGTATGGCTCGACGGCAAGAAGGTGGGCCTCGTGCGCGCGGTGGATTTTCGCCCGCCCACGGTCGCGCCGAACGATCGACTCGTGCTCACGATGGACGTGCTCGATGCCGTGCGCGCGCACGTGCGGCTCGACACGCGCGTCCAGGTCCGCGGCGGCGGCACGTTGATCGGCGATCAGGTGGTGTACATGCAGAGCGGCACGGCGAAGGCGCGCGAGGTGGCGAACGGCGACACGATTCATGCGCTGGAGCAGACCGATCTCGAGGATCTGACGTCGGAGGCGGCGATCGCGGCGCGCGATTTTCCGCCGATCCTGCAGAACGTCAAGCTGCTCGCCGCGCAGCTGCGGTCGACCGAAGGCACGCTTGGCGCGCTCACGTTCGATCAGAACGGCTCGGCGCTCAGCCGCGTCGAGGCGCGAACGGAACGCGTGCTGGCGCGGTTGTCGAACGGAAACGGCACGCTCTCGCTGGCGATGGGCTCACGCCCGGCGCTCGAGGCGCGGGCGACGCGCGCCATGGCGGAGCTCGATTCGGTGCGCGCACTGCTCGGGTCGAACGCACATTCGCTCGGACGATTCAGGCGCGACTCGACGCTCGTGCGTGATCTACGTCGCATTCGCGCTGATCTCGATGCGGCACGTCAGCTCGCCGACAGCGGCAACGGAACGATCGGGCGGCTCGCCACCGATTCGGCGCTCGTGCGCGGCGTACATCGCGACCTAGCGTCGCTCGATTCGTTGTTCGCGGACTTGAAACAACATCCACTGCGGTACATCGCGTTCTGACCGCTCCGGTCTTGACCCTCCTCTGCAGGACTCTTAGCTTCGCATGCACTCGACCCACGCCCTTTGCCCGTCGTCAGAGCGACGACTGCGCGCCGACAGTCCACTGGTCGACAGCTCGCGAATCGAGCGCGACCGCTCGACTCGGCCTCTCCCCCTCCTTTCTCCCGCCCCGCTCGCGACCCCCGGTCCGCAGCGTTCCGTGAACATCGCCGAACTGAAGCGCAAATCCGTCCCCGAGCTCCAGGACATGGCCGCGCATTTCTCGATCGAGAACGTGGCCGGACTGGGTAAGCAGGATCTCATCTTTCGCGTCGAGCAGAAGCTGCTCGATCAGGAGGTCGTGCTGACCGGCGAAGGCGTGCTGGAGATCCTGCCCGAGGGCTACGGATTTCTGCGCAGCCAGGATTGGAATTATTTGTACGGGCCGGACGACATCTACGTCTCGCCGTCACAGATCAAGCGTTTTGACCTGAAAACGGGCGATACGGTGTCGGGGCAGGTTCGTCCTCCCAAGGAATGGGAACGCTACCTCGCGCTGCTCAAGGTGGAGCGCGTCAACGGCGACGAACCCGAGGTCGCCAAGGCGCGCACGACCTTCGACAATCTCCGCCCGCGATACCCCGAAGGGCGGCTCCGTCTGGAGACGAAAGACGGCGACATCAGCATGCGCATCATGGATCTGATCGCGCCAATCGGCAAAGGGCAGCGCGGCTTGATCGTGGCGCCGCCGCGCGCCGGCAAGACGATTCTCCTCCAGAAGATGGCCAACGCGATCAGCGAGAATCACCCCGAGGTGACGCTCATCATCCTGCTGATCGACGAGCGCCCGGAAGAGGTGACGGACACGATCGCCAACGTCGACGCCGAAGTGATCGCCTCGACCTTCGACGAGGAGGCGACGCGGCACGTGCAGGTCGCCGAGATGGTGATCGAAAAGGCGCGCCGCCTCGTCGAGCACAAGAAGGACGTCGTCATCCTGCTCGACTCGATCACGCGTCTCGCCCGCGCGCACAACGCGGTGGCGCCGCAGTCGGGAAAGATTCTCTCCGGCGGCGTCGACGCCAAGGGCCTGGAGAAGCCGAAGCGCTTCTTCGGCGCGGCGCGCAACATCGAGGGCGGCGGCTCGCTGACGATCATCGCCACGGCGCTGATCGAGACCGGATCGCGGATGGACGAGGTGATCTTCGAGGAGTTCAAGGGCACGGGCAACATGGAGCTCGTGCTCGACCGCAAGATCGCCGACCGCCGCGTGTTCCCGGCGATCGACATCAACCGCTCGGGCACGCGCAAGGAAGAGCTGCTGTTCACGCAGGAAGAGCTCAACCGCGTCTACCTGCTCCGCAACTTCCTCTCCGACATGCCGGAGGTGGAAGCGACGGAATTTCTCATCAAGCAGATGTCGCGGTCGAAACACAACAAGGAGTTCTTCCAGCAGATGGTCCAGGGCTAGTCCGCTCGGATTCGACGATCATCGTGCGCGCGGACCGCGGGCGGTTGCTGGCGATCGATTACGGCGAACGCCGGGTCGGATTGGCGATCAGCGATCCGACGGGGACGATCGCATCGCCCGCCGGCGCGATCGTGCGTCGCACGGGCAAACGACCGCCCGTCGCCGAGCTGGTGCGGCGCGCCGCGGCGCTCGAAGCGCGCGGGTTCGTGATGGGCCTGCCGCTCGACGGCAACGGCGACGAGACGCCGCGCTCCACGGAGGCGCGCGCCGTGGCCGCCGAGCTGTCGAAGCGCACGGGGCTTCCCGTCGAGCTGGTCGATGAACGATACACGACCGCCGTCGCGCTCCGCGCCATTCGCGAGATGGGCGGCTCGACGCGCGGCCGAAAGGAAGACGTCGACGCGCTTGCCGCGACCGTTCTCCTGCAACATGCGCTTGCACAGGGTTGACCGGAGTCGGCGCCTGACGCGCGCCGCGTCGCTCGCCGCCGGCGCGCTGCTCGCGCTCGCGGCAGCCTGCGGCGGGGGCGCGAACGTGCGCGTGACGATTCCGCCGGGCGCCAGCATGCGGGTCGCGGCGGAGTCGCTCGCCAAGGCCGGCGTCGTACGCGGCAAACGAATCTTTCGCGTGTATGCATCGCTGCGGCGGAGCGATCGCGGCATCAAGGCGGGCACCTACCTGCTGCAGCGCAACTCGAGCTGGGGGACCGTGCTCGATGCGCTGCGCGCCGGCAAGGGGATCGTGAACGTCGTGACGATCCCGGAGGGCTTCTCGCTCGCCCAGATCGAGCCGCTCGTCGCATCGAAGCTCGGCCAGCCGATCGACTCGGTGGACGCGGCGGCGCGCGACACGGCACTGCTGCATCGCGTTGGCACGCCGACCCCGACGCTCGAGGGCTATCTCTTTCCCGACACCTACGTCTTTCCCGCCGGGGCCACCGCGCGCTCCGCCATTGAAACGATGGTGCGGCGCTTCGAGCAGGTCTGGCGGCCGGAATGGACGGCGCGACTCGACACGATCCAGCTCACCCGCACGCAAGTGCTCGCCCTGGCGTCGATCGTCGAGAAAGAAGCGCGGCTCGCCGCCGAGCGGCCGGTGATCGCGGCCGTGTATCTGAACCGGCTGCGGACCGGAATGCTCCTCCAGGCCGACCCGACGGTCCAGTACGCGCTCGGCAAACACGTTTCGAGAGTGTACTACAAAGATCTCGAAGTAGACTCCCCATACAACACCTACAAGCATCCCGGCCTGCCCCCCGGACCGATCGCCTCGCCGGGCAGGGCGAGCATCGAGGCGGCGCTCTATCCGGCCAACGTGCCGTACCTCTACTTCGTGGCCTTTCCCGACGGGCACCACGAGTTCCACCGCGACCTGAAGGATCACGAAGCGGCCAAGCTCGCAGCGCGCAA
Organism: Gemmatimonadaceae bacterium; assembly: GCA_035572355.1. Classification (GTDB taxonomy): domain Bacteria; phylum Gemmatimonadota; class Gemmatimonadetes; order Gemmatimonadales; family Gemmatimonadaceae; genus JAQBQB01. The sequence continues at coordinate 4,114 of DATNAT010000279.1, forward strand.
AGCGTGGGATTCGCTGGACGTGGCGCGGCGCGCCGACTCAGCGCGGGCGAAGTGAGCCGGAGCGCCAGCGGAAGCTGACGTCGGGCACGCGCTCCCGCTGCTGGCCGCGACGCCCCGCGCGGCCGCCGTGGTCGGCGCCACCGGCTGCCGCCCGCTCGATTGCCTCGAGCCGCTGACGTATCGGCGGCAGCAACGCCAGGTCGACGAGGTCCGGATCGAACTGCGTACCGCGCCCGGCGGCGACCACGTCCACCGCGGCCGCAACGCCGCGTCCCCGCCGATAGCGCCGGCTGTGGGCCACGGCGTCGAAGGTGTCGGCGATGGAGACGATCCGCGCCGCCAGTGGAATGCGCGCGCCGCGTAAACGCCGCGGGTAGCCAGTGCCGTCCCATCGCTCGTGATGCGACAGCACGCCCTCGGCCAACTCCGGATAGAACGCCGCGAGCGGAGCCAACACGCGCGCGCCCCGCGCCGGATGCGTGTGGATCTCCCGCCGCTCCGGCGGTGTGAGCCGCGTGTCGTCGTGCACGATGTCGAACAGCGCCTCGTGAATCTTGCCGATGTCGTGAAAGAGCGCGATGCGCTCGACCGACCGCCGGCGGCGTCCGTCCAGTCCGGCGGCGTCAGCGAGAACGAGCGCGCAGGCCGCGACCCGCCGTACATGCTGCCCGGTCTGCGCGTCATTGGCTTCGATCGCGTTGAGCAATGTCTCGAGCGCGGCCGCGGCGAAGCGTTCGATGGCCTGCCGGGACCGGCGCTCGCGGGCGACGATCGCCCCACCCACGGCGAGACTGGCGAGGAGCGAGACGCGAGGAGGCATGACGCGACTCAACGCAAGATCGTCGCCTGAGGTGTGAGGTGTGAGGTCTGAGGCTCAAGCCTGAGGCCAGAGGTACATCCTTCTCGGAGCACCGAGTCCGGATCTCGGCCGGGTGGGCGAGACCAGGTGGGAGGCTCGAGGCTGGAGGGGGCGAGGAGTGAGGGGAAAGAGTGGTGGGGGGTGAAAGGAAATGGTGGTGGGGGCCGAGGAGGAGTGAGTTAGGAGTTGTGGGTGCAAGATTTCAAACAGATCAAGGCCTGGCAGCGGGCGCACGCGTTGGCGATCGAGCTGCACAAGGCGACGCGCCATTTTTCGCGCGTCAACGCAGGCACCCTGCGAAAGCAGCTCACGAGTGCGGCGGACTCGGTCGCAGCGACGATCGTCGAAGGGTGCGGGGCGGCGACGAGCCCGGAGTTCGCGCGCTACCTCGACATTGCGATCAAGTCGGCGAACGAGACCGAGTATCATCTCCTCGCCGCGCGCGACCGGGAGCTGATCTCGCAACGCCAGTGGGAAAAGTTCACCGCCGAAGTGGTCGAGATCCGAAAGATGACGATCGGCTACCGAAAACGAGTGCTCGCCAACGACCGCCGCGAACGCTGACGCGAACGCTGAGGCGATCTGAGTCGCCACATCGCCCCCGAACGAGCAAGGGCCTCACACCTGGCGATCCTCCAGCCTCGCGCCTCCAACCTGGGCTCGCCCACCCGGCCGAGATCCCGATTCTGGTGCCGCGAGAAGGATGTACCTCTGGCCTCAGGTTTGAACCTCACGCCTCTGGCCTCAGGTTTGAACCTCACGCCTCAGGCCTGAGGCCCGAGTCAGTCCCGATCCGCCCGCGCGCCTCCTGCCTCGATCTGGATCCGAATCGACCCAACTGGCGCTTTCACTCGGGCCGCGCTGTCGGCGATCGCTTTGAGCCCGCGGAACACGTCGGGCTTTCCGCCGCGCGCGAGCGCAGTATCCGCCTCGAGCGACGCCCCCCGGTAGTCTCCCGTCGCCAGATCCGCGGCGACGAGGTATCCGCGGTCGTCGTCCTGGTCGGGGCGCTCGGCAAGACTCTGCCGCAGCTGCGCCGCTTCGCTCGCGCGGTCGCCCTTGCCGCGCAGCGCACGCGCGAAGTCGTTTCGTACGCGCCACACACTGCCGCGCGGCGCGAGGGCGAGGGCACGCTCGTAGGCATCGAGCGCGAGCTGCGGCTGCCCGATCGCGAACAGCACGTCCGCATACGCGCGCTGCGCGCGGAAGCTGCGCGGTGCGTCCTGCACGGTGCGCACGGAAAGAAACGGGTCGTTGCGCCAGACACGTTCCCGCTCGACGCTCCGCGCCAAGCCAGCCGCGACGAGCACGCCGCAGGCGTACAGCGGCGCGTGCCCGAGTCGGCGGACCAGCTCGGGGACGCGCGCCGCGATCGCCGCCGCTGCGCCGCCCACGGCGAGCATGAAGCCGACACTCGGCAGGAACAGCGTTCGCTCGGCGAGCAGCACGCCCGTCGGCACGATGACGTTGCTGACCGGCAGCAGCGCGACCGCGCACCACAGCAGACCGAATGCGACGACCGGCGCACGCCGCCACGCAAGCACGACGACGACAAGCGCCGCGGCGAGCACCAGCGCACCGAGCAGCTCCGCCCCGCCAAAGTGCGTAGACGCCATGAATTCCTGCGGCGAGTAGTCGGCACGTAGATGCGCCGGCCAGACGAGGAGCCGCGTCCACTGCGGCAACACGGCGAGCATCGTGAGCGCGCGTCCGCCGCCGCGCAGTCCTTGCAGTGCTTCGGCGGTGAACGTTCCCGCCATCTCACCGCCAAGTACCGCGCGCCGCGCCAACAGCGCCGCGATCGCGACCACCGCGAGACAGACGTACCCCGCCCAGGTCTCGCGGACGCGGCGCAGGAGCGGGGCATCGCGCTGCACGAGCAGCAGCTCGGCGAGCACGAGCAGACCCGGAAGCACCAAGCCCGTCTCCTTGAACAGAGCAGCCGCAGCGTAGAGCACGATGAGCAGGGCCCAATCGCGCACGCGGAGCCCGTCGCCATCGCGGCGCGCGAGATACACGGCGAGCATGCCGAACGCGATCAGCGCCACGATCAACTCGTTCTGACCCACGGCCAGCGCGACCGCCTCCACGTGAACGGGGTGCGCCGCGAAGAGCAGCGCGACCCAGAGCGCAATCGCACGCGGCATGTGGTGCGACGCAAATCGGAACAGACAGAGACACACCGCGGCGTACAGCAGATAGCTCGTGGCGCGAAACACGATGGGCGCACCGGCGCCGAAGGCGTACTGCAGCGCGAGCCACACCGACGTGAGCGGCCGATAGAGGTCGGGCGAGAAGGGCGGCGGCCAGAAGGGAGACGCGAACATCTCGCGCAGATTGCCGAGGGACTGAATGCGCGCGTTCGCCTCGACGAGATGCAGGTCGTCCTGCGCGAAGTCGTTGGCGAACCCGGTGACGCACGCGGCGAGCGACACGAGCACGACGAGCGCCGGTGCGCCCCACACCAGGACGCGCGCCGACGGTCTCGCGCCCGTGCGCGCGGTCACGGTGACGTCGATCTCGTGATCGTGAGCTCGCGCGCGCCGCTCGGCACCGCCGTGCGCGTCACCGCGCCGCCCGGCCAGCGCACCCAGACCGCGGTCGGTGTACGAGAGAGACCGAGCACCTGCACCGCGCCGTTCTGCGACCAGTAACCCGAGCTCGCCTGCACCTCGCGCACCGGCCCCATCGCGTTGCCGTACACCACCCGCATCTGCGCGCCGATGCCGTCGGGATTCGACGCCTCACCCCTTAACCGAACTCGTAAGCCGGGCTTCGCGCCGCGATTCCAGAACAGTCGAGTCGCGGCGCCGTTCTGCGAGACCGCGAGATCGGTGCGGCCGTCGCCGTCGAAGTCGGCGAACGCGGCGCCCCGCTGATCGCCGTACACCTCGATGCCGGAGCGTGCACCGGACATCGGACGCAGATGTCC
>DATNAT010000280.1:0-11022 GCA_035572355.1 Gemmatimonadaceae bacterium
GAGCGGTATCGGGGTTGACCGCGAAAAGATCGGCGCGACCGTGTACGACGTGCTGATCGGCGAATCACCAGCCGCCGACGCGACCATTCGAAACGTCCACTTCAAGCATCTGGACGTGCTGCCGGCGACGCCGGACCTCGCCGGCGCCGAAGTCGAGCTCGTCGACCGGCCGGATCGCGACCGCCGGATGCGCGGGGCCATCGCGCAGGTCAGAAACGAGTACGACTATGTCCTGATCGATTGCCCACCGTCGTTGGGGCTGATCACGCTGAACATGCTCGCCGCCGCCGACGCGTTGCTGATCCCCCTTCAGTGTGAGTACTACGCGCTCGAAGGTCTCTCGCAACTGCTCAACACGGTTCATCTGATTCAGCGCAACGTGAATCCCGAGCTGGCGATCGATGGCGTGCTGCTGACGATGTACGACACGCGCCTCAACCTATCGCGGCAGGTAGCAAGTGAGGCTCGCGAGTACTTTGGAGGCCAAGTGTTCGAAACAGTTGTTCCTCGCAACGTTCGGCTCGCGGAAGCTCCCAGTTTCGGCAAACCCATCATTCTCTATGATGTCGCGTCAGTGGGCGCTCAAGCCTACATGAATGTCGCGAAAGAACTCCTAAATCGCCGAAAATGAGCGCTGAAAAGCCACGCCGGCTCGGTCGCGGGCTCGAGGCGCTCATCGCCTCCTCGACCTCGCCAGCAACTACCGCTGGGTCCGACCTGCAGCAAATCGCCCTATCACGCGTCCGGCCGAATCCATTCCAGCCTCGGCGCGATTTCGATTCGGCAGAGCTCGCCGAGCTCGAGGCCTCGCTCAAGGTGAGCGGCCTGCTGCAGCCCATCACCGTCCGCAGACGCGGCGACGCGTTCGAGCTCATCGCCGGCGAGCGGCGCCTCCGCGCCGCGACCAACCTCGGCTGGTCCGAGATCACCGCGATCGTTCGCGATTTCGACGATCGCACCCTGCTCGTTCTCGCCCTCGTCGAGAATCTCCAGCGCGCCGACCTGAACCCGATCGACGAAGCGCGCGGCTACCGTCGCCTCATCGACGAGTTCCAGCTCACGCAGCAGCAGGTCGCCGACGCGGTCGCGAAAGATCGCACGACGATCACGAACCTCCTTCGCGTTCTCGCTCTCCCGGAATCGGTTCAGCAAATGGTCGAAGAGGCGACGCTGAGTCTCGGCCATGCTCGCGCACTCCTCGCCCTCGACTCCGGAGACGCCACCGTCCGTGTCGCCCAGGAATGCATCGCCCGCGGAATGAACGTTCGGCAGCTGGAGCAGTACGTACGCGAGCTCAACGGCGTCCCTGCCCCGCCCGACTCCTCGAAGTCGCAACGCACTCAGCCTCGGCCGAGCTCCGAAGCGAGCCCGGCAGTCCGATCGCTCGAGGACAGCCTCAGGCGGTACCTTCAAACCGATGTGCGAATCCAGCTCTCCGGTGAGATGAGGGGGCGCGTCGAAGTGAGCTTCTACTCCAACGACGATCTCGACCGTATACTCGAACTCATTTTGCGCGAACACCGCCGAGATTACTGATATCATGGCGCCATCATCGATGTATCATCAGGCCAATAATAGCCGCTGGCTGGCCATCGCAGTGTGCGCTGCTCTGCTCGGAGCCTGTGCGAAGCCAAAGGCTGGCGTCGATAGTACGAGCGCCGCGGCGAACGGCGGGGGCAGAGGCCAAGCCGGAGGCGGCGAATTTAAGGTCGCGCTGCTCACGCCCGGGCCGGTGTCCGACCAGTCGTGGAATGGCGGAGCGTATGACGGTCTGCTCAGGATTCGCGACAGCCTCGGCGCCAAGATCAGCAACATCCAAACGGCCACGCCGGCCGACTTCGAGGAGAATTTTCGCCAGTACGGCGCGCAGGGTTATCAACTCGTCTTCGGCCACGGGTTCGAGTTCCAAGACGCCGCGAAGCGCGTGGCACCACAGTTTCCTCATACCATTTATGTAACGACGTCCGGCACGACCTCAGGTCCGAACCTGGCCGGCATGACCTTTGGTTTCGCCGACGCTTCGTACTTGGCCGGCATGCTCGCCGCGTCGATGACCAAGACCAACAAGCTCGGCGCACTCGGCGGCACCGCCCTCCCGCCGGTCGTCGAGAGCTTCCGCGCCTTCGAGCAGGGTGCCAAGTCGGTCAAGCCGTCGATCAAGGTCGTGACGTCCTACATCGGCAACTGGGACGACGTCAGCGCGGGGAAAGAGCAAGCGCTCGCGCAGCTCGCGCAGGGCGTCGACGTGATCTTCCAGAACGCCGATGCCGCGGGCCTCGGCGTGTTCCAGGCGGCGCGCGAGCGAAAGGATGCGTGGATCATCGGGTCCAACTCCAACCAGAACGGCGTCGCGCCCGACGTGACGCTGGGCAGCGTGGTGATCGATCTTCCGCTTGCCTTCCTCACCATCGCGCGCGAGATCAAGAACGGAACGTTCAAGCCGGGCGTCATCGAGCTCGGCGAACAGAGCCATGTGGTGACGCTCGTGCTCAACCCTGCCGTGAGCGCTCGCATTCCGAGCTCCGCGCGCACATCGATCGACTCCCTCCAGGCACGAATGGAGAGCGGAGCATTTCATGTTTCGCTCGACACGAGCGCCGCGGCCAAGCACTGACATGCCGCCGCTGGATCCCCTCGCCCGCTATCTCGACGACACGCTCGACATCGCCAACGTCCCGGATTATCCGGACGCGATGAACGGAGTTCAGCTCGCCAACATCGGCGACATTGAACGGATCGCCTGCGCCGTGGATGTGTCGACGAGCACCATCGAGGGCGCTCTCGCTGCAGGGGCCAAGCTCCTCATCGTGCATCACGGCATGTTCTGGGACGGTGCGGCGCCGATCACCGGCGCCCGCCACCGGCGTCTCTGGTCGCTCGTCACGCACGACGTCGCCGTCTACTCCGCGCACCTTCCGCTCGACATTCATCCCACGTTCGGCAACAACGCGCTGCTCGCGCGGCGCCTCGGCGTTCAGCCGACCGGCGGGTTCGTGCGCTTCAAGACGATCGACGTGGGGTTGAGCGGGGAATCGGATGTGCCGACCGCGACGCTTGCGGCCACAATGAGCGCGCTCGCGATCGAAAATGGTGGCCAGCTCGTCGCCACGCCGTTCGATGTCGGCCGAATCACGCGGAGGTGGGGCATCTGCACCGGCGCCGGCGCGTCGTCTTCGACGCTGAAAGAGGCGGAGGAACGCGGGCTCGACACGCTGATCGTCGGCGAAGGCCCGCATCACACCGCCGTCGAGGCGCGAGAGCTCGGCATCGTCGTGTTGTACGGCGGTCATTACGCGACCGAAACGCTCGGTGTGCGCGCGATCGCCGACTCTCTGGCGGCCAGGTTCGGGTTGACGTCGACGTTCATCGCCGCGCCGACTGGCCTATGAGCTCGACCGGGGACCCAATGCGCGGGACGGATCCCGCGCTCGCGCTGTCCCATGTCACGAAGCGATTTGGCGGAACGCTCGCCCTCGACGATGTGTCGTTCGCTCTTGCTCGCGGAACCGTGCACTCGCTGCTCGGCGAAAACGGGGCAGGGAAGACCACGCTCATGAACATCGCGTTCGGCCTGACGCGCGCCGACGCAGCAACGATGCTCGTCGCGGGCGAACCGTGCCGCGTCTCGTCGCCTGCCGAGGCGATCCGCGCCGGGATCGGAATGGTGCATCAGCATTTCACGAACGTCGGCGCGATGACCGTCGCCGAGAACGTCGCGCTCGGCGGACGTGGCGGCTATGACGCTGGTCGAGCCGCCGCGACGGTGGCAGCAGTCGGCGCGCGCGCGGGACTGAGCCTGGATCCATTGGCACGTGCCGACTCGCTGCCCGTGGGCGCGCAGCAACGTCTCGAGATCGTCAAAGCGCTGGCGCGCGGCGCGCGAATTCTCATCCTCGACGAGCCCACCGCAGTGCTCGCGCCTGCGGAATCCGAGGAGCTCCTGCGTTGGCTGCGCACGTTCGCGGACGAGGGCAACTCGGTCGTGCTCATCACCCACAAGCTTCGCGACGCGCTGTCAGTGGCGGATGAAGTGACTGTGCTGCGACGCGGACGCGTCGTGCATACCGGCCAAGCAGCGGGACTTTCGGCGGAGCGCCTGGCCACGATGCTCGTCGGTCAGTCGGAGCGGGACCCCCGGATGGCGACCGAGCTCGGCGGGCCACTGCCGTCGGAACCGGCGCGCGAACGAGCGGCGTCGGTCGGCGATGTGATTGCGTCGATGTCGCACATCGAGCTGGCCGATGAGCGCGGTGTCACGTCGGTCCGCGATCTGACATTCGAAGTCCGCGCCGGCGAATTGGTCGGAGTCGCGGCTGTGGAAGGCGCGGGGCATCGAGAGTTGCTCCGCGCGCTCGCGGGCCGACTTCGACCCGCGTCCGGGCAGCTCCGCCTTCCCTCGCGAATCGCCTTCGTGCCGGAAGACCGGCACCGCGACGCGATGGTCACCGAGTTCACGCTCGCCGAGAACGTCGCCCTCAAAGGCGCCGGCGCGAGGCGCGGCAGAATTTCGTGGCGCGAACAGCGTGAGCGCGCGACGACGCTGGTGCGCGAATTCGATGTTCGAGGGGGCGGAGCCAGTGCGGCCGCGCGAACGTTGTCGGGGGGCAATCAGCAGAAGCTCGTCCTCGCGCGCGAGCTCGATGGCGCACCGCAGTTGGTCGTCGCCGAGAATCCGACGCGCGGACTCGACGTGCACGCGAGCGCGGCGGTGCACGAACGACTGGCGCGTGCGGCGCATTCCGGCGCCGCCGGCGTCGTCTATTCGAGCGATCTCGATGAAGTGCTCGCCGTCGCGACACGCGTCGTCGTGATGCATGCCGGCCGTCTCCTCGAGACGCCGCTCGACCGCGATTCGGTGGGGCGCGCGATGTTGGGAGTTGCATGACGTCGCCGGCAACGGTCCTACCGACGGACGATCAACATCCGGCTCGCTGGCGCGTGCTCGCGTTGCTGGCCTGCGCCGAGCTGCTCGGCATGTCGCTCTGGTTCGCCGGGAGCGCCGTCGCCGCGCAATTCGCGCTGCGGTGGACGCTGACGCCGGGCGAGACTGGTTGGCTGACGACGATCGTACAGCTCGGCTTCGTGTGTGGGACGGCCGTGGCGGCGCTGCTCAACCTGGCCGACGTCATCCCGTCGCGCGTCTTTTTCGCGATCTCGGCGCTGCTCGGCGCCGTGGCGAACGCAGGCGTGGTGGTGAGCGGCAGCTACGCGACTGCGCTCGTGCTCCGCTTCTTCACTGGGTTTGCTCTTGCCGGCGTGTACCCGCCCGCCATGAAGATGGCGTCGACCTGGTTTCGCGCGCGACGCGGTCTGGCGATCGGCACCGTCGTCGGGGCGCTCACCGTCGGTAAGGCAACGCCATATCTCGTACACGCGCTGCCGAATGCCGGTCCGGCTGCGGTCGTGCTCACGGCATCGGGTTGCGCGACGCTCGCGGCTCTGCTCATCGCGCTGTTCTATCGAGACGGTCCGTATCCATTTCCGCCGCGTCCGTTCTCCTGGCGGTTGGTGCGCGACGTGTTCGAGCGTCGCCGCTGGCGATTGGCGACTGGCGGATATCTCGGCCATATGTTCGAGCTGTACTCGTTCTGGACGTGGATCCCCGTCTTCATCGGCGCCAGCGTCGCCGCCGAGGGAGTTCCGGCGGGTGAGCACACACGCGCGCTGGTGTCGCTCGTCGCATTCGGCACGATCGCGATCGGCGGAATTGGTTGCGTGTGGGGCGGACTTGCCGCGGATGCGCGCGGACGCGAGCGACTGGTGATGCTCGCCATGACGCTGAGCGGCGCGTGCGCGCTGCTCATTCCGTTCGCATACGGTCGAACGTTGTGGGTGCTTGGTCCGCTCGCCTGGGCGTGGGGATTTTTCGTGATCGCGGACTCGGCCCAATTCAGCGCGCTCGTGACCGAAGCGGTCGAGCCGCACGCGGTCGGGACCGCACTCACCGTGCAGACGTCGCTCGGATTCTTGTTAACGATGGTGTCGATCCAGCTGATTCCGCCGTTGGTCGCGGCCGTCGGCTGGCGGTGGGCGTTTCCGATCCTGGCGCTCGGACCGGTGTTCGGCATCGCCGCGATCCGTCGACTGACCGTGGTGCGCCGAGCCTTGGTCGCCGCGGCGTGATCGTTCGGTGAGCGAGACACGCGGGTCGTCGCGATGGGTCGCGCTCGCGGTGATCGCGGTCTTCGTGGGCGGCACGTTCGCGCTGCTCGCCGGCTCGGGCTTCGACGTCGTGCGGGCGGCGGGGGCGCTGGTACGCGGCGCGGCGGGATCGTGGTACGCGATTGGATCGGGCACACTCGTTCGATCGACGCCGCTCATTCTGACCGGTCTCGCCGTGGCGCTGGCCTTTCGCGCTGGCGTCTTCAACATCGGCGCCGAGGGACAGTTCTTGGTGGGGGCGGCGGCGGGGACCGCGGTGGCGCTTGGCTTGGGTGCGGCGCCGGGATGGATTTCGATTCCGGCGCTGCTGGCCGGCGGCGCGCTCGCCGGAGCCGCGTGGGCATGGATCGCGGCAGTGCTGCGCAATCGGTATCAGGTGCTCGAGGTGATCAGCACCATCATGCTGAACTTCGTCGCCGCGTATCTCGTGTCGTACCTGGTGCGCGGTCCTATGCAGGAGCCGACGCATGTCTATCCGCAGACATCGACGATCGCGGCGGCCGCGCAACTTCCGCGATTTGGGTCGACGACCCGGTTGCATCTTGGCTTCGCGATCGCGGTGGCGGCGTGCGCCGTGGCCTGGTGGTTCGTGCGATCGACGGCCGCCGGATTCCGCTTGCGCGTCGTCGGAGCGAACCCGAGCGCGGCCGCCGTGGCCGGTGAAATCGACGTGCAGCGAGTGACGACGCGCGCCTTTCTCGTGAGCGGAGCGCTGGCGGGCCTGGCCGGCGCGGTGGAAGTGTCGGGCGTGACGTTCGCGCTCTATGAAAACATTTCGCCGGGCTACGGCTATACGGCGATCGCGGTGGCATTGCTCGCGCGGCTCGACGCCGCCGGCGTGATCGCGACGGGCGTTCTGTTCGGCGCACTCGAGGCGGGCGCGAACGCAATGCAGCGCGATGCCGGCGTGCCGTCGGTGGCGGTGTCGGTGATCGAGGCCTCGATCATCCTCGTGCTGGTCGCGCTCGAGCGCGCGAGGTTCGTGCGGCGCGGGGAGAGCGCGACGTGAGCGGCGCCACGGCGGCCTTCGTCGAGGCAACGGTGCGGAGCGCGACGCCGCTCGCGCTCGCCGCGCTCGGCGAGGTCGTGGTGGAAGCGGCGGGAGTGATCAACATCGGTCTGGAAGGCGTGATCCTCGCAGGCGCGTTCGGCGCGCTCGTCGGCGCGGGACACGGTGGAATCGCCGGCGGGTTCGCGGCGGCGATCGCGGCGGGCGTCGGCGTGGCAGCGGTGTTCGCGGTGTTCGCGGTCTGGCTCCGCGCCGATCAGATCATCTCCGGCACGGCGGTGACGTTGCTCGCCGTCGGCCTGACGGGGACGCTCTATCGTTCGCTGTACGGCGCAGCCGGCGCGGCGCTGTCGATTCCGACGATCGGTCCATGGCGCGTTCCGGGCCTGGCGTCGATTCCAGTAGTTGGATCAGGATTCTTCAATCAGCCCGCGGTGACGTACGTCGTCTATCTGCTGGCGCCGGCGATCTGGTGGTGGATGTATCGAACGCATGCCGGCCTGGCGCTGCGCGCGGTTGGCGAGGCGCCGGCGGCGGCGGAAGCGGCCGGGGTGAAGGTGGGCCGCGTCCGGGTCTGGGCGATCCTGTTCGGCGGAGTCGCCGGCGGCCTAGCCGGGGCGACGTTGGTGCTCGCGCAGGCGGGAACGTTCGCCGAGAACATGTCGGCGGGGCGCGGGTTCATCGCGATCGCGATCGTCGTGCTCGGCCGCTGGCGGCCGATGGGCACCGCCTTGGCCGCGCTCCTGTTCGGCGCGGCGAGCGCGTTCCAGTTCTTGTTGCAGGCCCTCGGGCTGGCGCTGCCGTATCAGCTGTTCTTGTCGCTGCCCTACGTGCTGACGCTCCTCGCGCTTGCCGGGGTGGCCGGTCGGGTGAGGGCTCCGGCGGCGCTGGCCCGCGCCGACTTGCCTTGAATGCCGTTCGGCGATCGGCGGGGCGGTCAGCAGTGGTGCCTGGCGCTCGTCCAACGTCTCTGCCAGCGCCCGTTGGCCCCGCGCTCGATGAGCGAGTAGGCTTGGTCGTCGCCAAAGTCGATCGAGAGCACGAAGGCTGGCGTCTTTCCGCCGCCGATCAGCAGAGCGGCAAGCAGGTCGTCGCTCTCGATCGTTTCCTCGTCGCCGTAGGAACGCTCGCTGTAGACGGCGTTGACGCTCGTATCACTCGGTGCCCGCTCGGTCACGATCAGCGTGCGTTCGGCGAGCGGAGTCGCTTCTTGATTGAGCTGCCGTTCGAGCTCGGCGACGACGACCTGGGCGCGAGTCGGGAGGGGAAGTGAGAAGCGCCACATCGAGCGCACCACGAACGGCAGGCCGGCGAAGTGGCCCGCGGAGTCGTTGGGCAGCGCCGACGCAAGGCGATTCATGTCGACGACGAGCTTGGCGGAATCGGCGGGGGAAAAGGCGGCGGCCGAATCGACGGGCAATGGAGCGACGACACCGCCGAAGAAGCCGACGCTCCATTGACGCGGCGGCGGCGCGGCGCGGAGGCTGCCGAGCGCGCAGGCACCGCTGGTGTCTATTCCATCGAGTGCGGCGGACTGCACGGTACCCCCGCGACCGAATAAGGTGATCGACGCGTCGTGCGGGATTTCGGCGATTGTGTGTTCCGCCGTGGCGGAATCAGGCGCGACGAGATAAGCGTGCGTCGCGGAATCGGCGGCGATGAGAAGCAGCCGTCCAGCGCCGCGATCCCAGGTCGAAGGCGGCGCCGGCGGAGTGACGGTGGTCGTTCCGGCCGGGTGGACGGCAACGGAATCGGTCCGCACCGGCGGTTTGGCGCGCTCGCAGCCGGCGGTCGCGAACAGGGCGGCGGCCGTGGAGACGAGAGAGCGGCGGAACATCTTCATTTGCCGTAATTTGGACCGGCCGTTCCCCGCGTCAACCGCGCGTCGCGGCCGGCGCTACGTCATGCGACGTATCCCAGCGCCGGGCCGCCGGGCCTAGCGTACGGGAGACGCTGGACGATCCCCCTTCGGAGCGACGACATGGCTCATCCCCAGCACGCCCTCCCGCTCGTGCTGAGCGACGGCGAGATCCGCGCCCAGGCTCGGGCGCCGATCATCGAGCGCATGAGCTGGGCGTTGTACGATTTCTCCAATACGATTTTTTCGATGAACGTGGCGAGCCTGTACTTCACCGTCTGGCTCGTCGAGGACCTCGGCGTCTCGAACACCGTCGACGCATCGGCCAACGCCGTGGCGTCCATTCTCGTCGTGCTGGCGATCCCGTTCCTCGGCGCCCTCTCCGACGTGCGGCGGCGGCGGAAGCCGTGGGTGGTGGGCTTCACCCTGCTGTCGTGCGCGGCCTGCGCGGCGATGGGCGTGCTCGGGCAGCGGCTCCTGCCGCTCGTCGGCACGTCGGTCGATCATCCGGCAGTCGTCGCGGCGGGATGGCATGCGGCCGGTGCGCCGCTGTTCTGGGTGCTCGCCGCGTTCGTCGTGGCCAGCTTTGGCTATCAGGCCGCGCAGCCATTCTACAACGCGATGCTGCCGGAGCTCGTTCCGGTTGAGGAACAGGGGCGCTTGTCCGGCTTCGGGACGGCGGTGGGCTACGTCGGATCGATCGTCGGGGTGATGCTCGTGGCTCCGTTCTTCAGCGGCGCGCTACCCCTCGTCGGCAAGCTCGGCCCGGGAGCGCTCGGCACGCTGCATCGGCTCGTACCGTACACCGAGCACGGCGGCCGCGTGTCGACCTTCTTGCCGACCGGGCTGCTCTTTCTGCTCTTCTCGCTGCCGCTCTTTCTCGTCTGTCGCGATCACGACCCGGCGCCCAAAGGCACGCGGGTCGACTGGCGGCGCGCCGTTCGCGAAGTCGGGCACACGATCCGCGACGCGCGCCAGCATCCAGGAACGCTGCGCTTCATCATCGCGTCGTTCGTCTACCAGGACGCAATCGGAACGATCGTCGGATTCATGACGCTGTACGCCGTGAAAGCGGTCGGGTTCGACAAGGGCTCGGAAGTCACGCTCTTTCTCGTGCTCACGATTCCGTCGATCTTCGGCAGCTACGTGTACGGCCATCTCGTCGATCGCTTCGGCGCAAAGCGCAGCCTGATGACGACGCTGCTGCTCTGGATCGCGCTCCTGGCGTTGATGATCGTCGTGCCTGGCAAGTCGGCATTCTGGCTCGTCGGCCTGGCGATCGGTCTCAACTTCGGCGGCGTGCCGACGGCGGAGCGGCCGGTGCTGCTCGGACTCGTGCCCGACGTCGAAGCGGGACGCTACTTCAGCCTGATGCTGCTCTCGTCGCGGGCGGCGGCGATCGTGGGGCCGCTGATCTGGGGACTCACCGTCGACGGCCTCGAGTCCCGGCTCGGCACCGCGATCGCATACCGGGCAGCGGTCGTCACGGTGGCGCTGATGTTCGTCATCGCGGCGTTGATTCTGCGCGGCGTCCCCGACCGTGCCGCGGAGCCGCGCTAGTCATGTACGCCCTGCTTCGCGCGATCGCCGGGATCGCGCTGCGCTGGTTCTATCGCGACATCCGGATCGACGGCATGCAGCGAATTCCGGCCAACCGTCCGCTGCTGCTCGTCGTCAACCATCCGAATGCCCTCGTCGATGCGCTCCTCGTTGGCTGGGTCATACCCCGTCGCGTGTTGATCACGGCGAAGTCGACGTTGTTCAAGAATCCTCTTGCCAATCTGCTCCTCCGATCGCTCGGCGTGCTGCCGCTCCAGCGGGCGAGCGACCTGTCCGCCACCGACGGCACCGCCGATCCGCTGCGCAATCGCGACACCTTTCGCGCCGTGCTCGCCGCACTCGGCCGCGGCGGCACCGTGCTGATCTTTCCCGAGGGGAAGTCGCACGACGAGCCGGCCCTCGCGCCGCTCAAGACCGGAGCGGCGCGGATCGC
>DATNAT010000281.1:0-2270 GCA_035572355.1 Gemmatimonadaceae bacterium
CACCACTCTCCAACGTCCCGAACGAGATCCCTCCCTACTCCCCAAGTGCCGGCTCGTACTCCGACTCGCCGCGCGCGCGCTCGTGGCGGCCGAGCATCCGCGCGCAGGTGTTCCATCGGAGAATCGCTTCGTCGTTGCCAGGAGGCCGCATCGCCTCGGCCTTCTCGTACCAGCGCATGGCGTCGTGAAACCAGTCGGCGGCGACGTCGGCTGAGCCGAGCGCGCCGTGGTGGAGCTGGGCGCGAGCGCGCCGCTCGCAGATGATGCCCGCGTAGTAACTCCGCTCGTACTCGTCGGAGAGCCGGGGCAGCACTTCGCGCGCGCGGCGCACGCCGTCCGACATCTCCTCGACGAACTGGTCGGTGATCGAGAGGAGGAGCGCGACGAGCGCGTCCTGATTCTCCGGCGCGATCGCGAGCACGTCGAGACAGATGCTCTCGGCGGCGGACGAATCGTTGAGCAGGCGGTAGCGCTCGGCTTTCTGGAGCGCGGCGGGAATGCCTTCAGGTGTGATCGGCTTGAGCTGCATGCGGCGAACCGGCGAGAGATGATGGCGGCGGCGTTGATCGATCCCGGTGATCGAAGGCGATTCTACTAGACTCTGGCACCTCGCACCAGCGTGAGCGTGAGCATGAGCAGACGCGCGCAACCGGGCGCGGCGGAGCGGTCACGTTCGACGCGCCCCTCGTCAATGCCAGTGGCTTCCTTGAGACGTGAGAGAGATCACGACCGCTGCCGCCGGCTGAAAATCTTCACCAGCTTCCCGATCGGATCGAAATACTCGTCGACCACCCGCTCCTTGAGCGGGATGATCGCGTTGTCGGTGATCGTGATGTGCTCCGGACACACCTTCGTGCAGCATTTGGTGATGTTGCAGTAGCCGATGCCGTGCTCGTGCCGGAGCGCCGGCACGCGGTCCGCCACGTCGAGCGGGTGCATCTCGAGCGCCGCTGCGTGGACGAGAAAGCGCGGGCCGATGAAGCTGTCGTGCTTCCCGTGGTCGCGCAGGACGTGGCACACGTCCTGGCAGAGGAAGCACTCGATGCACTTGCGGAAATCCTGCACCCGATCGACATCGACCTGCTGCATGCGCCAGGTGCCGTCCGCCGCGTCGGGCGGGCGCGGCGTGAACTTCTGGATCTTCTTCTTCACCTCGAAGTTCCACGACACGTCCGTCACCAGGTCGCGCACGTGCGGAAAGGCGCGCATCGGCTCGATCGTCACCGGCCCCGCCGAATCGAGATCGGCGAGGCGCGTCATGCACATCAGCTTCGGGTTGCCGTTGATCTCCGCCGAGCAGGAGCCGCACTTGCCGGCCTTGCAGTTCCAGCGGACGGCGAGGTCGTTCGCCTGGGTCGCCTGGATCTCGTGGACCGCGTCGAGCACGACCATCCCTTCGACGACGTCCTGCTTGTACTCGACGAACTCGCCCTTTCCCGCCGCGCCGCGCCAGATCTTGAATGAGCGCGTCGAGTGGTGGGCCGACGCGTCCTGCGCCGCCTGCGCCGCCGTGTAGGCGTCGGTCGCCTGGAGCCCGGTCTGCGCGGCGGGGCCGGCGCCCGGCCCCTCGGGAGTGGTGGCCATTATTTCATCTCCTCGATCACGGCTTTGAGATGCTCCGGCATCGGCGGAATCGGCTGACGCGACAGCTGCATCTCACCGCCGGCTCCCTTGGTCAATACGAAATTGAAGCTTCCGAATGCCGGATCCTTGTCCGGAAAGTCATCGCGAAAGTGGCCGCCGCGGCTCTCCTTTCGCTCGAGCGCCGACCGCGTCACCGCTTCCGACACGGTGAGCAGATTCTTGAGGTCGAGTGCCGTGTGCCAACCGGGATTGTACTCGCGGTTCCCCGGTACGCCGACGCGCGCCGCCCGGCGTTTGAGCGCTTCGATCCCCGTCATCGCGCGCTCCATCTCCGACGCCTTGCGCACGATGCCGACGAAGTCCTGCATCGTCTCCTGCAGCGCCTCCTGCACCTGATACGGTCCCTCGGCGGCCGACGCGCGCTCGAATGGCGCGAGCGCCTCGCGGGCCGCACGGTCGACCTGGCCCGCGTCGATCGAGACGACGGCATTCTCCTTCGAGAACTTGGCCGCGTGCTCGCCCGCTCGCTTGCCGAACACGATCAGATCCGACAGCGAGTTGCCGCCCAACCGATTGGCGCCGTGCAGGCCCGCCGCGCATTCGCCGCAGGCGAACAGACCGGGCAAGGTCGACATCTGCGTGTCGCCGTCGACGCGGATGCCGCCCATCACGTAGTGCGTCGTCGG
>DATNAT010000282.1:0-17731 GCA_035572355.1 Gemmatimonadaceae bacterium
AAGTAGGCACCGCTGCGGTCGACCTTGGACGGATCTTTGCCGCTGAACGCGCCGCCGCCGTGGCGGCCCATGCCGCCGTAGGTGTCGACGATGATCTTGCGGCCGGTCACGCCGCAGTCCGCTGACGGTCCGCCTTCGATGAACTGCCCGGTCGGGTTGACGAGGATCTCGACGTGCGGGCCGAACCAGCTGCCGAGCACTTCGGGGCAGAGGCAGCTGGCGACGTAATCATGAATCTCTGATTGCGTCGCGCTCGCCGCGTGCTGCGTCGAGACGAGCACCGTGTCGACGCGCACCGGAGCGTGGTCCTCGTAGCGCACGCTCACCTGCGTCTTGCAATCCGGCCGGAGCCAGCTGCGCTCGCCCTGCTTGCGGGCGGTCGCGAGGCGCTGCGACAGGCGATGCGACAGCTGGACGGGCAGCGGCATCAGCTCCGGCGTCTCGTCGGTCGCGTAGCCGAACATGATCCCCTGATCGCCAGCGCCGCCGGTGTCGACGCCCATCTTGATGTCGCCCGACTGCTTGCTGATGAATTGCGTGACCCGCACGCCGTCAGCGTTGAACGCTTCGGTGGGATCGGTATAGCCGATCTCGCGGATCGCGTCGCGCGCGACGTTCTCGTAGTCCACGTTCGTGTTCGACGTGATCTCGCCTGCCAGCACTACCTGCCCGCTCTTGGCCAGCACCTCACAGGCGACGCGACTCGCCGGATCGCCGGTCAGATGCGCGTCGAGGATGGAGTCGGCGATGAAATCACAGACCTTGTCCGGATGGCCTTCGCTGACCGATTCGGATGTGAACGTGTACGAGCTCATGACCCTGTCTCCTCCGCCGCGCGGTTGACGCCGGCACGAACAAAAATGGCCCCGACCGAATTGGTCGCGGGCCATTGGTTCGCCACACGACTTAGACGGGTTTGTCGGAGCGGTCTCGCTCCGTGCGCGGCCCGTCAAATCGGGGAAATCACCGCGCGACTCTCAAGCTAGACTCGGCGGCGGCCCCGTCAAGTCACAGTTCGCTACAGGTGTGACTTCGACCGGTGGGAGCTGGTTGAGCCGAATGCACGTCGCCCGACACGGGCCCGAGGCGGATCAGCCCGTCATTCTCATCGTCGTCGCCCTGCTCATGCGCCTTCCAAAGCTCTCAATGCCCGCGCGCCGGACCCTGGTCCTCGCGATCGCCGTCGGCGTGGCCGGCTGCGCCCGGCCGATGCCGACCGACCTGCAGCCGTCGGCGGCGCGCACCACGCTCCCCCGCGCCCTCACACCCGCCGAAGCGTCGGTGCGAGATGCGGCCAACGACTTCTCGTTCGCGCTTTGGAACAAGCTCATTCAAGGTTCGCCTGACTCGAACGTCTTCGTTTCGCCGCTCAGCGCGTCGTTCGCGCTCGGCATGGCCATCGGCGGCGCCCGCGGAACGACCGCCGACGAGCTCCGCTCCGGCCTCCAGCTCGGTACGTCGTCGCTCGCCGACATCGACGGCGGCTACCAGTCGTTGATCGCCCTTCTCACGTCGCTCGACCCGTCGGTCGCAATGTCGATCGCCAACTCGGTCTGGTACCGCAACACCTTTCCGTTCAATCAGAGTTTCCTCGACGGCGCCTCGAAGTATTTCGGCGCCACGGTGTCCGGGCTCGACTTCAACGATTCTCCGGCGTCCGCCGCCACGATCAACAGCTGGGTGAAGGACAAGACCAACGGAAAGATCACGTCGATCGTCGACAAAGTAGAGTCGGACGATGTGATGTTTCTCATCAACGCCATTTACTTCAAGGGACAGTGGCGGAGGCGCTTCAATCCGAACATCACGCAGTCGGGTCCTTTCCACTCCGTCCGCGGCGATCAGCCCGCCCACCTCATGCGTGGAACAGACGATATGGCGTACGCCGAATCGGCGACCTTTCAGGCGGTGGACCTCGCGTACGGCGACTCGGCATTCACGATGTCGATTCTCCTGCCCAAGCCCCCCGCGACGGTCGAGTCGGTGGCCGCTTCTCTCACCGCGGCCGGATGGGCATCGTTCGCCGGCGGCTTCGCGCCGCGCTATGTCGAGCTCGAGCTGCCGCGTTTGACGTTGACGTGGGACCACGATCTCAACGACGAGCTGCAAGCGCTTGGCATCCGCCAGGCGTTCGTGCCGCAGGGAGCGGATTTCACCGGTATGTCGACCCTCGGTCGACAGCTCTCGCTCTCGCGCGTGCGGCAGAAGGCGTACGTGAACGTCGACGAAGAAGGGACTGAGGCGGCTGCGGTCACGTCGGGCGAGGTCATCGCCACGGCAGCGCGCATCCCGACGGAGATGCACGTCGACCGGCCGTTCGTACTCCTGATTCGCGAACGACTCACCGGCACCGTGCTGTTCATCGGCAAGGTCGTCGCGCTCGAGTAGTCGGCGCGGCAACGCGGCGGCAGCCTACGGGACCGAAACCAGCCCGACGACGCCGCCCAGATCATCGTTCACACGCGGTAGGTTGGCCGGCGCTGTCCACGCGCCGCCGTCGATGCGTATCGCCACCCGATGAAGTCCGGGGGGAATCGCTCGCTCGAGCCGCCACACATCGCCGTCGCGGCTCAGCTCGACCGGCGACCAATCGGTAAAATCCGCCATCAGCTCGACACGCTGCGCACCCCGAGCGCGTACTTCGATCTTTCGATCGCCGCCCGCCCCCTCGTCGATCGACAACCGCGAACCCGCGAGCTCGCCTCCGTGCGATAGGATCGTCACGTGCGCGCGATTCGAGATGCGTATCGCCACGCTCAGATAGCGTGTGCTCGGCACGCCGCGCACGAGGTCGGCCAGCGTTCGGCCAACACTGGCCTCGATCGCTGCGCGCGGCGCGATCCAAGCCGTCGCATCGATCGACCCCCAAACGGCGGTCTGATCGAACGCGCTCCCCTGTCCGCGCACCCCTCCGCTCGCGGCGATCGACAGACCTCCCCGTTCGTGCTGCCATCCGCCAGCGAGATCGGTGTAGGAGATCGGTCGTGCGGCGCGGGCGAAACGCGACGAGTCGGTGAACGTCGCGTGCGTCGAGGTGAGTGCGGCGCTGAGCGACAGCCGCTCGTCGGCGAGCGTCCACCAAGCGTCGGCCAGTCCTTGATAGAGTGGATTGGACATCGCGGCGTGCGTCGTACCGCCGACACCGCCGCCGATCGCGCCGCCGCGGCTCCGTGAACCGAGGAAGGCGCGGGCAATGGCCTCTCCCGTGAACGTCGGACCGTCGTGCGTCTCCCCAAAGGCACTCGCCACGCCATCGATGGCCCAGCGCGGGCGGAGCGGCGACGGACCTATGACCGAGCCGACCGCCACGCCCTGCCCGGTCCAGCGATCGAGCGGAGCGAGCATCGTTAGAACACTCGAATGAAACGACGCTCGATCGCCCGCGGCGTCGGCGCTCGCGCCGAGGGTGAGCGCGCTCGTCTCGGGAACCCCGTCCTGCTTCAGATGCGACGCGCCGAGGTCGGCCGTCAGGCGCGACTGAGCGCCTGACGGCCGGGCGAAGCAAACCAAACCCACCAATAGCGGGATGAGCCGGGCTCGGCGCATCCCACAACATAATGTTGGACGGCTGCGCTACGGCGTTTTCGGACGCTTGGGGCCCGTTGGCAGCGACGAGCCGGCTTCGGCCGCCGACGTCGCCGACGCGCCCGGCGCAAGGATCGCCGTGAGGCCGTTCATCCGCGCGTCGAGCGACGCGTCGGCCCGCGCGCCGCGTCCGACGTCGGAGTCGACGTCGTTGCCAAGGGCCACGAGCTGCACGTTCGTCGCACCGCGACGAATGAGCTGCGTGACCATGTCCGTCGCGCGTTTGGTCGAGACGCCGCTCGCCACGAGTTGCTCGAGCACGCCGAGCGGCACGGCGATCGACTGACCCGGATTCACGGCACGGAGCTTCTCGAGCGCGTCGGCGTGGATGCCGACGCTCAGCGCGTCCTCACCGGCCTCGATGTCCGCCGCGCTGGGCGACGGCGCGAGAGCGGCGCGCGCCAGCTCGAGACGCTCCGCCACCGCCCGCGCCGCGGAGACGATTCGCGGCGTCGACGTGTGGATCAACAACCCGAGCTTGACCTTGGCCACGATCCGCTCGACGGGCAGCCCTTTGCTCTGCGCGTCGTCGACGATACGCGCCACTTGTGCCGCCGATGCGCTGTCGAGCGCAGCGGGCGACGCGGCCGATGAAGGCTGCTGCGCGGCGCCAACCGATGCCGCCGCGACGAGAGCGACCCCCGCGATTGCGATGCGCGCGCTCACGGCCGCCCCACGATGACGACGGAACCTTCGGCGCCGAGATCGGGATCGCGCCCCTTCGGCTCGCTCGGGTCGAGCATGAACAGCGAATCGTCGACGATGTAGCCGTACATGTGGCGCCCAGGCAGCACGGAGATCGTCGTCGACCACAGGGTCCCGTCGGCCGAGCGTTCCATCGGCGCGCTCGCGCGGTTCCATTCATTGAAGTCGCCGACGACGGACACGCGTTTGGCGCCGCGAACGTTGAGCACGAACTGGTGCGGGATTGGTAGCGCCGAGCTCTCGTGCAGCGCGGTATTGACGGCGAGCGTCTTCACCGGGCGCGCCGCGGCGATTGGAGCGGCGACACCGTTCCCCGTGCGCGGCGGTACGAATCCATGAATGACGAATCCAACGATCGCCGCCGCGGCTGCTACGCCGGCGACGCGCCAGAGGCGCGGCCAGAGGCGCGGATGAGCGAGCGGATCGTCGCCCGGCGGCGTGACGCGCAGCGCCGCGGCCGCCGCCACGATGCGCTGCACCCGCGCGGCGTCGACGCGCGGCAACCGCCGCAGCTCGTCGATCGCCCGGATCACGACCGGATCGCGTTCGGGATCGTTCATCGGCCGCCCCCCATTCCGGGCGACAGCCGCGCGCGCAGAGAATCACACGCGCGCTTGACGCGCATCTTGAGGGCCGACTGCCGGACGCCGGTCATGCGCTCGATCTCATCGTACGAAAAGCCTTCGATGTAGTGCAGCAAGAATATCTCGCGATTGTATTCCGGTAAGTCGGCGAGTGCCTGTCGCACCTCGTCGCCCCATTCATGGTCGAACCGCTCGGACGGATTGTCGCGCGACGGGACGCGCTCGAGCGCGGCCGCATCGTCGACGAGATGCGTGCGCTCGCGGTGCCGCGCGGTATTCGCCGTTCTGCAGCAGTTGCCAAGGATCTGAAACAGCCACGACTCGAAGCGCTGGCGCTCCTCGTACCGCGGCAGCGCGCGATACAGGCGAACGAACGCTTCCTGCACCATGTCCTCGGCATCGTCCGGATTCCGCAGCATCGCGCGCGCGAAGCGCAGGCTGCGGGCATAGTACGTCTCCACGATGCTCGTGAAGGCGTCGATGTCGCCGAGCTTGGCGCGCGTGACGGTCCTCGGGTCGAGAACGACGGCCTGATCGGGACGCTGCAGGGGCCGGATGGTCAGGGTAGTGCCTCGATTCGTGTCATACGGCTCAACCGGGGTCGAGGCCCGCCGGTCACCGAGAGATATACGAAAACGAACGCCGGCGGGTTGAGGCTGCCGGCGTTCGTCAGTCGAAGTGGCCGAAACGCCGCGCTTCGCAGCTCAGACTGCGTCGGACAGGCTCGTGAAGTTGAAATCGTGAACCTTGATCGCCGGCATCACCACGTCGCCGCCCGCTTCCGTTCCCGCCACGCGCTCCGCTCGGCCGAGCGCGTCGAGGTTGTTGAGCATGAACAGCGGCGACTCGTTGAAGCGCATGTTCTTCACCGCCTTGGTGATCTTCCCGTTCTCGATCAGGAAGGTGCCGTCGCGGGTGAGGCCGGTGTAGAGCACCGTGCGTGGATCGACCGGACGGAGATACCAGAGCCGCGTGACGAGCACGCCGCGCGGGGTGGACGCGATCAGCTCATCGAGACTCTGCGTGCCGCCGGCGAGCTTGACCGCATTGGTGCCGGCGTCGGGCTGCTGATTCTTTTTCTGCGCCCAGAAGCGCGAGTAGGTGAGTTTTTTCAGGTTGCCGTTTTCGATCCAGACCTGCCTGTGCGCCGGAAGCCCTTGGCCGTCGAAGGTGTTGCTGAGCAGCTGCGGATCGGCCGGGTCGGAGAACAGCGTGACGCGCTCGTCGGCGATCTTCTCGCCGATCTTCGTCCCGCCGCCCTGCTTGGAAAAGGCGCTGCGTCCCTCGTCGGCCGATCGTGCGTCGAGCGCAAAGGCGAGGAGCTGCACGAGATCGCCAACCGCCTGCGGCTCGAGCACGACCGTGTATCGGCCAGGCTCGATGGCGACCGGGGTGCGCGACCGGTGCGCCTTGTCGATCGCGCGCTCAGCAACCGATCTGACGTCGAGCTTGGACCAATCCGGATGGTCGGCGCCGGCCCACCCCGAGCCCGTGCCGTCTTTGGTGCGCACGGTGAGCGTGTAGTTCGACGACGTGCCGGCCTGATAGGCGAACAGATCTTTGTTGTTGCCAACGGCGCCCGCGCCGATGCCCGTGAGGAGGAAGCCAGCGGCGGTGAGGTCCCCCGCCGCTTTGCACGGGTCGATCGCCAGCCGCGCCGCCTCGGCGCGTCCCTCTGGGCCGAGGTTCGCCGTCGAGTCGAAGTACGAATCAACGTTCTCGTATTGTTGCGGGCCAAGCAGCGGCATTGCTTCGGGATCGTCGGGGGCGAGCTTGGCGAGCGCCTCGCTCTGGCGGACGGCACGCTCGAGTCCGGCGTCGCTAAAATCATTCGTCGAGACCACCGCGTGCTTCGGACCGAACGAGCTCTGCACGTTCACGTTGGCCTGGCTGGTGCCGCCGGCGGTGGAGATGCGGTTGTCGGCGAAGCGGATGTTGGCCTGATAGCCGCCGCCGATGTTGACCTGGATCTCGTCCGCCTTCGACATCTTGACGACGCGCTGAATGAGCGCTTCCGACTGGTCGCGTGTCATGACGCGCGGATCGGCGGCTGAGGAGGAGCGGGGCATCAGGCTTTCCTCCCCGTATTGATGACGTTGATGTTGCGGAAGCGCGCCGGCACGCAGCCGTGGCTCACCGAACCGATCTGTCCTGGTTGGCCTTTCCCGTCGAAGAAGCTGGCGCCCATCATGTACTCGGACTTGCCGCCGATCATGTCCATCGAGTTCCAGAAGTCGGGCGTCTTCATCTGGTACGCGACGTCTTTGAGCATCGCGCCGAGCTTACCGTTCTTGATCTCGTAGAACACCTGGCCGCCGAACTGCGCGTTGTACCGCTGCTGGTCGATCGAGAACGAACCGTCGCCGATGATCGCGATACCGGCGTCGGTCGCCGCGATGACGTCCTCCCATTTCGTGTCCTTCTCGCCGGGAAGGAGCGACACGTTCGGCATCCGCTGGAACTGCACGTCGCTCCAGTTGTCGGCGTTGCAGCAGCCGTGCGATTTCATCGGCATGTCGTTCTTCTGATAGTACCAGTCGAGCCAGGGTGCCTGCTCGCGATTGGTCTGATAGTCGTGGAAGATGCCGTTCTTGATGATGAGGAACGATTCGGCCTTCACGCCGTCGTCGTCGTAGCCGATCGTGGCGCAGCCGCCGTCCTGTGTGCGGTCGCCCTGGATGTTCATGATCTCCGGTCCGTACTTGAGCGTGCCGAGGACCTTTTCGGGAGGCGAGACGAAGCTCGTGCCGGCGTAGTTGGCCTCGTAGCCCATCGCGCGATCCAGCTCCGTCGGATGCCCGATGGACTCGTGGATCGTGAGCCAGAGGTGCGATGGGTGGAGCACGAGGTCGTAGCGGCCGACGTCGACCGGTTTCGCCTTGAGCTTTTCCGCCGCCTCCTCGCCCCATTTGCGCGCGTTGCCCACGAGATCGGCCGCGACGATGGATTCCCACCCGCGTCCAGCGGGCTGCACCGTGTTGCTCCGCGACTGGAAGTCGCTGTTGTCGCTCGACACCGCCGTGGCCGTGAACGGCACCCAGCTCCGCACGACGGTCTGCGTGATCATCGAGCCGTCGGTATTCGCGTAGTTGCGGTCCTCGCGAATGAAGAACAGGAAGCTGTTGACGAACCGGACGTTCGGCACCTTCATCGATTCGGTGTTGGCGTCGATCAGCAGTTGCGCCTTCTGCTCGACCGGAATCGTGAACGGATCGATCTCGAAGCTGCTTTTCCAGGTCACGTCCTTGTACGCCGGCGCCGGGGCGAGGACCACCGGTTTGGCGCCGGGAATGCGATTGGCCTTTGCGATCGCTGCCGCCTCGCGCGCCGCGGCGGCGACGCCGTCGGCGGTCAGCGTCTGCGACGCCGCGAACCCCCACGCACCGTTGACCAGCGCGCGCACGCCGATGCCGATCGAGTCCGTGTCGCCAACTTGGACGATCTGCTTCTCGCGCGTGCCGACGAAATTCTGCCGGTACCGGCCAATGCGTGCGTCCGCCCACGACGCGCCGGCTGCTTTCGCGGCACTGAGCGCATCCATCAGCAGCTCCTTGACCGGGAGCTCCTCGAATTCGTGGATCCCTCGGGGATAGCTGGGGGCGCTTGGCAGCGCGCCCAGCGCGTCGGCAAGCCGTGGCGATAGGGCCGCGTTGGCTGCCGCGATCGCCGCCGCGACGCCGGTGTGTCTGAGAAATTCCCGCCTGCTCGTCATGTCGGCGCCTCGAATGGGGAAGGGACAGAGGGGTGCGACACGCGGAAACTGCCGGCCCGGGCGGCCGCCTCGCAACGGGGCGTATGATGGGGCGCTGTTCGGGTTGTGTATGGGCTCGGCTGGGCTGGGCTGGGCCGGTCTTCCGCGACGAACGGGCGCCGCGCTTTGCGGCTGAGCTCGCGCCGGTCTGCTCGCCGAACCGTTAGCTCCGCGGGATGCTCGGATGGAATATTCGAACTCACATTCTACTTCTCACATCACGACACTTCGCCATTCGATTGTTGACGCATCAAGCGTCGCCGAACTCTTGATTGCCGCCAGAGCGTACGATAAGGTTGCGCGTTCGAGCAACGACGCTCGAGCCGATCTGGCGCGGTGACGTCCACGGCGTGTCCGTGCGATGTCACTTTCCCATTCCGCGCCCGATCGGTGCCGTGCCGCTGGCCGGCCACTGCATTCTGACTCGGAAGCGACCAATGACAATCTCATCGTCAGGCACCACCCGCTCGGCGACTCGCCGGTCGGCACGCGGGCCGTTCCCCGCTCACAGTAGGTTCTCGCTCGCCAGGGCGCTCGCGACGGCGCTCGCGTTCGCGCTCGTCGCGCCGCGCACCACGCTCGCGCAGGCCGGCACGATCGCCGGACGCGTCGTGGAAACCGGCAGCAACCAAGCACTGCGCGGCGCGCAGATTTCCGTCGTCGGCACGACGATCGGTGCGACGACCGACGACGACGGGCACTTTCGCCTCAGCGGCGTGAGCGGCACGTCGGTGACGCTCGACGTCCGCCGCATCGGCTATACGAGCGCGCGCGTCAGCGCGCGCGTCGGGCAGAGCGACCTCGTCGTCGCGCTCACCGTGAATCCGGCGGCACTCGAAGCGGTCGTCGTCACCGGCACGCCGGGCGCGCAGGAAAAGCGCGAAGTCGGCAACGCCATCACCACCGTCGACGCCTCCGCCATCACGGCGACGACGTCGATCCCGAGCATGCAGTCGCTGCTCAACGGCCGCGCGCCGGGCGTCGTCGTGATGCCGACGTCAGGGGCCGTCGGCACCGGGTCGCAGGTTCGCGTGCGCGGCATCGCGAGCTTCTCGCTCGGCAACAACCCGCTGCTCTACATCGACGGTGTGCGCGTCGACAACGCGGCAGCGACCGGCCCGGCGAACCAGGCGTTCGGCTCGAGCAGCATCTCGCGGCTCAACGACATCAACCCCGACGACATCGAGTCGATCGAGATCCTCAAGGGGCCGTCCGCGGCGACGCTCTACGGCACCGAGGCGTCGAACGGCGTGATCAACGTGATCACCAAGCACGGGGCGAACAGCGCACCGCGTTGGAATCTCGTGGCGCGCCAGGGCATGAACTACTTCCAGGATTGGCGCACGCGCTTTCCGACCAACTACGGCGTGGTCGGTGGCAAGCTCGAGACGGTGAGCATGGACTCGCTCATCGCCGGAAACCACGGCGACATCTTCCACACCGGTCGCCAGCAAGAGACGGAAGCATCGGTCGCGGGCGGAGCGAACATCTTCAGCTATTACGCGAGCGGGAGTCTACTCGAGGCGCAGGGTGCCGAGCCGACGAACTTCGAGCGCCACTACTCGGGTCGCGTCAACGTGGGCGTGGCGCCGAGCCCGAAGTTTCATGTCACCGCCGAGATGGGGTACGTCACGGGGCCGACGAATCTGAGTGCCGAGGCGGGCTACGGCGGCCGCGTCTACACCACGCTGCTCGCCACGCCCGTCAACTACGGAAAGAGCCCGAGCGATCCAAACGGCTGGCATCACGGCTTCTACAGCGGTGTGCCCTACCAGTACGATCAGGTCTACAAGATGTGGCAGGACCTCGATCGATTCACGGCGAACATGTCGCTCGAACACCAGCCGATCGGCTGGTTCCGCGAGCGGCTGACGCTCGGCCTCGATAAGGTCAACGAGGGGAACAACTATCTCTTTCCGCGCATCGACTCGCTCAACAAGTTCTCTTCGTTCAGCGGCGACGCGCTCGGCTACCGCGAGCTCGATCAGAACACGACGACCTACCGCACGATCGACTACTCGGCGAGCGCGACGTGGATGCCGCGCGCGTCATCGCGGTTCGTCTCGTCGGGCGGCGCGCAGTACTACCACGACGCTACGGCGAGCCTCGGCGCGTGGGGCTCGGTCTTTCCCTTCCCCGGATTGCAGTCGGTCGACGCCACGACGCAGAACAAGGGGCAGTCGCAGGATTACTTCGACGACGCCACGCTCGGCTACTACCTGCAGGAGGAATATGGCTGGCGCGAGCGGCTGTTCCTCACCGCGGCGGCACGCTGGGACAACAGCAGCGCGTTCGGCGCGAACGTGAACAAGGTCGTCTACCCGAAGTTCAGCCTGAGCTACGTGGCGAGCGATGAACCGTTCTGGCAGAACAGCCACTGGCTCGACCGCATCAACTCGTTCCGCTTCCGCGCCGCGTACGGCGAGGCCGGCAAGGCGCCGGGCACCTACGACGCGCTGCGGACGTTCTCGCCGGTGAGCGGACCGGGCGATTCGCCCGCCGTCACGCCGCTGTCGATTGGAAATCCGAACCTCGGGCCGGAGCTCGGCAAGGAATACGAGCTCGGCTTCGACGCCGGCTTGCTCAACGACAGGGTGACCTACGAGCTGACGCGGTACCACAAGCGGACGACGAACGCGATTCTCTTTCAGCAGATCGCCCCATCGATCGGGTTCGCCGGCACGCAGCCGTTCAACGCCGGCGCGATCCTCAACACGGGATGGGAGAACACGCTGCGCATCACGCCATACCGCAGTGCGCGGATCAATTGGGACGTCGGCTTGAACTATTCGACGAACGACAACGAAGTTCAAAGCCTGTTCCCGAATACCAGCTTCGTCACGGCGGGCACGTTCCTCCGCCACGCCGTCGGCTATCCGGCGTTCGGGTGGTGGGAACGCCAGCTCGTCAGCGCGCAGGTCGATTCGACCGGCCACGGCATCAAGTCGACCATGGCATGCTCGAACGGCAAGGGCGGCACGACGCCCTGCTACGACGCGAGCGGAGCGCTCGTCGCGCCGCTCGTCTACCTCGGGCGCTCGACGCCCCCGCGCGAAGGCTCGATCACCACGAACCTGTCGTTCCTCAAGAATTTCAACCTGTACACGATGGTCGACTTCCAGAACGGCGCCAAGAAGCTCGACGGCAACACGCGCGTCCGTTGTCTGTTCTTCGGCGGCCGCTGCCCCGAGAACTTCGCGCAGCTCTACGGCGTCGACAAGCTCGATCCGGTACGCACGGCCGAAGTGAACTCGAACCAGCAGCTGCTCGACTTCATCATCACCAACGACAACTTCGCCAAGTGGCGCGAGCTGACCCTGTCGTACACGGTGCCGGACCGCTTCGCGCGGCAGATCAACGCGAGCCACGCCACGCTCTCGGTCACGGGGCGCAACCTCCACACCTGGACGAGTTACCAAGGGTTCGAGCCCGAGGCGATGTTCCTCGGCGGCTCGCGCGGCGGCAATGCATCGTGGGAACAGACGACGCTGCCGCAGCTCACGAGCTGGATCTTCACCGTCAACCTCGGCTTCTGAGCCGCGAATGCATATGCCAACTCTCAAATATCTTCGCCTGGTTGCGGCCGGCGCGCTGGCCATCGCCGCCGGTGGTCTGATGACCGCCTGCAAGACCAGCGACTACCTCGACGTCACGTCGCCCAGCCGGATTCCCGCCGGAAGCCTCGAGGATCCCGCGAACGCGTCGCTCCTCGTCAACGGCGCCGTCGCCGACTTCGAATGCGCGTACGGCGGCTACGTCGCCGCCACCGGATTGATCGGCGACGAACTCGACGATGCCACGCAAACCGCCGCGCGTTTCCCCTACGACCAGCGCGTGCTCATCTCCAGCTCCTCCACCTATCAGTCGGCCAGCTGCACGAGTCTCGGCGTGTACAGCCCGATGCAGACGGCGCGCGTCTCGGCAGACAACGTGCGTCGCCTGCTCAACGGTTGGACCGATGCGCAGGTGCCGGGACGTCAGATGCTGATCGCCACCGCCGCCGCCTACGAAGGCTACGCCGAACTGTTGCTCGGTGAAGGCTCGTGCGCGACGGTGTTCTCGTCGTTCAACCCAGACGGTACCGTCGTCTACGGCAACAGCATCACGCCGGCGCAGGCATTCGATTCGGCGATCACGCGATTCACCGAGGCGATCGCGGCGGCGCAGGCCGCGGGAACCGGCGCCCAGGATCTGCTCAACATGGCGTACGTGGGGCGCGCCCGCGCGAAGCTCGACAAGGGCGACGCCGCCGGCGCGCGCGCCGACGCCATCCTCGTTCCTCCAACATTCGTCATGAACATGACCGCGTCGACGATCTCGTCGCGGCGGTACAATCGCGTGTGGGCCGACAATGGGCCCTCAGGCTCGACGTACAATCAGGCGTCGTCGGTCGGGGCGAGCTACCGCACATTGAACGATCCACGCGTGCCGGTCATTCATCCGAACGTCCCGAATTCGACGACCGGTGTTCCGATCTGGGTGCAGACCAAGTATCCGACCGGCGCGACTCCGATCCCGATCGCGAGCGGCGTCGAGGCGCAGCTGATCGTCGCCGAGGCGGACATCACGAGCAATCCGACGGAAGCGGCGACGATTCTGAGTGCGTCGCGCGCGGCGGGCGGTGAACCGGTGCTCCCTGCCGGCGCCGATCTCAAGTCGGCATTGATCGAGGAGCGCCGCCGCGCATTGTTCCTACAAGGAACGAGGCTCTACGACATGATCCGCTTTCAAGTACCGCTGGATCCTGCCCCAGGCGCCAAGTTCCCCGGCGGCGGCACGTACGGCTCGCAGCTCTGCATGCCGCTGCCCGACGTCGAGCGGTTCAACAATCCGAATCTGAAAGGAAGCTGACAGGGCCGGAGCTCTTCGCGAGGCGCGCGCCGGACGTCCGGTGCGCGCCTCGTTCGTACCCGGCGGTCGCGATCAGTGAACCAGCGTCGAATCGAGCGCGTCGCGCACGTGCTCGGCGAGCATCTGCGGCGTGAACGGTTTCTCGAGCAGCCGCGCCTCGCCGCCCAGCGCTCCGCGCTGGAGGAGCATGTCATCCGTGTAGCCCGACATGAAGAGCACCTGAACCTCGGGACGAATCGCCGTTAGACGCTCGGCGAGCTCCGGACCGCTCATCCCGGGCATGATGACGTCGGTGAGCAGGAGATGAATGCGCGACCCGAGCATCGCCGCGATGGCGAGCGCCTGCTCGCCCGACGAGGCAACGTGCACCTGATAGCCGCGTGCGGTCAGGATCTCTCGGGCAATTTCGCGAATCGGTTCTTCGTCCTCGACCACCAGAACCGACTCGGCACCCCCCACGTCGCGTCGCGCCACGATGGCCCGATCCGTGTCGCTCGACCCGCGGTCGGCCACCGGCCAGAAAACGGTGAATACCGTTCCCGAGGCCGGCGCGCTGTCGACCTGGATGAAGCCTCCGCTCTGATCGACGATGCCGTACACCGTCGCCAATCCGAGACCGGTGCCCTTGCCAATGCCTTTGGTCGTGAAGAACGGCTCGAAGATGTGCGCTCTGATCGCGGCGTCCATGCCAACACCGGTGTCGCGCACCGACATGGCCACATACCCCCCGGGCGGCGGCGCGCGGCCCTCGCGCTCCATCACCGCGGCCGCGGCGACTGCGGCGGTCGAGAGCGTGATCGAGCCTCCTTCGGGCATGGCATCACGGGCATTCACGACGAGATTCATGATCACCTGCTCGACCTGCCCGGGATCCGCGCGGACCTTGCCGATCGCCTGGTCGAGCGATGTGCGAATCTCGACGTCTTCGCCGATCAGCCGACGCAGAAACCGGTGCGAATCGGTGAGAAGCGCGTTCAGATCGAGCACCCGCGGAGACAGCACTTGTTTCCGGCTGAACGCGAGCAGCTGCCGCGTCAATCCGGCGGCGCGCTCGCCGGCGGCGCTGATCTCTTGAAGCTGACTGCGCTCGTCTTCGTTCCACCCGCGCGCTTCGGCCAGCATCGCCGACCAGGAGAGGATGACGGTCAGATGGTTGTTGAAGTCGTGCGCCACGCCGCCTGCCAACCGCCCAACCGCCTCCATCTTTTGCGACTGGACGAACTGCTCCTGCACTCGGCGCATCTCGGTGACATCCGTCGACACGCCGACCATCCGGCGAATCTCGCCGGTCTCGTCACGGACCGGAAAGCTCCGGCCGAGCACCCAGCGGACTTCGCCGCTGGGCCGCACGACGCGAAACGTCGTGTCGCGTCGCTCACCGCACATGACCGCCTTCTGACTCTCGCGCATCAACTCCTGGTCGTCGGGATGGATGGTCGAAAACCAGATCGACGGGTCGGCGCCATCCTCGATCGGCCGCCCCCAGATCGTGGCCCACGTTGGGCTCACGTACAGCGGCCGCCAGCTCGGCAGCTCGACGACGAAGAACGCCTCCTGAATGTGTTCGGCCATCTCGCGAAAGCGCTCCTCGCTCTCGCGAAGCGTTCGCTCCATCCGGCGTCGCTCGGTGACGTCATTGGCCAACACCAGCCGCGCATGGTGTCTATCGAACTCGAGGGCGCGAGAGAAAATCTCGACGTCCATGTCCACGCCATCCTTCCGCCGATGGCGCGACACGGACCCCTCAACCCGTTCGTCGAGCGCGAGCCGCTGCACTACCTCGTTCAACGCCGACACTCCTTCGAGCGGCCGAATGTCGCGCAGCGTCATCGAGAGGAACTCCTCGCGCGAGTATCCGTAGAGGTCGATCGCCGCCTGGTTCACGGCGAGGAAGCGCAAGTCGTGAATGTCGTAGACCCAGGTCGGCTGCGGGTTCGTATCGAACAGTTGTCGATAGCGTTCTTCGCTCGCGTGCATTGCGCGCACGGCGAGATGGCGTTCGCGAACTACCGCGGCCGGAATGAGCGACGACAGCGAGGCGAGCGAGAGATAGACGTACACCCGCACCGCGATCGTGAGGCCCGAGTCCGCCGGGCCGACGAACGGTCCCACCCCGTGCGCGGCATTCCAAATGCCGATCCCAGCGAGCACGAACGACACCGAAGCGGCGCCGACCGGGCCGAAGCGCAGCGAAGCCCAGAACAGGAGCGGAAACAGCGCATACGGTCCGGTGTGCAGTGCCCACTCGTAGTGCGATCCGAGCGAGATCACCGCGGCGCCAATCAGTGCTGCGCTCAGCAGCGCGACCTCGATGAGCAGGCCGGGCCGCGCGAGACGGCGGCGCGACGACAGACTCGCCCACCCCAGCACCGCGGGCGTCACGACCAGCATTGCCAGCCCGTCGCCGACCCACCACACCGTCCACGAACGGACGAACGGGCCGTGGAGTCCGTGATCGAGCGTCATGGCGCCGAGCACCGCGGTCGCTGCGTTCGACAACAGCGGCGCGCCGATCATGAACACGAGCACAGCCCGCAGATTGTCGAGGCGGACACGGTGGCCGAGGCGAGAAACTACCACCCATGCGGCGAGAACGGACTCACCGGTGTTGGCGACCGCGGCGCTCAGCGCGAACCCGAGCGAGAAGCCCGAATGCAGATCGGACGCCATTCCGCCGACGAATGCGCCGATGAGAATCGCCGGCCAGTCGGAGTACTCGCTGAGCAGGAGGATGCCGAGTATCACCCCGCTCGGCGGCCAGAGCGTCACGATTCCATGCGGAATCGCGAGCGCATAGCCGACGCGCGCGCTGGCGTAGTACGCAATCCCCGCCAACAGGACGCGGATGGCCGTCTGGAATGGACGCAATGCGATAACTCTCGAACGCGCGTCGCGCGAGGGTTGGCGCAACGGCCGCGGCTCTGCGCACGCCACGCTGTTCGTGTGCACGAACTGTCCGATGGTCGTCGGAGCCAAAGGCCCGGCGGGGCGGCCGAGCGCACGGCGCCTGCCGCGGCAACAATTCGTTCGCCCGAATCAGGACGACCGGGTTCACGTCATCGTGACCGCGGGAGTCTGGGGGAGAGGGACAGCGCCTTGACGGGCGGGCAGTCGAGTAGTATCGTTCCATCCGGATATACGGATAAATGCCCTCGACCACCCGGCCGCCCGTCCTCGACCGCTTGAGCGTTCTCGCCGATACGACGAGAAGCCGCCTGCTGCTGCTCCTCGATCGCTTCGAGCTGAGCGTCGGCGAGCTCTGCGCCGTGCTGCAGTTGCCGCAGTCGACGGTCAGCCGGCATCTCAAGTTGCTGTCCGACGAGGACTGGATCGTCGCCCGGGGGGACGGAACGAGTCGCTTCTATAAGATGGTGCCGAGCCGGCTCGACCCGCCGACCCGAACCGTCTGGTCGATTCTCCGCGAGCAGATGGCATCGAGCCCGGGCGCGGCGCACGACATCCGTCGCGCAGAGGGCGTGCTCGCCAAGCGACGCGACAAGGCGCAGATCTTTTTCACGAATTCCGCGGAGTCGTGGGACCGACTCCGCACGAAGATGATCGGCGCGCGCACCGATCTGCTCGCCCTGCTCGATCTGCTCGACGAGCGTTGGGTCGTCGCCGACCTCGGGTGCGGCACGGGACAGATTTCGGAAGCGCTGGCTCCCTGCGTGGCGCACGTGATCGCGGTCGACGAGTCGGGCCCGATGCTCGGCGTGGCGCGCGATCGGTTGGCGGCGCAGGAGAACGTCGATCTGCGCGCGGGGACGATCGAGGAGCTGCCGATCGACGACTCGAGCGTCGACGCCGCGGTGTTGTTTCTCGTCGCGCACTTCATCACCGATCCGGCAGCGGTGATGCGTGAAGTCCAACGCGTGCTCAAGCCGGGCGGACGGGTGCTGATCGTCGATCTGGTCTCGCACGACCGCATCGAGTACGTCGTGCAGCTCGGCCACGTCTGGCAGGGGTTCGACGGCGATCAGGTCAAGGACTGGCTGGCGCGTGCCGGATTCACCGCCTGCCGTTATCGCGTGCTCCCGGCCGACGCCTCCGCCGACGGACCGTTGCTCTTCGCCGCGTCGGCGCGGCGGCCGCTGTAGCCATTTCATCGTCGCATACAACAACCTCGTCCAGGAACTCTCATGGGTGTCGCCGAACTGATCGACCAGCAGCACGCCACCGACCGCCCCGCCTTCCGCGTGGCCGACCTCGCGCTCGCCGAGTTCGGGCGCAAGGAAATCCGACTCGCCGAGCAGGA
>DATNAT010000283.1:0-13260 GCA_035572355.1 Gemmatimonadaceae bacterium
GGTCGCTGCGCGCCGGTGTTCCGCGCGGCGCGGGACTCCCAGATATTGCTCGACCATGACCTACGACGTCGACGCGCTGCGCGCCGCCGAATTCCCCTGGGCCGCCGCCGGGGAAACGATCTTCTTCAACAATGCCTCGACGGGTCCGCTGCCCCGCCGCACCGTCGAAGCGCTCGGCGAATGGGCGCGGCTTCGCGCCAACCCGCAGCGCATCGCGCACGACCTGCAATTCGGTACGCTCGCCCGCGGCCGTGAGCTGATCGCGTCGCTGATCGGCGCCGACGCCTCGGAGATCGCCCTCGCCACCAACACGAGCTTCGGGATCAATCTCGCCGCCTTCGCGCTGCCGCTGCGCGCCGGCGACGTGGTGCTCGCGCCGGACGGTGAATTTCCCGCGAACGTGTATCCGTGGATGCAGCTCGCCAAACGGCGCGGCGTCGAGTTCCGCCGCGTCGCGTGCGACGAAGGCGTGCTCGATCGCGATCGCTTGCAGCAGGAGCTCGACGCCGACGACCGCGTGCGCGTCGTCGCCGTGTCGTGGGTGCAGTTCGCCACCGGCGCGCGCGTCGATCTCGGCGCGCTCGGCGCGCTGTGCCGGGAGCGCGGGGTCTACTTCGTTGTCGACGCCATCCAGGGCCTCGGACCGCTCGAGCTCGATCTGCGCACGACGCCGGTCGACATCCTCGCCTGCGGAGCGCAGAAGTGGCTGCTCTCGCCCTGGGGCGCCGGCTTCGCGTACGTGCGCAAAGAACTCGTCCAGCGACTCGAGCCGCACGACGTGAGCTGGCTGGCCGTGCGCGGGTCTGACGACTTCTCGCGGCTCACCGACTACGATCTCACCTGGCGCGACGACGCGCGGCGCTTCGAGTTCGTGACGGTGCCGTTTCAGGATTTCGCGGGCATGAACGCGAGCCTGTCACTCATTCACGAGCTCGGGCCGCGCGCCGTGAGCGACCACGCGCTCGCTCTCGCCGAACGGATCGTTCACTGGACGGCCGACCGCGACGACGTCGAGCTCGTGACCCCAACCGATCGTTCGCGCCGCGCCGCCGTCGTCTCCGTTCGGCCGCGTGCGCCGCAGGCGGTGAGCGCGTGGCTCACGGCGGCCAACGTTGCGCATTCACTGCGCGAAGGCGCCATCCGCCTCTCACCACATTTCTATAACACCGCCGCCGAAGTCGACCGCGCGCTGGAAATCCTCGGCACGCCGGCCTAGACTGCTCGCCGCGCCACCGGGCGCGCCTGCACTGCGTACGACTCCGTCCATGCCCGACATCGATCCACGCACCGAGTTCGCCGCCGCGCTTCGCGACGAGCGTGTCGACGACGCGCGGCTGCTTCTCTTGCGCCATCCCAATCTTCGCGCCGGCCTCAACGAACCCATTCCAGGCGGCGCGTTCGGCGCCGAGCCGCTCCTCGTCGCCGTCCAGCGCAAGAACCGCGAGATGGTCGACTTGCTCGTCTCCGCTGGCGCCGACATCAACGGAAAGAGCGACTGGTGGGCGGGCGGGTTTGGCCTGCTCGAGGGCTGCGACGCCGACTTCGCTCCCTTCCTGATCGAGCGCGGCGCGACGATCTATCCGAACGCGGCGGCGAAGCTCGCCATGCTCGACGCATTGCGCTCGCTCATCGCCGCCGATCCCGCGGCGGCACGAGCTCGCGGTGGCGACGGACAGACGCCGCTTCACGTCGCGGCGACCGTCGAGATCGCCCAGGCTCTGCTCGATGCCGGCGCCGAGATCGACGCGCTCGACGTCGACCACGAATCGACGCCGGCGCAGTACGCGATCGGCGACCGCACCGAAGTCGCGCGCTTTCTCGCCTCGCGCGGCGCGCGGGTCGACATCCTGCTCGCGTGCGCGCTTGGCGAGATTGCGCGAGTGCGTCGTATTCTCGACGACGATCCCGCCGCGATCGGCGTCGCGGTAGACGCCGAGCATTTCCCGATGCGTGATGCTCGCGCCGGCGGCCACATCTACACTTGGACCCTTGGCGACAACAAGACGCCGCACGCGGTGGCCAAGGCATTTGGACATCAGGATGTGCTCGACCTGTTGATGTTGCGCACGCCCGATGATCTGAGGCTCGGTATTGCCTATCAGACCGGCGACGACAAAACGGCGGCGGCGCTCGTCGCGGGCCGGCCGAACGTCGCCGCGTCGCTCTCGCCCGCGGCGCAGCGCGTGCTCGTCGAATCGGTGCAGGCGAACGATGCCGCGGCGGTGCGTCGACTGCTGCGGGCCGGTTGGCCCACTGCCGCACACGCGAGCGGCCAGGCCACGGCGCTGCATTGGGCGTCCTACCGCGGCAATGCGGAGATCGTGCGCGATTTGCTGGCGAGCCACGCCGGGGTCGACGCGCGTGAAGATCGCTTTGGCGGAACGCCGCTCGGCTGGGCACTGCACGGCGCGCTGCACGCGGGCGGCAAGCGGGACGACGACTATTTGCCGGTCGTTGAAGCCCTGCTCGCGGCCGGCGCCGCTGCTCCGGAAATGGCCGAGCCGTCGACTTTCTCGCCGGTGCTCGTCGCGGCCATCCGCCGCGCGCGTGCTATCTGACCTTCACCAGCCCGTAGCTTCTCGCGCCCTTTCGCACGAGCACGTATTCGCCGCCGAGTAGGTCGGCCGCGGCGAGTGGCTCGCGCTCGGGCGCGACGCGGCGTCCGTTGAAGTAGACGCCGCCTTGCTGAACCATGCGCCGCATGTCGGCCTTGCTCTTGAACAGCGCATTCGGGCCGACGCAGACCGCCTCGAGCACGTCGTAGCTCGTGATCTCGTCTTTCGGCTCGACGGTGAACACCGGCAGCTCGACGGCGAGTGCCTGCAACGCTTCGCTCGAGAGCGAATTCGGATCGCCACCGCCGAACAACAGCGACGACACCTCCTGCGCGGCGCGCGCGGCATGTGTGCCGTGGACGCGCGTCGTCACGTCGACGGCGAGCGCTCGCTGTGCCGCGCGCTGCTCGGGCTGGCTGGCCGTGAGCCCCTCGAGCCCGACGATCTGCTCTTCGGGGAGCAGGGTGAAATAGCGTAGATACCGCCCCGCGTCGGCGTCGTCGACGTTGACGAAGAATTGATAGAACTTGTACGGCGTCGTCATCGCGGCGTCGAGCCACACGGCGCCCGATTCCGTCTTGCCGAACTTCGCTCCCGACGACGAGGTGACGAGCGGCGCCGTGATGCCGTGCGCGTCGAGGCCCGCCGCGCGGCGTACCAGCTCGATGCCGGCCGTGATGTTCCCCCACTGATCGCTCCCGCCCATCTGCAGCCGCACGTCGTGGCGCCGGCGCAGCTCGAGGAAATCGTAGGCCTGGAGCAGCATGTACGAGAACTCGGTGTACGAGATGCCCGCCTCCATGCGGCCCTGCACCGAGTCCTTCTGCAGCATGTAGTTCACCGTGAAGTGCTTGCCCACGTCGCGCATGAACTCCACGGCGCGCAGCTCGGTGAGCCATTCCGCGTTGTCGAGCAGCCGGGCGGCGTTCGAGCCGCTGAAATCGAGAAAGCGCTCCAACTGCGCGCGAATTTTCGCGGTGTTCTCGCCGATCGTATCGCGGTCCGCCAGCGGCCGCTCTGAACCCTTGCCGCTCGGGTCACCGATCAGTCCGGTACCGCCTCCGGCGAGCGCGACCGGCCGATGCCCGTGCTGCTGGAGCCGCACGAGGAGCATGATGACGAGCAGGCTCCCGACATGCAGGCTGGGCGCCGTGGGGTCGAAGCCGATGTATCCCGAAATCGGCCCGCCGGCCAGGAGCTCGGCGGCGCCTTCGGTATGTTGATACAACAGACCGCGCCACCGTAGCTCATCCAGGAGCGCCTGAGATCGCATGGCACAAAACTAGACAACAGGGGAATGAACTCCTATGCCATTCCCATTCACGAAACGGTTTCGCGCGCGCTTTCCGCGATTCACGCGCGGAATCGCGCTCATCGTGTCGTTCGCGATCGCGTTCGGCGTCGGCCTGGCGTACGCGAGCTGGGCGATGGTCTGCCGCGCCGGCCGCTGCCCGTCCGCCGCCGCGCTGCAAGGCTACGAACCGCACCAGACGTCGAAGATCTACGCCGCCGACGGCCGATTCATCGCCGAGCTCGGTCTCGAGCGGCGAACGCTCGTCAAGATCACCGACATTCCGCCGCTCGTCCGCAACGCCTTCATCGTCACCGAGGACAAGCGCTTCTACAAGCACTCCGGCATCGATTGGAGACGCGTGCCCGGCGCGCTGCTCGTCGACCTGAAGAATCGCAACTTCAGCGAAGGCTTCTCGACGATCACGATGCAGCTCGCCCGCAACATCTTTCCCGAGCGCATCTCGCGTGAAAAGACGCTCGTGCGAAAGCTCAAGGAAGCGAAAGTCGCCCGCGACATCGAGCAGCACTATTCCAAAGACAAGATCCTCGAGCTCTACCTCAACCAGATCTATCTCGGCAACGGCGCGTACGGCATCGAAACGGCCGCCGAGCGCTACTTCGGGAAGTCCGTCAAAGATTTGAACGTCGCCGAGGCGGCCACGCTCGCCGCCCTCCCCAAGGGGCCCGAGCGTTACAATCCGAGGACGTTCCCCGATCGTTCGGTTCAGCGGCGCAACACCGTGATCGGGCTGATGCGCGACGGCAACGTCATCACGCCCGAAGAGGCCGCCGAAGCCCAGGCGTATCCGCTGCGCTTGGCAACTCGTGTCGATGCCGGCGAGGTGGCGCCGTACTTCGTCGAGTGGATCCGGCAGCAGCTCGACGAGAAGTTCGGCGCGCAGCTCTACGAGCAGGGACTCAAGGTCTACACGACGCTCGACCTCGACATGCAGTCGGCCGCCGAGCGGGCGATGGAGCACCAGCTCCGCGCGATCGAGGCCGGCCGGTTCGGCGCCTATCCGCACGTGAGCTACGAGCGCTATCTGGCCCGCGCCAACGACGACGACGAATCGAACAATCTGCCCAACTCGCCGTACTTACAGGGCGCGTTCGTGGCGATGGATCCGCGCACCGGCGCCATTCGCGCGCTCGTCGGCGGCCGCGACTTCGACGACAGCAAGTTCGACCGCGCGGTGCAGGCCGTGCGTCAGCCGGGGTCGACCTTCAAGCCGTTCGTGTACTCCGACGCGATTCAGAACGGCCGGCCGCTCTCGTACCTGCTCGACGACTCGCCCCTCACGGTGCAGATCCCCGGCAGCCCGCCCTGGACGCCGCAGAACTACGAGGGAGACTACACCGGCAAGATCACGATGCGCCGCGCGCTCTACCTCTCGCGCAACGTGCCGACGATCCGACTCGGTCTCGAGCTCGGCACGGCGAGCGTGATCGACGAGGCGCGGAAGTTCGGCATCACGACGCCGATTCCCGGGTATCCGTCGATCATCATCGGCGCCGCCGACGTCTATCCAATCGAGATGGTCGCCGCGTACAGCGCCTTTGCCACACTCGGCACGCGTGCCGAGCCGATCGCGATCACCAGGGTCGAGGACGCGAACGGCAACGTGCTCTGGTCGCCGACGCCGACCACGGTGCCCGTGCTGTCGCCCGAGGAAGCGTGGCTCATGGTGAGCGTGATGAAGGACGTCGTGCAGCGCGGCACGGCGGCGGGCAGCGTCGGCTCGGTGTTCCATCTGCCGGCGGGCGGCAAAACCGGTACGACGAACGACGGAACGGATGTCTGGTTCATCGGCTACACGTCGGACCTCGTGGCCGGGGTGTGGATGGGCTTCGACAAGCCGCAGAAGATCAAGTCGAATGCGCAGGGCGGCATCCTCGCCGCGCCGGCCTGGTCGGCGTTCATGAACGAGGTCTACAAGCGGAAGCCCGCGCCGCGCGATTGGCCGATGCCTCCCGACATCGTCACGCGGCAGGTCGATCTGTCGACGAACATGCTGGCCACTCCTTACTGTCCGGCGTCGGTCGTCGGGAACGAGTTCTACATCCCGGGCACGGATCCGGTGCAGCCGTGCACCGTGCACGGCGGTGGGCTCTATCCGGACACGTCGGGCCTCACTGGCGCGTATCCGCCTCCGGCGACCTATCCGGCGTCGCCGTATCCGATCGGCGGGCCGCCGGTCGGCGATACGACGCACCGGCCGGCGGGGGCCTATCCGGGGAGCGCCTATCCCGGAAGCGCGTATCCGCGGACGGCGCCGGGAACGCCGCTTCCGCGTCCGATGCCGCGCGACACCTCGCGCCGCCTACCGGACAGTGCGATCTTTGCCTTGCCCCGGCGCGATACGACGCGGCTCCGATCGCGCGATTCGCTCACGGCGCGCGACTCGCTGCGCCCGCGACCGCCGAAGCCGCCCGACACGTCGGGCGTTCGATTGCGAAACCAGCATTAACGTACTATGAACTGGCAGCCGGTCGACTGCCACGCCCATACGACCTTTTCCGACGGCGCCCTCACGGTCGGCGAGCTGGTCGACCGGGCGGCGGCGCGCGGCGTGCGCCCGTCCGTCTCCGATCACATCTCGCGCGACGTCGCCAAGAGCATCGCCAGCGTGCCCGAGGTCCGGCTCTACCTCGAGACGCTCGAGCGGTTCGACGTGCTCCGCGGCGGCGAGTTCTGCTGGCACGACGCCCTCTGGCGGCAACTCCCCGACGACCTCGTGCGCCGATTCACCCACCGCATCGGGTCGCTCCACGCCATCAGCCTGCCCGACGGCACCTTCGTCCACGCCTTTCAGCGCCGTCCCCCGATGGGGCTCACGGCCGCGGCGTACATGGACGCCTTCATCACCACGTTCGAGCAGTTCGCGCTCGAGATGCCGGTCGACGTCCTCGCCCATCCCACCCTCATCACCCTCGCCTTCCGGGCCGACCACCCCGACCGCATCTGGACCGAAGAGCGCGAGACGCGCATGGCCGAGGCACTCTACGACGCCGGCATCGCGTTCGAGATCTCGAATCGCTATCCGCCGCACGAGCGCATCGTCCGCCGCATGATCGATCGCGGCGTCCGGCTCTCGCTCGGCTCGGACGGACATTCGCCCGAACAGGTGGCGGACCTCGCCAAGCCGCTCGCCTTCGTCCGCAAGCTCGGCGTTGCCGATGAAGCGCTCTACGATCCGAGGCGTTACGGCTCGAAGACGGGCGGCGCGTTCACGTGATTCGCTATCGCGCGCGCTGGGTCGTACCGATCACCGCGCCGCCGATCGCGAATGGCGTCGTCGCCGTCGCCAATGGGCGCATCGCATTCGTTGGATCGGCCGATCGCGGCCCCGCCGGCGACGATGTCGACCTGGGCGAGGTGCTGCTCCTCCCCGGACTGGTCAACGCCCATTGCCACCTCGAGCTCACCGCGATGCGCGGCTTTCTCGAGGACATCGACTTCCGCCGCTGGATCCTCCGCCTCACCAACGCCCGTCGCGCCGTGCTCGACCGCGAGGCGTTGCTCGACTCCGCGCGCTTTGGGCTCGAAGAAGGTATTCGAGCCGGCATCACCTCCTACGCGGACACCTGCGCCTCGGGCGTCGTGATGCAGGCGATGCGCGAGCTCGGCGTGCGGGGCATCATGTATCAGGAAGTGTTCGGCCCCGATCCGGCGCAGTGCGGTGAATCGATCGCCGGCCTCCGCGCGCAGATCGCCGGCCTTCGCTACCTCGAAACACCCCTCGTGCGCCTCGGCATCTCGCCGCATGCGCCATACACCGTGTCCGACGAGCTGTTTCGCGCCGCGGCCCGACTCGCTGAAAACGACCGCCTGCCGCTCGCCGTGCACGTCGCCGAGAGCGATCTCGAGCAGCAGCTGGTCGTGAAGGGCACCGGTTCGTTCGCCGACGGTCTGCGGCGACGGGGAATTTCCGTGTCCGTGCGGGCGGCGTCGCCGGTGCGCCTTCTCGAGGCGCTCGGCGTGCTCGAGCGAAAGCCGCTCCTCATCCATTGCGTGCGCGTCGATGCCGACGACGTACGCGCCATCGCCGCGTCTGGATCGTGCGTCGCCCACTGTCCGGCGTCGAACGCGAAATTGGGGCACGGGGTGGCGCCGCTCGACGAGCTGCTCGCGGCGGGCATTCCGGTGGGCCTCGGGTCCGACTCGATGGCGAGCAACAACCGCATGGACATCCTCGACGAAGCGCGGCTGGCGCTGCTCGCGCAGCGCATCCGCACGGCGTCGAACGAGACGCCGGCCGCGGCGGACGTGCTCGAGCTGGCGACCCTCGGCGGCGCGCGCGCAATCGGCATCGAGCCGCTGGTCGGATCGCTCGAGGAAGGGAAGCAGGCGGATCTCGCTGCTTTCTCTCTCGATCCCGCCGGTCCGACGCACGATCCTGTCACCGCGGCTGTGTTCTCGGTCACAGGGGCGCGTGCACGATTCGTCGCCGTCGGGGGTACGATATTGCTGCGCGATGGTCGGCTCGTTGCACCGCGCCCTGGCCTGGCCGAACGCATGCAGGCGCTGGCCGATGCGCTCGACGACTGGCTCGCCGCGGACGGCGAGATGATGGGAGTGGTATGACGATGTGCTGGTGGCGCGATCTTGTCGCTCATCGCGCCCCAGCGTAGCTTGCGGAATCCCCCGGGGAGGACCGCGTGGTCGTAGGCTGTCTGGCACTGAATGCCTCGTACGAGCCCCTGACGATGGTGCCGATGCGTCGGGCGCTGCGCCTCGTCATCGATGGCAAAGCGGAGATCGTCGAAGCGGACACCGATCGTGTCGTCCGCTCCGAGCGGCTCACGCTTCCGCGGCCGGCGGTCATTCGCTTGACCAAGTTCATTCACGTGCCGCGCCGCTTCCGCCGGCAGGTGACGAACACCTTCCTCTTCGCGCGCGATCACTACCGCTGCCAGTACTGCGGACGGCACATGCTCGAGCTCAAGCCGCGCGAGGCGCTCACGCGCGACCATCTCATTCCGCTGTCGCGCGGCGGCACCAACGACTGGACCAACGTCGTCGCGGCCTGCAGCCCGTGCAACACGCGCAAGGGGAACCGGCTTCCCGAAGAGATCGGCATGCATCCGCTCACGCATCCGGTCGAGCCGCACTTCGTGCACTTGAGCTGGGCCGTCCGCCGGCTCACGCCGACGCAGGCGCGGTACATCCGCACCTTCTACGGCAGCGAGGTGCTTCATCACCTCGAGCAGCTCGAGAACCGCGGGCACCGGATTCACTGATCCGCCGACGGCGGTCGATCCGATTCAGCGAACGGTGAACTCGCCGGACCGCGCCTCGAAGTGCCGTTTGTCGCCGCCCAGGACGCGCGACAGGATGATGCCGAGGCCACTCCGTACCGCGGTGATCGGATTTGCTTTGCCCGGCGCGCTCGGCCCGTTCAACCATTGCTGCAGCGCGTCGAGATCGCTCTCGGTCAGCGTGCGCTCGTCGACGACGAGGTTGTAGTAGTACCGGCCTCGCGACATAGGCCGGAGCGCGATCCTCAGCGGCGCGCCGAACTGCGCGTCGGCCGCCGCCGCGCTCGGGGCGCCGCCGAAGTTCTCGTGCACCTGCGTGCCCATGCGGCGTACGACGTTGTACATCCGCGTCGTCGGATCGTACTGCACGAGCACGCCCCATTCCGCCTTGTCGCGCAGATCGTCGAACCAGAAGCGGCCCTTTCGCCAGAGCTCGAGTCGAAATCGGATCTCGGTCGGAAAACCGCTCGTCAACAATGTTTGAATCTTCGAATCGGCGAGCAGGTTGCCGGTCGTCACGCTCGGCCAGTCGTCGGCGGATGCCGGCGGCGTGACCTCGAGCTGCACACGCTGCGCTGCGAGCGGCGCAACGCGCGCCGCCGCCACGAGCGTGAAGCCCGCCAGGGCAATGTTCGCCAGCACGAAGCCGCGCCGAGGCACGCGCACGATCAGAAGCGGTGCCTCAGGCGAACGAACAGGTTGACGGGCTCCGACGGCCGCGACGTCGATTTCGCGGCGTAGACGCCGATGCCGCTGATGTCGAGTCCCACGCCGACGTCGGTGCGAAAACTCGGAAAGGGCGGGATCGTTCCCGTCCCGAACGCAAACTCCGTCCCGGCGGAGCCGGGGCCAACG
The DNA here is from genome assembly GCA_035572355.1 of Gemmatimonadaceae bacterium. Taxonomy (GTDB): domain Bacteria; phylum Gemmatimonadota; class Gemmatimonadetes; order Gemmatimonadales; family Gemmatimonadaceae; genus JAQBQB01. The sequence continues at coordinate 9,963 of DATNAT010000283.1, forward strand.
TCCCAGCCGCGGCCCGCGTCGGCGAAGATGACCCACACCGCGTCGCCATGTCCGCCGTGGTACCGATGCGGCCAATCGGAGAGCGCACCGGTGAGATCGAGCGGTAGGTCGCCGCGCAGCTCGAGCTGGGCCAGCGCGATTCGGTCACACTCGGCGGGCCGTCCCGGGATCGGCACGCCGCTGTTGCAGGTGCCGACGTCGAGACCCGAGCGTGGGCTTCGGAAGTCGAACCCGGGCAGCGCGCCCGGTCCGTCGACCGACAGGCGCCGCTCGAGTGGAAGCTCGTCGCCGCCCAACCAGCCGCCGGCGATCAGGCGCGCGTTGAGCTGCGCGTTCGGGCCGAGGCGGTTGTATCGACGAATGTCGAACAACCCGCGCGTGTACGCGGTCGGCCGGCCAGTGAGGAGCGGCCGCGGCTCAGAGGTTGGGGCAACGAGCGCGATCGTGCCCGTGCCATGCTCGAGCTCTGCGTTCACGTACCAACCGGACCATGGATCGTCCGGATCGGTGCGCGTGTCGAGGTTGAACGTGGCGGTGGCGAGGTGGAACAAACCTTCGTCGACCCGTGGATTGGGCCGCCAGGCGCGGTCGCTGTTGAACAGCGTGAACGGGTTGTGCAGCGGCGCCGACGACCAACGCTCCTCGCCGTACGATCCGGTGAGGCTGACGTCGCTCGCTCCGTAGAGCGTCAGGTACCCGCTGCCGCCGTGCCGCTCGTAGTAGTCGCGGTAGTCGCGCCGCACGAGAAAGGCGGCGAGCGCCGTCTCGAGGTCGGAGAGCTGCCAGCTCTCGACCGCGTCGACGACGTTGATCGCCTGCGCTCCGACGCCGATGCCGCGGTCGCGCCCGACGCGAACTTCGCCGCGCAGCCGATGTCCCACGTCGCCGTCGGCGGAGCGAAAGGTGCTCGCCGTGCGAACGACGGCGGCCGCGTCGACGCGAAAGCTTCCCCACGGTGTGAGCCGGTTCACCACCGGCCCGAGCTCGATCGGCAATCCTTCGACACGATTGTACGGACCGGCCTGTACGACGCGCAGCAGCTCCGTCCAGTTGCCTTCGTGCCGATGCTCGAGTCGGCTCAGCCACCCCTCGCTGGCTCCGGTGGAATCCGCCGCCTGATCGTCGACGATGCGGTCGCCCTCGTCGTGATAGACGAGCGGTTCGCGATAGATGCGGATCGGGCCGCCGACCAGCGCCGCGTTGCGTCCGTCGACGTCGCCGCCGACGACCAGCAGATCGCCGTCGATGCGCGCCGTTGGGCCGAGCACCACGTTCGCGTTCACCACCGTCACGCGTCCCTGCACGTGACCGGCGAGCACGAGCGGGCCGCCGGCGATCGCCAGGTTGCCGGCCACATCGCGTCCCGCCGCGAGCTCGAGACGTCCGTTGGCGCGCAGCGCGTTCGCGCCATTCCATCGCTCGACGACCTCGCGCCGCACGTCGGCCGGGAGCGTACCGGTGGGCGGTGTGGTCTGCTGTGCCGCCGCCATCGAGGCGCAGAGGGCCAGCGCGGTACCGCAGGCCGCGGAGCGCGCGTTCATCCAGGTGCTTCGCATGGACACTCCATCAGAAAAGCCTGGCGACGCCGCGAAGGCGATCACTCGCCGGCGCCGGCGATGCCGAGGCGGCGCATTCTGCGATAGAGGTTCGGCCGATCGGTTTTCAACCGACGAGCCGCTTCGGCGACGTTGCCGTTCGACATCGACAATGCGCGCGAGATGAGCACGCGCTCGTACTCGTCCAACGTGTCGCTCAACGAATGCTCGAGCGTCGTTGGATCGGGAAGGGGAGTCGGCGTGCCGCCGGCGCGCGGCGCGCGCGGCAGCGGCAGCACCGCGGACACGTCCGTCACGCTCACCGTGCGGCCGGCATGCAGGATGGCCAGCCGTTCGACGATGTTCGCCAGCTCGCGGACGTTCCCCGGCCAGCCGTATCGCGTGAACGCGACGATCGCGTCGTCCGTCCACTCCGGCATCGGCTGGCCCGTGCGCATGCGATGCAACACGGAGAAATGCCGTACCAATGCCGGTATGTCGCCCGGACGCTCGCGCAGCGGCGGCAGGGGAATTGGTATCACATTGAGTCGAAACAGCAGATCGTCGCGGAAGCGGCCCTCCGTCACGGCGCGGTCGAGTGCTTTGTTGGTCGCCGCGACGATGCGCACGTCGACGTGGATCGGTTTGCCCCCGCCCACGCGCTCGATCTCCTTGGCTTCGATCGCGCGCAGCAGCTTGGCCTGCGCCTCCGGTCCGAGATCCCCCACTTCATCCAGAAACAGCGTGCCGCGGTGGGCGAGCTCGAACCGCCCGATGCGGCGGTCGGTCGCGCCGGTGAACGCGCCGCGCTCGTGGCCGAACATCTCGCTCTCCACCAGATCGCGGGGGATGGCGGCGCAATTCACGCGTACGAACGGACGTTCGCGGCGCGGGCTTCCGGCGTGGATCGCCGCCGCCACCAGCTCCTTGCCCGTTCCGGATTCGCCCGTGATGAGCACGCGTGAATCCGTCGGCGCCACGCGGTCGATCAGGGCGCGCACCTGCGCGATGCCCGGCGAGTCGCCGATCATCTCGCCGCTCAGACCGAGGTCGGCGCGCAACGCGCGCGCCTCGCGCCGCGCCTGACGCAGCTCGAGCGCCGACGACAGCGCAAGCAGCACGCCTTCGGGGCTCAGCGGCTTTTCGAGAAAGTTGAACGCGCCGAGTTTGGTGGCCCGCACCGCGTCGCTCAATCCGGCGCGTCCGCTCATCATCACCACCGGCACGTCGGGCACGCGCTCTCGCAACCGCGACAACGTCGCCAGTCCGTCGAGCTCGCCTGGCATCATGAGATCGAGTAGCAGCACGTCCGGCTCCGCCTCCAGCGCCCGCGCCAAGCCCGACGCGCCGCTCTCGGCGTCGCGCACCTCGTACCCTTCGGCGGCGAGCAGGGCGCCCACCATCCGCCGGATGTTCGGTTCGTCGTCGACGATCAGAACGCTCGGCATGCCGGTTCAGGCCGTGGGCCCGCGCGGCAGCGACCGCGCCTGCTCCGCCGCCAGCTTGGCGGAAAAGCGCTGCGCCTCGGCGATGCGTTCGACCTCGATCGCCACCGCGTCGACTGCTTGCTCGATGCGCACCAGCTGCGCGGCCGTGTCGGGCGGGGTCGTCGCCTGCAGCATCGGCGGCCGTTCGAGACGTCTCGTGAAGATTCTCAGAATTGGCGGAACGACCGCGAGAATGATGCAGCCCGAGAGAAAATACTTGCCGACGAGAATGGCCGCGGCGATCGCTTCGGGCGGTATCGGAAAACCCGGCGGTGC
>DATNAT010000284.1:0-7229 GCA_035572355.1 Gemmatimonadaceae bacterium
GCCGTGTCCCGGCGGTTCACTCGGCCATCACGACGACCGGGACGTGGGCGATAATCTGAATCCCGTTCGTGAGATTGGCTACGAGGTCGAGCTGAGTCGTGCCCGGCGCGAGGAGCCCGGCGGCGACGAGCGCCTGCCGACCGAAACGCAGCCGCATGCGAAGACCGGCCGCCTCGAGCGTGGCGTCGAGCTGGCCGTTCTGCTTCGTGCTCACGCCCACGGTGCCGATCCGTACCGAGGCGACGTCGAGATCCTGCATGTGCGCCAGCAGATCGCCGTACAACAGGACGTCGACGTCGTCGCTGCCCCTGTCGCCGAGCATGATGCGGCCGCCCTGGGCTTCGGCGTGCAGACCTCGCCGTGCGACGGTGACAGCGAGCGAGCTCGATCCGGCGCCGCCGTCCTTGTCGGTGACGGTGAGTGTCGCCGTGTACGACCCCGGGACGAAATAGCGCGACGCGCCGAGCATCTTGGCGCCCGATGTGGAGAAGCTCGACGGAATGGGTTTATTGACCGTCCCGTCGCCCCAGTCGATCGATGCACGCCAGGGTGCGTCCGGACCCGGATCGGTGAACGAGCCCGCCGCGGCGACCGGATCGCCGGACTGGATGTTGAGCGGCGAGGTCGCCGTGAAGGTCACCATCGGCGCCACGTTGGCGACGACGATCGACTGCGTGCTCACACTCTGCCAGCCGAACGCGTCGGTGACCGTGAGCACCGCGGAGTACGTGCCGTTGTCGGCGAAGATGTGCGTCGCCGTCTCGCCGGACGCGTCGGCGCCGTCGCTGAAGTGCCAGCTGTAGGTGAGCGCTTCGGTGCGACCGAGATCGGTGCGGCCGAGGTCGGGGTCGGTCGACGTGGATGCGTCGAACGAGAGCGGGCTACCTTCGTTCGCGGTTCCACTTTCGGTGAACGCCGCCGTCGGCGCGTGATCGCCAGCCTCGATCGCCGTCTGGAACGCCGTCGGCAGGAGCGAGAGGAAGTCGTACCCGGTCGACGCCTCGATCTTGTCGACCGTCGTGAGATACTTCTGCCACGGGTCGTTTCGGACGCCGGCCACGTTCGGCATGTTCACGGCGAGCAGCGTCGTGCCGGCGAGATCGCCCCAGGTTTGGATCGTGGCGCGGTTGAACGGCACGCTGCCGTCGCGCGGTCCGATGAAGGCGACCTTCCACGTGCTGTCGGGGATCGCCACCTTGCCCTCGCTCTTGAGGAAGGTGAGCCCGTGCGACGGGCTGTAGATCGGGCCGGTGATGATGTACACGGCGCGTCCGCCCTTGTTGGCCGAGTCGGCGAGCGCGTTCTCGAACTGCGCCCACACGCCCTGATTCAGATCCGCCTGCTGCGGCACGACGTTCGTGAGATAGTAGGTCGCGGCGTTGTCGGTGTTGCCCGCCGTACGGTCGGCCGAACGGGTCATGTGACCGCGATCGAAACCGCCGTTGGTGTAGTCGGAGGTGAAGATCTGCTTGGCGGCGGGCAGATTGGGATCGGCAGTGAAGCAGTTGCAGCGGTCCTGTCCGGCGGCCATCTGCCGCGCGTCGAGCTCGTACGACACCCAGTTCGGCGTGCCGTGCGATTCGTTGTAGGAAAGTGTGTATTGTGTTCTTGTAATGAGCAGGTTGTTCGGGTCGGAGCCGGCTGCCGTCGGATCGCCGAATTCGTCGTTCTTGGCGTAGATCGACGCCGGCGCCGGGTTCGGCGTCTCGATCAAGACCGCGTGCGTCACGAACGTGTCGGGCGGCGTCAGGCCGTCGACCGGCGTGGCGATGATGCGGATGCCGGGCCGCGTCGTGCCGTCGGTGGGCGCCGCGACGCCGGTGATGATGCCGGTGTTCTCGACGGTCGCCACTGTCGCGATGTCGGGATCGACCGCCTCGAACACGAAGTTCGCGGGGATGATCGTGCCGCCCGCCGCCGTGCGCGCTGTGGCGAAGATCTGCGCCTGGAAGCCGGGCGGGAAGCTGGTCGACGAAGCGCTCACGTCGATGAACTTGATCGACGCCGCTGACACGGTCACGTCGAGGGTCGCGAGCTTGGTGATGCCGTTGTCGGTCGCCGTCGCCGTGATCGTCGCCGGGATCGCGCTCACCTTGACGCCCGTCACCTTCCCCGTCGCGTCGACGGTCGCGATCGTCTCGTCGCTGCTCTTCCACGCGACCGTCGCCGTCGCCACGGTCTTGTCATTTGCATCCTGTGGAATCGCCGTGAGCTGGACCGTCGTGCCCACGGTGACCGTCGCCGCGCCGGTGAGGGCGACGTGGTCGAGCGGCCCGGCCGGCGTCACGCCGGGGCAGGCGGCGCGCGTCGGGCTCGCCGTGTTGCGCGGCGCCGGCGCGGCGGTGGCGAAGTCCGCCGACAGATCGCCGGTGAATGCGCAGCCGCCGTCGCCGCGCAGCTCGGCGTTCGTGTTCGACGGCGCCGGCGTGTGCTTGAACCCGCAGTCGCTCGCCGTCGTCCCGAAGCTCACTTCGTCGACCACGGCCGCGTCGGCGGGACAGGCGCCCGTCTCCGCGATGGTCGACGCGACGAGCCAGACTTTGCCGGCGGTCGCGCTCATCGCGATCGAGCCGGTCGCGTCTGGTGTCGGCAGAGCCGTGGTCCCGCCCGCGCCCTGCGATTCCTGCACGAGATAGTAGCCGCCGCCGGCGATCGAACCGTTGAGTTGCGTCACCTGCCAGCTCGTTCCGGTCGCGCTCGCGTACTGCACGCTCAACCCGTTCACGCTCACTGGATCGCTGCCCGGATTGAACAGCTCGATGAAATCGTTGGTCAGCGTCGCGCCGGAGTTGCCGCCGCCGCCATAGACCTGGCTGACCACGATGTTCGGACGCGTGCCCGGCGACACGGTCCGACTCGACGCGCCCGCTCGCCTGGCGAGCGGCGCCGTGTTCGGCGTGTCGGAACAGGAGAGAACCACGGCGGCGGAAAGAAGGCCAACGACGGCTCGGGTGGGGGTGAGTCGCATGTCGATTCGCGTTGCTCGATGAAGGGGGCGGGGCGGCCGAAATCGTAAGGGAATTAGAAAAAATCAGGAGCAATTCGGCCGCGAGAATGTATTATCCAGCACCCGCCTTGCCGAGCCCTGTACCGCTCGAACTTCCCTCACTTCAGTAACGAAATAGATCACATGCGCCTCAAGCTCAGCTCGCTGTTCGCGGCGTTGCCTGTATGTGCGATCGCGGCCTCCGTGTCGGGCCAGAGTGCACCGAAGCCGGCCGCCGCGCCCGCCGCCGCGCCCGCCCCATCGACGCCGCTGCCGATCGACCCCAAGGTTCGCATCGGTACGCTGCCCAATGGCATCCGCTACTACATCCGCCAGAACTCGAAGCCCGAAAAGCGGGCCGAGCTGAGACTCGTCGTCAACGCCGGCTCGATCCTCGAGACCGATCAGCAGCTCGGGCTCGCGCACTTCATCGAGCACATGGCGTTCAACGGCACCACGCACTTCAAGAAGAACGATCTCGTCAAATATCTCGAATCGATCGGAGTGCGCTTCGGCGCCGATTTGAACGCCTACACGAGCTTCGACGAGACCGTCTACATTCTTCCGATCCCCACCGACACGACGCGGATCGTCGACCAGGCGTTCACGATTCTCGAAGATTGGGCGCACGGCCAACTCTTCGACTCGACCGAAGTCGCGAACGAGCGCGGCGTCGTGCGCGAGGAGTGGCGGCTCGGCAAGGGCGCCGGCGACCGCATGCTCCATGAGTGGCTGCCGATCGCGCTCAAGGGCTCGCTCTACGCCGACCGCCTGCCGATCGGCAACGAAGCGAGCATCATGTCGGCAACGCCGGCTCGCCTCCGCGCCTTCTACAACAAATGGTACCGGCCGGACCTCCAGGCGGTGATCGCCGTCGGCGACTTCGATCCCGCCGCGATCGAGGCCGAGATCAAGAAGCATTTCTCAGCGATTCCCAAACCGGTCAATCCCGCGCCGCGCACGCTGGCCGCGGTGCCCGGCAACAAGCAGCCGTTGATCGCCGTTGCCACCGACAAAGAAGCGACTAGCTCCGACGTCGAAGTCAGCTTCAAGTTGCCGACCGAGCAGACGAAGACCGTCGGCGACTATCGCCGCGATCTCACCGAACGGCTCTACCTCTCGATGTTCAACAACCGACTCGACGAGATCTCGCAAAAACCCAACGCGCCCTTCCTCGGCGCCGGCGGCTCGAAGGGCAATTTCATCGGCCGCACGACCGACGCGTTCACGCTCGGCGCCGGCGTCAAGGACGGCGAAATCCCGCAGGGCCTCGAGGCCCTGCTCATCGAAGCCAAGCGCGTCGACGAGCACGGCTTCCTGCAATCGGAGCTCGACCGCGCCAAAGAGAACATGCTTCGCGGCTACGAGCGCGCCTACGCCGAGCGCGACAAGACGCCGTCGTCGTCATTCGTGCAGGAGTACATCGACAACTATCTCACGCACGAGGCGATTCCGGGCATCGACTACGAGTACAAGCTGGCGCAGGAGCTCGTGCCGACCATCACCCTCGCCGACGTCAACAAGCTGGCGAGCAACTGGATCACCGACGACAATCGTGTGATCGTCGCCGAGTCACCGATCAAGGACAGCGTCAAGGTGCCGACGCCCGCCGAGCTGCTGGCGGTGTTCGATCGCGCCGCCAAGACGCCGGTCACGGCGTACACGGAGACTCTCTCGTCGGCTGCGCTCGTCGCCAAGGCGCCGGTGCCGGGGTCGATCACCGCGACGCGACAGATCCCCGAGGTGGGCGTCACTGAATGGACGCTGTCGAACGGTGCGCGCGTGTTCGTGAAGCCGACCGACTTCAAGGCGGACGAAGTGCTGTTCGGCGCGTACAGCCCCGGCGGTACGTCGCTGGCGCCCAACCCGGATTACATGTCGGCGAGCCTCGCGTCGCAGGTCATCGTGCGCAGCGGGATCGGCGACTTCAACGCGATCGACCTCCAGAAGAAGCTGACCGGCAAGGTGGCGTCGGTGCAGCCGACGATCAGCGAGACGACCGAAGGCCTGGCCGGCCACGCGTCGCCGCAGGATCTAGAAACGCTCTTTCAACTCGTCTATCTCGACTTCACGGCGCCGCGCATCGACACGTCGGCCTGGCACGCCTTCGCCAACCAGGTCCAGCCCTTCCTCGCCAACCGCGGCGCCGATCCCGACCAGGTGTTCAGCGACACGGTGCAGTGGACGATGTCGCAGCACGACTTCCGCTCGCGGCCGTTGTCGCCGGCGGTCTTCGCCGAGGTCGACCCGCAGAAGGCGTTGGCCTTCTACAAGGATCGCTTCGCCGACGCGAGCGACTTCACCTTCGTGTTCGTCGGCAACGTCGACACAACGGCGCTCAAGCCGCTCGTCGACAAGTACCTCGCCTCGCTGCCGGCCATCCATCGCACCGAAAAGGCCAAGGATGTCGGCGGCGAGCCGCCGACCGGCGTCGTGGACAAGGTCGTACGCAAGGGCGTCGAGCCCAAGGCCAACACGCTGATCGAGTTCACCGGCGCCTGTCGATACGAGCCGCAGACGCGCTTCGACATCGGCGCCCTCGTCGCGCTGTTCCAGATCAAGCTCAACGAGACGCTCCGCGAGCAGCTGGGCGGCACCTACAGCCCGAGCGTCGGCGGAGGGTGCTCGCGCGAGCCGCACGAGGAGTACGCGATCTCCGTGCAGTTCAACTCGGCGCCGGACAACGTCGAGAAGTTGACGAAGAGCGTGTTCGCGCTGATCGACAGCTTGCAGACGACCGGCCCCACGCAGAGCGACGTCGACAAGGTGCGCGAGGAGATCGTGCGGTCGCGCGAGGTGCAGCTGAAGCAGAACGGCTACTGGCTTGGCACGATTTTGACGCGAGAACAGGCGGGCGAAGACTTGACCGGCGTACTCGCCGCCTACGACACGCTGATCAAAGGCTTGACGCCGGCCGAGATCCAGCAGGCGGCGAAGCAGTATTTCAACGTCAAGAACTACGCGCGGTTCGTGCTGCTGCCGGCGTCGGGGAAGCCGACGCCGTAGGCGCCTCCACGGGACGCGGGACGCCATTCGCCTTTTCTTCGTCCCTCGTCCGCCGGATATGACGGTTCGTTGATCCCGAGTTGATTGGGCCGGTCTAGCGTGCCTCGCGTCAGAGTGCAGGCGCCGTCCCCAACTCGAGGATCATATCGTCATGAAACCCGCAACGCTCGCGGCCCTCGCCGCGCTCGCAATCGCCGGCGCCGCCCCGGCGCGCGCACAACTGCCCGGCAACTCGCCCGACCACCATCTCCTCCGTATCGGCTTTGGCGGCGGCGCGAGCGTCCCGACCAGCCACGCTGCCGACGCCTTCAAGACCGGCGTCAACGGCGAGGGCTTCCTCCTCGTCGACCTCGGCCTCGGGCTCCCCGCCCTCCGCTTCAACCTCGGCTATCAGAGATTTGATTATAAAGATGCCTTATTGAACGGGGGGAGCGGGCAGAGCACGACCCTGAGCGGCGTCGGTGGACTGACGCTCCCGCTCTTTCATCTCGGGCCGCTCCACCCGTACCTCACCGCCGGCGTCGGCGCCTTCGACCTCAAGGACTCGTTCACCACCGCCGCATCGACGGGAGCGCCGCCTTCTGCGTCGTCGATCCACTTCGGCGTGGACGGCGGCGGAGGGTTGGGACTCAAGCTCGGCCGCCTCGAGGCGTTCGTCGAAGGACGCGTGCAGAACGTCTACACCGATAAGGGCGCGATCGACGCGAAATCGATTCAATCGATTCCGGTGAGCTTCGGCATTCTGTTCTAGTCGACGGCGGACGCCGGCCGAGTCGATTCGGTCAGCGCTCGCGCGTCCAGAGCCAGAGCGTGCCGCACTCCAGGTCGTTCGAGTGCATGTTTCCCGGCGCGATCATGCCGTCCAACCCTGGACAGCCTGGCCTCCGAGTTCATCTTCTTCCGCATGCCGACACTCTCCCACTCGCGCGCAGCGCTCGCGGCCGCACTCCTCGCCGCCGGCGCCGCGCGCGTCGCGTTTGCGCAGATCCCCGAATCCGAGTTCGCCGCTCGCCGCGACTCCCTCGCCAAGCGCATCGACAGCGGCGTCGTGATCGCCTTCGGCGGGCCCACACCGATCACGGACTTCGGCACCTTTCATCAACTGCCCGCCTTTCACTATCTCACGAACTTCGACGAGCCCGACGCGGCGTTCGTGATGGTCGTGCGCCACGGCGCGCCCAGTCCGACGCTCTTCATCACGGCCGCCGACCCGCGCATGGCCTTCTACTATGGATGG
>DATNAT010000285.1:0-10873 GCA_035572355.1 Gemmatimonadaceae bacterium
CGCCATCGTCAACAAAGTCTTCGTCGATCGCTACCTCAAGGGGCGCGATCCGATCGGGGTCCAGTTCTCCGCTGGTTATCCTACACCCGATCCCAAGAACGAAGTGACGATCGTCGGCGTGATCGGGGACGTGCGGCAGAAATCGCTCGCCGAGCCGGCCGAGCCCGCGTTCTATTCGCCGCTGACCCAGGCGCCGCTACCGCGCGTCACGGCCGTCGCGTCGTTCTCGTCCGCTGACGTCGGCGCCGTCGAGCGAGCGATCCGCACCGAAGTGCGAAAGCTCCAACCGACGATGGCGCTCGATTTCGAGCTGGCGTCGGACGTCGTCGGAGGCACGCTCAGCCGGCAGGAGCTCGGGATGACGCTGATGCTCGTCTTCGGCGGCATCGCGGTCGTGCTTGCGGCGGTTGGGATCTACGGCGTCGTCTCGTACGCCGGGTCGTTGCGGAGGAGCGAGATGGCCACCAGGCTCGCGCTCGGTGCCTCGCCTCGCTCGGTGTTCTTGCTCGTCATGCGACAGGGCGTGACGCTGGGAGTCGTCGGCGCCGCGATCGGCGTGGGACTCGCCTACTTCTCGGGCCAGGTCATCTCGAATCGTGTGTATGCGATCCGCGCGTCCGATCCGGTCATCCTGGGAATCGCCACGCTGCTGATCACGGCGATCACCTTTTTGGCGACGACGATTCCCGCGGCGCGCGCGGCGCGACTGAATCCGGCCAGCGCCTTGCAGTCGCAGTAGGGGGCCTGCTCGGCATCGCTTCGCACGAACATGATCGCGTTGAATGGTATTCGAGTTCTGATAACCGGCGCGACGAGCGGCCTCGGCGCGGCGATGGCGACGGCGCTCGCCGAGGCCGGCGCCCGGGTGATGGTCACCGGACGCGATCAATCGCGCGCCGAGGCGGCGGCGCGGACGCTCGGGTCCGCCGCGATCGGATGTGCGGTCGACGTTCGCGACGAGCGCTCGATTGCCGCATGTGTCGGGCAAGCGTGCGACTCGTGGGGCGGCGTCGACATGCTCGTCAACAATGCCGGCATCGGCATGCGGACGGTCAACCCACGCTTCTTGACGGACCCTCAGCCGTTCTGGAAGGTGACGGCGGCCGGCTTTCGCGACGTCGTGGACACCAAAGTCGTCGGCTGCTTTTTGATGGCGCGGGAGCTCGTGCCGTTGATGCTCGAGCAGGGCGGCGGACGAATCGTGAATATCTCGATGAATCACGAAACGATGATCCGGCGCGGCTTCGTACCGTATGGACCGGCCGGCGCCGGCGTCGAGGCGTTGTCGCGCGTGATGGCGGCGGATCTGGCCGGTAGCGCGGTGACGGTGAACATGCTGCTTCCCGGCGGGCGCGGCACTCGGACCGGAATGGTGCCCGACGACATACCAGTCGACGTGCGCGCGCGGCTGCTCGATCCGGCGGTGATGGGTCCACCGATCGTGTGGCTCGCGTCTGCGCACGCCGCCGGCGTGCACGACCGCCGCATCGTCGCGAACGAGTTCGACGCGGCATCAGTGGCTTGAGCTCGAGAGATCGCCGTTCACGTCGAGATGGAAACCGCGGAGACCGTCCGCCGTGCTCCGCGGCGAATGACGGCACGGCCACCGGTCGTAGATACGACTGAACGCATGCGTCCTATCCTCGTCACCGGCGCCACTGGCCGTGTCGGCCGCCACGTCGTCGATCACTTGCTGGCGGCGGGCGAGTCGGTGCGCGCGCTGACCCGCCAGCCTGCAACCGCACAGTTGCCGCCGCGCGTCGACGTCATGGGCGGCGACCTCACCGTACCCGATTCGCTCGACGCCGCGCTCCGCGGCGTCGAGACGGTCTTTCTCGTCTGGACGGCGCCACCAGCCACGGTGCCCGCCGTGATCGAGCGCCTCGCGAAGCAGGTGCGGCGTGTCGTGCTGCTTTCCTCGCCGCATCAGACGCCGCATCCGTTCTTTCAGCAGCCGAATCCAATGGCCCGCTTCCACGCTGACATCGAGCGTCGCGTCAATGCTTCGGGACTCGGCGTGACAATCATTCGACCCGGCATGTTCGCATCGAACACGGCACTCTGGTGGGGACCGATGATGCGCGCCGGCGACGTGGTCCGATGGCCGTATGGCGATGCGGAGACCGCGCCGATCGATGAGCGCGACGTCGCAGCTGTGGCGGCGCGCGCACTGCTCGATGATGCGCACGTTGGACGCGACTATGTGCTCACGGGCTCGGAATCGCTCAGTCAGGCGGAACAGGTGGCGATCATCGGCGAGGCCATCGGGCGACCGATTCGGTTCGAGGAGCTGACTCCGGAGGAATTTCGCCGCGAGACGGCCGGGGTTTGGCCCACCGCGGCGGTCGAGATGCTCATGGCGGCGTGGCAGGCGACGTTGGGACATCGAGCATACGTGACGTCCACCGTGCGCGACATCCTCGGATCGCCGGCGCGAACCTTCCGGCACTGGGCGGCGGACAACGCCGCGGCATTTTCGGCTCTATAGAGGGCGATTTTGAATTTATCATTCTACATGGAGCGATCTGCGATGCCGAGATGTCTTCTCGCGGTGTTGGCCGGACTTCTGTCGCTCGCCCCGCTTCAGGCGCAGGCGCCACAACGCGACAGCCTCCTCGACCGGCTGGCCGGCCGCTGGGTGCTGCGCGGTCGCATGGCAGGACGCGACGTCGTGCACGACGTAACCTTTCAATGGGTGCTCGGCGGCGAATACCTGGAGATGCACGAGGTGTCTCGAAAGCGTACCCTCGCCGGCCGGCCCGACTACGAGGCGATCGCCTACCTGGTACGGGATCCGCACACGCACGATTACGGAGCGCTCTGGCTCGACAACACGGATTACAACGCCTTCTACCCAGCCGGCGTGGGGCGGGCGGCGCCGGCGGCAGACTCGATTCCGTTCCTGTTCACGGACTCACCGACCAGCCATTTTCACAACACTTTCGTCTACGATCGCGCGGCAGACAGCTGGGCGTGGCACATGGACAATGACGACGAACACGGCCGGAGGCCGTTTGCCCGCGTTACGCTGGCTCGCAAATGAGCACACCAGTCGACGACGCCTCGACGAACGAGGCCGCAATTCCCAACCCCTCGCTCGCGCCGCTCGCTCCCTTGGTCGGCCGTTGGAAGACTGTCGGTACGCATCCGATGGTCCCTGGCAAGGCGTTTCACGGCAGCACGTCGTTTCGGTGGATAGAAGGCGGTGCGTTCCTCGTCATGCATTCGCAGATCGATGAACCGGAAATTCCGAGCGCCGTTGCGATCTTCGGAAGCGACGCGGATCGTGAAGCGCTGTTCATGCTCTACTTCGACGAGCGCGGCGTGTCCCGGAAGTTCGACGTGACGCTCCGAGACGAGACGCTCCGGTGGTGGCGGGATGAACCAGCGTTCGCCCAGCGCTTGACGGGCCGCATCATCGATGGCGGACGGACCATCGTTAGCTCCGGCGAGCTGTGCCGCGACGGCCATACCTGGGAGGGCGATCTTCAGCTGACGTATACTCGTGTCGACTAACCGCTGTCGCGGTCGAAGCAGGTCCGCAAGAATGTCGAGCATCTGAGCGTTGGACGCGCTGGTTCGCAGCTCCGCTCGTTTCAGATCGTTTCAGACCGTTTAAGAGTCGAGGTACCGAAGGTGTGGTCGTGAGCGACGAGTCGCAGTTGGAGCGCACCGCATTCATTCTCGTGCCCGGCTCCGGCGGCAGTGCCTGGTACTGGCATCTCGTCGCGCCGAAGCTCGAGCAACGCGGACACGACGCCGTCTGCGTCGCGCTGCCGGCGGCGGACGATCGCGCTGGGCTGCCGGAATACGCCGCCGCCGTGGTCGGCGCCATCGGCGATCGCGATCCGCGGCGCGTCGTGCTCGTCGCGCAGTCGCTGGCAGGATTCGTCGCGCCGCTCGTTTGCCAGCAGGTCCCGTTAGCGCTCCTCGTCCTCGTCAACGCGATGATTCCCGCCCCGGGCGAGACGCCGGCCGCTTGGTGGAAGAACACTGGCCACCGCGAAGCGAAGCGCGATCGAAACCGGCGCGACGGACGCGATGCCGACGCGCCGTTCGATCCACTGCTCGACTTTTTCCACGACGTGCCGCAGCCGGTGATCGACGAGGCGTGGGCACAGGGTGAGCCGCGGCAGTCGGACACCGTGTTCGGTTCGCGCTGCGACTTCACTCAGTGGCCGTCTGTGCCGACGCGCGTTCTGGTTGGCCGCGACGACCGATTCCTGCCGGCCGATCTTCAGCGGCGCGTGGCTCACGACCGGCTCGGCCTCACCGCCGACGAGATGCCCGGCGGGCATCTCGTCGCGCTCAGCCAACCCGATGAGCTCGCGGCGCGACTGAGCGCGTACGCCGCCGGGTTGGCACAACGCCGCGGCTAGTTTCCTCCGCGGCCGGGCCGAGGGAGTGCCGTGGGCGGCACGATGTTGTTGAGCCGCATGTAATTCGCCAACTGGCTATAGTGATCTTCAAGGTCTAGCGCATGGCCGAGCACCATGCTCGCGCGTGTTGTCTTGCGCGACGTGCCGTTGAAGGTGAGCGTCACCGCCTCGCCGAGGTTGGCGTCGTCGACCTGGCCGAGTGCGCTCTCGCAGAAGGCCAGCGACGTTTTGAGCTGGGCGACGAGCTTTTCTTTGGGCCACGTTGCCTTGACCGAATCCGGCGTCGACATCTCTTCGTCAGGCACGGTCGCCTTGTTCGAGCCGAACAGATTGCAGTAGAAATAGTCGTCGCTCGCGACATGTTGAGCGATGTAGCCGATCGTGAGCTGCGCCGGCGTCGGCTTGTAACCGAACTTGGATTCGGGGATGGAGTCGAACGCCTGCGCAATGTTGCGCTGCAAGCCGAGCGTGCGCTGGCGGAAGGCGGTCGTGATCGGATTCGCCGGCGGAGTGCCGGACGGCTGCTGGGCGGCGAGCAGCGTGGGCAGCGCCAACGCCAGAATCGCCATGCTCGATTTCTTCATCGCGTCTCCCGTGGACGATGACTGCGTGTGACGTCTTGGAGGGGACCAGCATTCTCGCGGGGCGCGCCTATTTGCGCAACGGCTTGTTCGCGACATGATTGTTGGTCGCGCATTCGTTCGTGGAAGTGAAAGCGATTGGTAAACGAGCCGTGGTGGCGTGGTCTGGGGATCGGCCGACGGCGCGAGAAGCATTGAATTCGATGACAACACCACTCCCAATGAGCATTTCGATTCGACGCGCCGAGGCAGACGACGCCGCCGCGCTCAGTACGTTTGCTGCCGCGGCGTTTCACGATGCCTTCGGCGCGCACAACACGCCGGACAACATGGCGCGCTACGTCGCCGAATCGTTCAGCGCGGAGCGACAGGCGGCGGAGATCGCCGATCCCGCGAGCGAGGTGCTGCTTGCCGAAGACGGCAGCCAGCTCGCGGGATACGTTCGCATCGTCCGAGACGGCGCGCCGGCGACGGTGGCCGAACCGGCGATCGAGATCAGACGCCTCTACGTCGATCGAACTCGGCATGGGGCGGGCGTTGCGCAGCTGCTCATGGACGCGACCATTGATGCCGCCCGCCGTGTGGGTGTCCGGTCGATCTGGCTCGCCGTGTGGGAGCGGAACGCCCGGGCGATACGGTTTTACCAGAAGTCTGGTTTTGCCCGGGTCGGCTCGACGCGCTTCTTGCTCGGCGACGACGAGCAGACGGACTGGTTGATGGCGCGCGCGGTGTGAAGGTGTCCGCGGACGCGGCCTCCGGAACGCGGAGCGGCCGGCCGGGTACTCGAACGCCAACCTTTCACCCGAGGCCCGGACGCATGTCGAGAGGCTGGGGGTTGTTCGGCCCGATTGGAGCCGCGGTGCTGACACTGGCATGCGTCGGCGCCTGCGGCGGCCACGATGAGCCGAAGCTAATCACGAATTCGCCGGCGCAGCCCGCGGCGATTGCGCTCGATTCGTCGATCGTGCACCTCACCGTTGGCGGCCAACACCAGTTCGTGACCAGCGTGACGAGCACGGCGGGCGGACCGCTCGAGAACGCGGCCGTGTCGTGGAACTCCGTGAATGCGTCCATCGTCACCGTCACGCAAACCGGCCTCGTTCGCGCCGTCGCGCCTGGCTCGACGACGGTGACCGCGGTCGCCGGACCGCACATCGCGACGGCGAGCGTGGTCGTGAACCCCGCGCCGCCGTCGAGCCGCATGGCCCTGGCTCGAGCGGCCGTCGCGACGCACTACTGACGACTCGTACAATTGTTCTCAGATCATGCGTCACCGCCCGAACAACGCCGGCGGCGATAGCTCAGCCGCCGGCTTTGCAGACCCAACCCGTGTGTGCGCGCGCCCCGACCCCGTACCCCATCCGCGGGAAGGTCTGCAGAGCAATCACCGTCCAGGCCACGAGACAGAAGAACACCGCTCCGGCGAACGGCCAGACCTGTCGATTCCGCCAGGTGCTAGCCGCCAACGACAGCCCACCGGCGATCACCATCGCCTGCGATGCGAGATACGCGGCAAGTGAGAAGCCGCAGTCGTGGCCATACGGCCACCAGTAGAGCGACACGCCCAGCGACCCGACGAGCGCCAGCTGCAGCCAGACACCGATGGCGGCGAGCCGCTCCTCGAGTCGCCCGCGTGCAATGATCTCCTGAACTTTCTGAAGGCGGATCTGCGTCCGCGATCGGCTGGGAGGCAGCCCGTCGTACTCGCGTTCGATCTTGCGGAGCTCGACGCTCCAATTGATTCCGCTCACGTGAGGCTCATCGAGGTGGGATGGTCGCGGCACGGAGCCGCGACGCGCCAACGCCACGGCGCGCTAACGCGATCGCGCTAAGTCTCGGCCGCGCGCTGTCGAGCGTCAGTGACGCGCGACACCACGCTCGAGATGCGTCAAGAAGTCTGATCTCGCGACTGTGTCAGCGTCTCGTCGCGCAAGGCGCACCACGTCGCGCGACGCCACACGTGACGTCACGCGCCCCGAGGCGGCGCGGTTGTTCATGCGCATCGGTCCCGAGGCGCCGCCAGGCGGCCTTCCGCAGTCGTCCAACGCCCTACCCCTTTAACAGTTGGGCTCCCTCGTGCCATAATCCGTAGGACGCGGTTGGTCGCAGCGTCTAGGTTCGCCACACCCGGTGTTCACCTTCGACGCCCGTGAGACGCTCCGACCACGCGGCCGCCTCGCGTTAGAGAACACTCAATCCCTCGATCGAATGATGGAGAACTCGTCATGCTGAGACGCTCGTTCCTGCTCGGTTCCGTTGCATCGATGCTCATCGCTCTTCCCGCGGTCGCGCAGCGGCCCGGCGGCCCAGGCGGACGCGGCGGCGCGGCCGGCGGCGCCGCGCCTCCGGCCGAGGAGGGCGTGGCCGCCATCGAGAAAGTCTCGACGACGCACCACACGGTGAACATCAACGGCAAGTCCGTCGCCTATACGGCGAATGCCGGCACCATGGTCGTCCGCGACGCCGACGGCAAGCCGACCGGCACCGTGTTCTACGTCGCCTACACGCGCGACCAGGAAGACGCCGCCACGCGGCCCGTCACTTTCTTCTTCAACGGTGGACCCGGCTCGGCGTCGATCTGGCTGAGCATGGGCCTCATGAGCCCGAAGCATCCGGAGATGGGGCCGAACGGCTCGCAGCCCGCGCCGCCGTACAACCTGGTCGACAATCCGTACTCTCCGCTCGACGCAACCGATCTGGTGCAGGTCGACGCGATGATGACGGGCTACTCGCGACCGGCCCCGGGCTCCAAGGTGTCCGATTTCACCGGCGCGTCGAACGATCTAGCGATGTTCGGGCAGTTCATCCGCAACTATCTTGACAAGTACAACCGCTGGGCGTCGCCGAAGTATCTCTATGGCGAGAGCTACGGCACCTTCCGCTCGGCCGGTCTCGCCTCCGAGCTGCAGAGCGCCGAGGGCATCGAGCTCAACGGCGTCATGCTCCTCGGCACGGTGCTCGACCTCGGCAACATTCAGCCGGGCGCGTCGAACGACCTGCCCTATGAGTGCTTCCTGCCGACCTACACGGCGACGGCGTGGTATCACAAGAAGCTGCCGTCGGATCTCCAGAGCAAGACGCTCGAGCAGGCGGTACAGCAGGCGCGCGCCTACGCGTTCGGCGACTACATGGGCGTGCTCGCCAAGGGCAACACGCTGACGTCGGCCGAGAAGACCGCGGCGGCCCAGGCGATCGCCCGGCTCACCGGGCTCTCGTCATCATTCATCTTGAATACCAACCTGCGCATCGATCCGGGGGTGTTCCGCACGGAGCTGCTGCGCGACGAGCGCGAGACCGTGGGGCGGTACGACAGCCGGATGATCGGTCTCAACGGCAACGCGTCGAGCCAACGGCAGGACTACGACCCGTCCGACGTGGCGCCCGCCGGCGCCTTCATGGCGGCGTACATGCGCTACCTGCACAATGATCTCGATTACACCAACGACCTGCAGTACTACACCGGCGGTCACGCGGGCCGGTGGGACTACACCGGCCTCACGGGAGCGGGCAACCTCGGCGCCGGCTATCCTAGCACGTCGGACATGCTGCGCACCGCGATGGCGAAGGATCCCTATCTGCACGTCATGGTAGGCGCGGGGTACTACGACATGGCGACGCCGTTCGCCAACGCCGAGTACACCTTCAACCATCTCGGCTACGATCAGACGTACCGGGACCGCGTCGCGTTCAAGTACTACAAGAGCGGCCACATGGCGTATCTGAACCAGGATTCGGCGCGGCAGCTCAAGTCGGACATCGTGAGCTTCATCCAGTCCACGGAGCATCCGGCGACCGTCACGCCCTGAGCGGGCGAGACGCCGAACGACCGTCGAGCGCGGTGACCGGGTTGGGTCACCGCGCTCGATTTGCGAGTCGGGCTATTCCCACTCTATTCTCACTCTATTGTCAGGGAATGCGGCGTACGCCACTGGCCGCGACACAACGCCGATCGACCCAATCGAGAAGGAGCTTCCGTGCTGTACATGATCGTCGAGCACTTTCGAAACGGCGACCCGACGCCGGTCTACGATCGCTTTCGAACGCGCGGCCGCTTCGCGCCCGACGGACTGCGGTACGTAAGCAGCTGGGTGACGACCGATCTCGCGCACTGCTATCAGGTCATGGAATGCGACGACCGCGCATTGCTCGACCAGTGGATCGCCGCGTGGACGGACCTCGTCGACTTCGAGGTACATCCGGTGATCACGTCGCGCGAAGCAACGGCACGCGTTCCGACCGCCGAGCCCGATGCCGTTGACGCAGCCAGATCCCGCTGACGACACGGCCAGCCTCGTGAGCGCGGCGTTCGACGGCCGGTACGCGAAGCAGTTCCTCGTCGGCTGGGGAGCGATGGACGCCAACGGTCACATGGCCAACACGGCGTATCTCGATCTGGCGGCCGATGTGCGCGTCGCGTTTCTGGCCGACCACGGCTTTCCGCCGAGCGAGTTCCGCCGACTCGCGATCGGCCCCGTGATCCGACAGGACGAGCTCGAGTATTTTCGCGAAGCCGGACTGCACGACACCGTCACCGTGACCTATGCGTTGTTGGCGATGAGCGCCGACGCGGCGCGATTCGTCGCCGAGAACGAGATCTGGTCGGCCACCGGCGAGCGGGCGGCGACGGTGCGTTCGACCGGCGGCTGGCTCGATTTGCGCGCACGCAAGCTCATCGCGCCGCCGCCGGAGCTGCGCGCGGTGCTCGACCAGATTCCGCACGCGCCGGGGTTCGTCGAGCTGGCGCCGCGGGAGAAGTCTGAGCGCCGCGAGAAGCGCGAGTGAAGTTTCGAATCGGCGATCGCTCGCGTCAGCGGCCGCTCAGGATGCCCTTCGGCGCGACGCCGATCACCCGCACGCCGGCGGATCGCGCGAGATCCATGGCGTGCATCACGGCGTCGTATCGCACGCCTCGATGGCCCGATACGCGGGCCTTGCGTCTGGCATGACGGCGATGTTTGGAGGGATTACGGATCGATGAAAGGCATCGACAACGGCTGGCCCGACGTCATGATGAAGGGATGATCATACTCCCCGTGTTGCTTCTCGCTGCGTTCGCCCGCCCGCCAGCCGGCGACAATCGAGCGAAGCCGATGTGCTATCGCCTGTGGGTCGGCGGCGGGGCAGATGCGTTCGGGCCTCGCGACCACCTCCACGGTCTTCCGTCCATCGTTCGCCTCGACACCATACCGGCGGCTCACGGCGGCTGGCGCGTCGAGCCGAACATCGCCTTTTGGCCGCCGGCTGCATTTCCGGGAACGCCTCGCTGGTCGGTGGTCGGCGACAGCATCGATCTGCTGTGGTCGAACGGCTACGCCGTCACGACGCTTACACTCGGCAGCGAGCGCGATGGCGTTCGCGACGGAACGGCGACGGCCCGGAGCGATGCGGTGGTCCCAGAATCCCACTGGCCCCGCGCGAGCGTCCGCGCCACCGCGGTCGCCTGTCCGCGCAGTTGACGGCGCGTTCGAGGCGGCATCGATTTGGAGGCGGCGTGCAAATCTCGTTCGTTTCCTCATCGCATCGGACGGCACCATGACTGGCACTCCACCGCCGGAGATCGACCGCACCGCACGGCGCACCAATTGGGTCGTCGGGCTGGCGACGGTCGGCTCGAGCGTGACCGGCGTCGTCGGGCTGTTCTTGGGACTGCTGTCGGTCCTCTCCGGCGAGTGGCAGGCGGCGGGGCTTTGCCTGCTCGCCGCCGGCGTGGCGTTCGGCGCCCTCGCCAATGCCACGCTCCGCCGATGAACGGCGGCGGTCGGCGATGACGATTGAGATTCGTGAATTCGAGATCACAGATCACGACGCCGCGATCGCTCTCTGGCGGAACGCCGACGGCGTGACGATGCGCGACGCCGACTCGCGCGAGGCGATCGCGGCGTATCTCCAGCGCAACCGCGGACTGAGCTTTGT
>DATNAT010000286.1:0-4410 GCA_035572355.1 Gemmatimonadaceae bacterium
GACCTCGCGCGCGAAATGCTCGTAATGCCGATGGATTCGACGCAGCACGAGGATGATCAGCGGGATGATCAACACCACGATCCACGCTCCGTACGTGAACTTCGTGACGATCTGCACGATCGACACGATCGCCGTCGCGGCCGCGCCGAGCCCGTTGAGCGCGGCGCGCCAGCGCCAGCCCGCCTCGCGGCTTCGCAGCCAGTGCATCACCATGCCGCCCTGCGACAGCGTGAAGCACACGAACACGCCGATCGCGTAGAGCGGGATGAGCGCGCTCGTCACGCCGCCAAAGAGCCAGATGAGCAGCATCGCGACCAGCGCCAGCGCGAGAATTCCGTTCGAGAAGGCCAGCCGGTCGCCGCGCGCTGCGAACTGGCGCGGCATGTACCCGTCGCGCGCCAGGATGCTCGCCAGCCGCGGGAAATCGGCGAACGCGGTATTGGCCGCGAGCACCAGGATCGCGAACGTCGCGTACTGGAGCACGAAGTATCGTGCACCCAGTCCGAAGACCTTTCGCCCGAGCTGTGAGAGCACCGTCTCAGTGGCCGTCGGCATCACCGCGAAGTGCCGCGCCAGCTCGCTCGTACCGAGAAAAAACACCGCGAGGATCGCCGCCATCCAGGTCAGCGTCACCGCCGCGTTGTGCGCGCTCGGGCGTTTGAACGCGCCAACGCCGTTCGAGATCGCCTCCGTGCCCGTCATCGCGACGCAGCCTTCGGCGAAGGCACGAAGCACGAGAAAGACGAGCGCGTACGACGTCGGAACCGGGAGGGCCATGGTCGACGGCGCCGGCGCTGGCAGATTGGACACGCCGCCCGTCAGCGCCTTCACGATGCCGCTGCCGATCAGCAGCAGCATCATCGCGATGAAGACGTATGTCGGCACGCTGAAGGCGATCCCCGATTCGCGCACGCCGCGCAGATTCACCAGCGCGAGCACGGCGACCGACGCCGTGCAGACTGCAACCGTGTGCGGCAGCAGCGCCGGATAGGCCGATGTGATCGCCGCCACGCCGCCCGAGATCGACACCGACACGGTGAGGATGTAGTCGGTGAGCAGCGCCGCCGCGGCGACGAGCCCGGGCATCGTGCCGAGGTTGTCCTTTGCCACCGTGTACGAGCCGCCGCCGCCTGGGTAGGCGAAAATCGTCTGGCGGTACGACAGCGCGACGAATACCAGCAGCCCGACGATCACCGCCGAAATGGGCACGACATAGCTGAATGCCGCCGATCCCAGCACGGCGAGCACGATCAGCGTCTGTTCGGTGGCGTAGGCGACGGAGGAGATCGCGTCGGACGAAAGGACCGCGAGCGCCGTCTTCTTGTCGAGTCGTTCGTGATCCAGGCGGTCCGACGGCAGCGGACGGCCAAACAGCAGGCGCTTGAGGCGCGCGTACAGGGTCGGCATTGGGATGATGGAATGCGTCAACCATCATCCTTACGACCGGTCGCGTGAATTTTCCGTGAAGGCCGAGCACGCCGTCGTGAAGAAATCGTGAAGACGCGCGCTCAGCCCCGCCGCAATTCTGCCTCGGCGATCGCCGGCACGCTGAGTCGGAACTCGCTGCCTCCGCCCTCCCGTTCTCCGACGTCGAGCGTCCCGCCCTGCGCCTCGGCGATCCCGCGCGCGATCGACAGGCCGAGCCCCGCACCGCCCGCGTCTGGCGCCACGCCGGGCCGGCGGTAATACGGTTCGAAGATTCGGTCGCGCTCCGCCGCGGGAATGCCCGGGCCGCGGTCGCCGACCACGAACACCAGCCACCGGCCGTCGCGCTTCGCCCAAACGTCAATTGGAGCACCGGCCGGCGAATACTTCGCCGCGTTCTCGATCAGATTCACGAGCGCGCGCAACGTCTGCGAGAAATCGAATCGGCCGAACGAGAGCACGTCGTCCGTCGTCACCGCGATGCGCAGCTCCCGCCCATCGAGGCGTCCGGCAACACGCTGCGCCGCCGCGCCGAGCAGATCCTCCGCCTCGTTGGGCTGAGCGTTGACGACCACGGCTCCGCTCGCGATGCGCGACAGGTCGAGCAGCTGCCCGACGAGCTCCGTCAACCGATCGGCCTCCTCTTCGATCACCGCCGCGCGATCGTCGTCCGGCGTGGCCAGCTCGTGGGCGAGCGCCTTGATCGTCGTCAGCGGCGTGCGCAGGTCGTGCGATACCGCCGCCAGCACTTGATCCTTGGCGCGGTGCGCCGCCTCGAGCGCCGCCGCCCGCTCGGCCTGCGCCCGATAGAGCAGCTCGGCCGAGATCAGGCTCGTCGCCAGGAAGGCAAGCAACGCCAGCCAATTTAGAGGATTCTGAATCGTGAGCGTGCCGTAGGGCGGCAGCAGGAACAGGTCGAAGCAGACGAACGAGCCGACGGCGAGCGCGACGCCGAGCGGGCGTCCGCCGCGCGCGCTCGCGCCCTGCACGAGCAGAAGGTATGCGAGCGCATAGTGCGCCTCGTTGAGGCGGGCGCGGAAGGCAACGAGGACGACGGTGACGAGCGCGAGCGCGACGAGCCAGGCGGCCCATTCGCCGGTGCGAATGCCGCGGCGCGATGCGGGCGCGGAGGTCATCACTCGTGGTCGAATCGGTAGCCGACGCCGGGTTCGGTGACGATCAGCACCGGACGGACGGGGTCGGCTTCGATCTTTCGCCGCAAGCTGCGCACGTGGACGCGGAGATACTGCTGCATATCGCCCGACGAGTTCCCCCAAACGGCGTGGAAGAGCTGGCGATGGGTGAGCGTGCGGCCGGCGTGCTTGATCAGCGTGCGAAACAGCTCCCATTCCGTCTTGGTGAGATGGATCGGGACGCCGTCGCGTTTGAACGACGGTTTCACGGGGTCGATCATTAGCGGCCCGATCACGATCACCTCTCCTTCGCCGGCGGCGGGGGCGAGTCGCGACCGGCGGAGCTGCGCCCGAATGCGCGCATCGAGCTCGCTCGGGCTGAACGGCTTGGTGATGTAGTCGTCGGCGCCGGCGTCGAGCAGCGCGACCTTTTCCGCGTCGGCGTGCCGCGCCGAGAGCACGATGATCGGCGCCGTGGACCAGGCGCGGATCTCGCGGCAGACGTCGATGCCGGCCATGTCGGGGAGGCCGAGGTCGAGCACGATCAACGCCGGCCGCTCGGCGGCGGCCAAGTCGATCGCGGCGCGGCCGGTCGACGCCTCGAGCACGCGACTCTCGCCGGCGGCGAGCGCATTGCGCACGACGCGGCGGATCTGCGGTTCGTCGTCGATCACGAGGACGACGTCACCCGTCGGCGCGGCCATGCTCGAAGTCTCGCGGGGCGCGGCGGAAAGTCCAGTCGAGCACCGCCTGGCGCCATTTCGTCCCCGCCGGGTTGCGGGGGCACGGTTCGGATCCTACCTTCCCCTCTACTTCAGAGGGGGACAGAGCTCGTGCTCGATCGCGACGGTGGTCTGCTCCGCGGCACGCTCGACGTGCTCATTCTCAAGGCCCTCAGCTGGGGCCCGCGCCACGGCTACGCCATCGCCGAGTGGGTCGAGCAGATCACCGATGGTGACGTGCTCGTCGAGGAAGGGCCGCTCTATACCGCCCTCCACCGTCTCGAACGCAACGGCTGGCTCTCGGCCGAGTGGGGCTATTCCGACAAGAACCGGCGGGCCAAGTACTACCAGTTGAGCCGCGCCGGCCGCCAACAGCTGCGCAGCGAAGTCTCGTCGTGGGAACGCTACGCGCGGGCGATCGGCAAGGCGATCGCCGCCACCGCCCCGCTCACCGCATAGAGGCTGGCAATGCGCCGCGCCCTTCGACTGCCGTTCACGCGGACGCGCCTCGTTCGGGAGATCGACGACGAGCTCGCGTTCCACCTCGAGCAGCGCACGGCGCGCCTCGTCGCCGCCGGATGGACGATCGATGCCGCGCGCGCCGAAGCGCTGCGCCACTTTGGAGATCTCGAAACCGTTCGGGCGTCGTGCATGACGCTCGACCAACAGCGGGAGCGGGCCATGCAGCGCGCAGATTTCTTCTCCGGACTTCGGCAGGACCTCGCCTACGCGGTGCGGACGCTGCGCCGCAATGCTGGCGTGTCGGCGGTGATCGTCATCGCGCTCGCCATCGGCATCGGCGCCAACACCGCGATCTTCACGCTCGTCGACGCGGTGCTCGTGCGAACGCTGCCCGTGTCGCACCCCGAACAGCTCGTCGCGATCGGCAACCCGTCGAGGATCGGGTCCTTCTCCCAGGGCGAGCCGCGCGTCGATATCCTCTCCTATCCGCTCTACCGCGCCGTCCGCGAGCAGAACCACGTCTTCAGCGACGTGCTCGCCTCCGGGTATCCGGGCCGACTCGATATCCGCATCGGCGACACGCGTGGCACGGGCGGCGCCGCCGAACATCCGCGCGCACGCTTCGTGTCCGGAAACTACTTCTCCGTGCTCGGCCTGCGCGCCGCCGC
>DATNAT010000287.1:0-4210 GCA_035572355.1 Gemmatimonadaceae bacterium
TCGTGACGACCAAGCTGAGCGCGACGCTCGAGCTGTTGCCGAACGCGCCAGCCTTCCGCTCGGTGAACATCATCGGCGGTTTTTTTCTGGGCGAGCCTGGCGCCAAGGATACGCTGCGCGCTTACTTCGACGCCGACCCGCAGGTTTCGCGCGCCGTGACGTGGCGGATCAGCGACACCACGATCGCGAGCTTGACGCCGGAGGGAATCGTGACCGACAAGTGTACGCTCGACGGAGGTACCGAGACCGCGACCGTGGTGCCGCTCGCCGACACGGCGCGGCAGACATCGGTGCGGTTCAGCGTCGCACCCCGGACCTCCTGCCCATAGGAGCCGACCGACACGCGCGACACGCTGTGGACGATCGGACATTCGACGCGCGCCGTCGGTGAGCTGATCGAGTTGCTCGACGCGCACGGCATCACGCGACTGGTGGACGTGCGCCGGTTCGCCGGCTCGCGCGCGCATCCTCAGTTCAATCCGCCGGCGCTCGAGCGGTCGCTCGCCCGCGCGGGAATCAGCTATACGCCAGTGCCCGCGCTCGGCGGGCGCCGCGCGCCGCGGCCGGACTCGCCGCATGCGGCGTGGCGCAATGCCGCCTTTCGCGGCTACGCCGACTACATGGATACGCCGGGGTTCGCCCGAGCGGCGGCGCGATTGGCCCGCGTCGCGCGGCGCGACCGGGTGGCGATCATGTGCGCCGAGGCCGTATGGTGGCGCTGCCACCGGTCGATGATCGCCGACTGGTTCAAGGCGAACGGCTGGGAGGTGCTGCACATCATGGGCATGGGCGACGCGCGCGAGCATCCATACACGCCCGTGGCGCGCGTCACCGACGGCATGCTTCAGTATTAAGGCAACGCCGGCGCCGCCATTCGAGCGCGCTGATCAGCGTTCGTACATCCAGATATCCTCGAGGACGGCGACCGGCTTGGTGTAGTCGTGGCCGTTCACGGTGAGCTTGGCGGTGTAGGTGCCGGCGGCGATCGCCGGCGCGGCGCCGCCTCGGCCGCCGCCCGCACCCCCGCGGCCGCCGCTTCCGTCACAGGTGAGGTCGCGCGTCGCGTTGCCGCGGCCTCCGCCGATTCCACCGCCACCGACACCGCCACCGCCGCCGCGACCTTCCGCGGCGCTGTCAGCTGCGACCATTGGCGTAACGAGCGTCCACTGCATGCGATGAATGCCCGCCGTGGCCGGACCGGTGCTGGTGCAGACCGTGCGGCCGCTCGGGTCGGCGATCGCGAGCTTGACGTCGCCCGTGGCCGGCGCGCGCAGGTAGTAGCTGATCGCCGTGCCGCGCGCGGGATTCGTGCCGTCGAAGCGCTTGTCACCGCCTTCGTCGGCGTCGGTGCGGTAGTCGAACAGATAGGCAATTGCCGGCCGGACGTCGAACATGGCCACGTCCTGCGCCGCGACGGCGGGCGTGAACTGCTCGAGCGGGGTGATGTCGTCGGCGATCCACAGGCTTCGCCCGTGGGTGGCGACGATGAGATCGCCGTCGCGCGGATGAACCAGCACCTCGTCGACGCGCACCGTGGGCAGATCGTTCCTGAACCGCTGCCAGTGCGCGCCGGCGTCGAGCGACACATAAAGCCCGAAGTCCGTGCCGGCAAACAGCAGCCCGCGGTTCTTCGGATCCTCGCGGATCGTCTCCACGTTGCCCGGCGACGGCAGGTTGGCCGAGATGCGGCGAAAGGTCTGGCCGTAGTCGTGCGTCGCGAAGACGTACGGCGCGAGATCGTCCGCGCGATGGCCATCGACGGCGACGTAGGCCGTGGCGGCGTCGAAGTGCGACGCATCGATGCGAGAAATCCAATATGGGTTCGTGCCGCCGAGCGCGTTCTGCGGGAGGCCGCGGATGTTCTTGCCGACCTCCGTGAAGGTGGTGCCGCCGTCGCGGCTCACCTGAAGATTGCCGTCGTCCGTTCCGACCCACACGACGCCCGCCGTCACCGGCGACTCCGAGATCGAGACGATCGTGCCATAGGACGACACGCCGTCGTTCTTCGAGAGCTGCGGCGCCGTGCCGGCCGCGCCCATCAGATCGATCGTGCAGCGGTCGATGTGCTTCGTGAGATCGGCGCTCGCCGTCCACGACGCGCCCTTGTTCGAGGACTTGAATAAGCGGTTGCCGCCGAGCCAGAGCGTCTTCGGGTCATGCGGCGAGAGCAGCACCGGTGTGTTCCAATTGAATCGGTAGGCGTCGCCCGGCTGCGCGTCGGTCACGTTCGGCCGCGCGTTGCCACGGCCGCCTCCGGCCCCTCCCGCGCCGCCGCGCCCGCCACGGCCGGCGCCGGCGGTGACGATTCGTCCGTCGATGCAGGTCTCGGGCGCTTCTCCTGCGGCGCTCGAGTCGGCCGCCGCGCCACGACCGCCGCGCGGCGCCGGCGGTGCGACGGGCCGAATGCTCTCGGAGCGTCCGGTGCGCAGATCGGTGCGGTTCACGCCGCCGTCCTGCTGCTCCGAGTAGATGGTGTGAAAATCCGTCGGGTCGACGGCGGTCTGAAAGCCGTCGCCGCCAGTGAGA
The DNA here is from genome assembly GCA_035572355.1 of Gemmatimonadaceae bacterium. GTDB lineage: Bacteria > Gemmatimonadota > Gemmatimonadetes > Gemmatimonadales > Gemmatimonadaceae > JAQBQB01. The sequence continues at coordinate 2,527 of DATNAT010000287.1, forward strand.
TGGAACCAGTCGTGCGCCGTGATGCCGACGCGGCTCCGCGTCGCGCTCGGTCCGCTCCAGCTGTCGTTGTCCTGAAGGCCGGTGTAGACGTAGTACGGATGGCCCATGTCGGCGGTGACCCAGTACGCGAGCCCCGTCGCCATGGTGCGCACGTATTCCCAGGTCGCGCCCTCGTCCCAGCTGACCGCGAAGCCGGCGTCATTGCCGCGGAGAATGTGATTCGAGTTCCGGGGATCGATCCAGAGCGCGTGCTGATCCTCGCCCATGTTGAAGAAGCCGCCGGCGGCGTCGAGCGTGAGAAATGTCTTGCCGCCGTCGGTCGAGCGCGCCGGGTGCACGTTGGCCACGAACACCGTGTTTGGGTTCGACGGGTCGACGCGGAGTTGGCTGAAGTAGAGCGGCCGCCCATCGCAGTTGCTCACGACATGCCAGCTCTTTCCCCGGTCATCCGAGCGGAAGATGCCCGAATGCTTGGCGTCGAGCGCCGGCGGCGTGCGGTTGCTGTCGGCGCTCTGCGCACCGGCCGCGCCGGCCGCTCCCCCTCGCCCGCCGCCAAAGCCGCGACCCGGGCCGGCGTTGTTGCACCAGTCATAGCCGCCCGCGCCGCCGCGTCCGCCCCCCGCGCCACCGCCCGCCTCGTTCGACTCGACCTCCATCTGCGCGTACACGACATTCGGATTCGAACGCGACACGTCGATCGCGATGCGGCCGAGCGTCGTCGCCGGCAGGCCGTTGGTGAGCTTGGTCCAGGTACGCCCGGCGTCATCAGACTTCCATAAAGCGCTGCCCGCGCCGCCGCCGTTGTAGCAGCAGCCGCTGCGCCGGCGCTGGTAGCTCGCCGCGTAGAGCACGCGCGAATCCGACGGGTCGATCGCGATGTCGGTGAAGCCGGTGTTGTCGTCGACGTACTTGATCTTCGTCCAGGTCGCGCCGCCGTCGGTCGTCTTGTAGATGCCGCGCTCGCCGTTCGGGCCGAACAGATGGCCGAGCGCGGCCACGTAGACCGTCTCCGGATCCTTTGGATCGATCACGATGCGCGCGATCGTCTGCGTCTCCTTGAGACCGATGTTGGTGAACGTCTTGCCACCGTCGGTCGACTTGTAGAGGCCATCGCCGAAGGTCGAGCTTTGGCGATTGTTGGCTTCACCAGTGCCGACGTACACGATGTTCGGGTTCGTCGGATGAATGGCGATGTCGCCGATCGACGCGCTGCCGTAGGTCTCGAACACCGGCTCGAACGACGTCGCGTTGTTGACCGACTTGAACACGCCGCCGGTGGCGTAGCCGATGTAGATCACGTTCGGATCGCTCGGCGCCACCTCGATGTCGTCGACGCGGCCGCCCATGCTGGCCGGACCGATCGAGCGAAAGTGGAAGGCGGAGAGATCTTGCGCGGCGAGCGGACCGGCGAACAGCAGAACCGCCGTGACGAAATACCGGAAGACGGGCTGTAGTCTCGACATGTTGGTAGTGACGGGTAACGGCGGAAAAACGCTGCGATTGCGGTAAGACGATGGCTTCAGCGTGAGGCCGAGCATCCAGGCAGGCGAAAGCCGCCGATGCGCGTGGAATAGGCGGTGGCGCCGGCCGCGAGATAGTCGCCGACATACCAGATCGTGCAATCATCCGACGGATCGACGGCGGTCTGAGTATAGTCTTCCCACCGAAGCGTGTTGGTCTGCGA
>DATNAT010000288.1:0-5728 GCA_035572355.1 Gemmatimonadaceae bacterium
TCGCGAACTCGGCATTTCGCGCTTCCTCGGCGCGCACCGTCGAGTCGATGAGGGCGAGCTTTCGCGTCTCGTCCACACGCTGCCAATCGAACGGCATCTTGGGCGACGACGTCCAATGGCCGCTCGCGTCGAGCCAGTCGACGTGGTAGTCGCGCCCACGAACGATGGCGACCGCTCCGTCGGGCATCACCGTCCAACTATCGACGATTGGGATCGGGTTTCGCTGGCTTTCGATCGACTGCAGATATCCATCGGCGTCGACGTGCAGAATCTGCTTTGTGTTGGCGATTCTGATGAAGGCGAGCGTGTCGAACGCATGGGTCGCCACGTCGACGCGCACCACCATGCCCGAGTCGGGTTTGGGAACTATCCCCGGATGCTGTCCGATCATTTGCGGGCGTGATGTGCCGACGCAGCACAGCATGAACGTCCCTTCCAGTCCGGTGGAGTTGTAGTAGACGAGGCGCCCCTTGGCGTCGAACCCCGGCGTGCCGAACACGCTGCCGATGAGCATCTGCGCCTCGTCGGGCCGCGGCACGGCGAGCACGCGCACGATCTTGCCCGCCGGATCGATGACGAGCATCGAGAGCGAGCCGATGTCGATGTAGAGCGCGCTGTCTCCTTTGTACCGAATGAGGGTGCCGGCGCGCGTACCGTACGCGTTGGCGGTCGCGTCGGTGGTGTCGGCCACGACGACCGGGTGGGCGAGCGTCGAGTCGAACAGCAGCAGGCGTCGGCCCGTGATGTCGTTGACGAGCACGCGGCCGCCCGGCATCTGGAGCGCCGCCGCGGCGCTAACGAGCGAGTCAGTCGTGAAGTGCTCGACTCGGCCGATCGGCCGCGGGGCCGGCGGGCGCTGAGCCGAGGCGGAAGCTCCAGCCGCCATGACGCCGAGCAGCGCGATGGCGCCACGGTGGCCCAAATGCCGATACGTGAATTTGTTTATGCTCATTTGATCCGCGCCCGCTCGAGGTGAACCACACCCGCCTTGTCCTGCACCGACAGGTAGACGACGTGCGGACCGAAACCGGCGATGGCTCGGAAGGGCGGGAGCTGCAGGCGATCGATCAACACGCCTCGACGGTTGACGACGTCGTAGACGGGTTGTCCGTTCACCATGGTCGTCGTTCGAATCCACAGGTTGTTCTCGACGTCGGCGTACACGGCGTCCGACAACGAAATGTTGGGATGTGTCGGGATGAAGGGCGGGAAGTAGTCGGGCAGGTCGCTGGCGTCCGGCCGCTTGGCGACGTTGGGCGCCAGTCCGACGCGACTTGGCGGGGCGCCCCCGGCGCCGGCGGAATTGCCCGCGCCGCCGCCGCGGCCGGACGCACCGCCGCCGCGCCCAGTCGCCCCGGCACCGCGGCCGGCGCCGCGCGGAGCATTGACCGCCGTGAGGTTGCGTTCGAGGGCCGACATGGCCGTGTCGATCGCCGCGGTTTTTTCCGCGTCGGTCACGCGCCGCCACTCGAACGGCATCTTCGGCGTCGACGTCATCTTGCCGTCCGGCGTGATCCAGTCGACGTGGAAGTCGCGGCCGCGCACGATGGCGATCGTTCCGTCGGACGAGACCGTCCAGCCATCCGTGACGGGCAGGGCATCAGGCGTCGTCACGATCGAGGCGAGGTTCCCCTGCTCGTCCAATTGCGCGGAGCGCCGGAAGCGCGAGATGCGCAGCGTCGCCGCCGTATCGAGGTTTCTCGTCGCGAGGTCGACGCGGACGATGTACCCCGAATCGACGTTGCGGTCTACACGGGCGCGCATCTCGGGCGGGAGCAGATCCTTGCCGAGCATCATGTACCCGAACAGCTCTCCACTGTAGTAGACGAGGCGCCTTTGGGCGTCGAACGCCGGCCCCCCATCATCGCCGAGCAGAAACACGGCGTCGCTCGGACGCGGTGTGGCCATGACGCGCGCGATGGTTCCCGACGGACCGAGCACCAGCATCGACAGTGTCGAGTACTGGATGAGGAGCGCCGAGTCGCCGCGAAAGCGGATCAACGTGCCTGACCGGTCGTATGCATTGGCCGTCGCGTCGGTCGTGTCGGCGACGACGGTGAACGTGGCGAGAGTCGAATCGAACAGGAGGAGACGGCGCCCGCGAATGTCGTTGACGTAGACGCGGCCGTCGGCCAGCGGGACAGCGCTCCGCACGCTCGCCAGTGGTTCGGTCGACGTATGCTCGACCGGGCCCAGAGAGCGAACGGGTGGCGGCTGCTGAGCGCCCGCCGTGCCCGAGGCGAGGAGCAGGCCGATCAAGGTGCGAGGGATGAGTGTTGGCATATCACAATGGGAATGAAGGAATCGTCACCAGCGTGGTGCATGCATTCATCGTCACCCGCCTCCGGGTCCGCCGCCCCGTCCTCGCCCGGCCCCTCCCGTGCTCGGCACGCCGACACCGGTCGGGAACACCGGCCCGGACAGGCCCTGTGTGCCGGAGCGCACCGCAGCCAGGTAGCGCCGGTCCAAGTACGACCGCACCAGATCGGGCAGCCTGCGTATCTGATCGGGGGTCAACAGTTGGTTGATCGACGGAGTGAGGCGGAGCAGCAAGTCGATCGACGCCTGGCGCGCTCGCGTGTATTGGCTGTACGCGTCTCTCCCGTCGTAGGAATCCGGCAACGCCGCATACCGCTTGGCGAGCGGCGACCAGATCGAATCGAGTCGCACGACGTACCACCGGTTCATCGTCGCCAAGCTGTCGGCCTGGCGGCCGCTGAGGCGGAGCGCGTCGGAGGCGCGAAGGATCGCCGCCATCGGATTGATGAAGCCCGCCGTGCCGAACGACCCTTTAATTGCCGCGGCCGTCGCCTTCGTGCCCGGCGACCTCCGGCCGACATCGAGCGTGCGCGTGAGCGTTTGCTTTTCGCGTGTGGGTCCGAGATCGATCCGTACGAGCGCCGTGAGTGTCACCGGATTGCGAGCCGCCGACACCGCCTGACTGGTGTTGCCGAACCGCTGGTTCACCTGGTAGCTGAACGCCTTGGCCTGGGGATCGAAGCCGCGCACGAAGAGCAGACGGGTGTCCGGAACGCCGCCTTGCCCCCAGCCGTGCAGGCCGTTCTCGCCGTGGAACAGGAGATCGGCCGCGGCTAACGGATTCGCCACCGAGAAGCTGATGCTCGTGCGCTGCGGCATCCGGATCTTCGCCGGATTGAAATCGATGCGCAGCGATGCCGCCGACGTCCACGGCCCCTCGCAGCTGCTGCGCCCAGCGAGCGCGTTCAACTGGCGCTCGAGACAGTCGCGAACGCCGCGCGGCGCGCCGGCGAGCAGCGATCGCATCGACGCCGCCAGCGCAGTGTCCGCCGTCCGCGCCGGATCGAACACGAACGCGCGATCGTTCTGCGCGTACCCGTCGCCGTTCACGTCGCCGCCCACGATGGGCGTGAAGGGGAACCCGGAAAAGAAGCTCTGCACCCAGAACAGCCGCACGGCGTCGAATGCATTGTAGCCGACGTCGAAGAGGAACTCGTGGCGCCAGTCGAGCGGCGACCGGGCAGTCTCGACGGTGAACGGGTTGCCGGCCGTGCTCGTGAATCCATTTTCGCGGTCGCGCACGCTGTTGAGCGTGTAGCTGAGCCCCCACGTGTAATGCGTGCTCGAGGCGAGTGGAGAGAGCTGTACCGTCAACTGCCGGCTCATCGACGAGAGATCGGAGCGCAGCTCGGTCACGTGATTGAATTGCGGTGACACGCGGTTGTCGTGCGCCGCGATCGCGCCTGTCGTCGGCACGATGCTCGACGGATCGACGAACACGGCGCGTCCGCCCTCGCCGGCGAGGGTGAAGTGCGGCGCCGGGTCGAGGTTCGCGTCGACGAAGCCGGCCTGATTCAGGTTCAGCGAATAGACGCCGTTGACGGCGGCGACGAGCCGGTTGTCGAACACCGCGCCGAGCCACCGCAAATTCGAACGTACGCTATGCTGCGCTTCGTACCCGTGGGCGAACAGCGCTACGTTCGGCGACGTGTTGGCGAACACGCTCCCCGTCGTACCGTCGGCGCAGACCGACGGAATCGAGCCTGGATCGGCAGCATATGCGCTCCAGTCGGGCGCCGGCGCCGCGCCGCCGATGCACGTCAGCTGCTGCACGCCGCCGGGCAAGCCGGTCGTCGACAAGGCCTGCGCCGGCAAGCCGATATTTAGAGAATTGCGAAAATCGCCGATGCCGCCGCTCAGCACGGCCCGCGGCGGACGAGCCGCGCCTTCGAAGGCGGCGATCTGCGGAATCGCGCCGTAGGCCCACGAGAAGCCGACCCGCGGGCTCGCGTACACGCCGACAGGCAACCGATCGTTGCGCAGGCCGAGGTTGGCGGCAAGATCGGAATTTGCCGCTGGGCGATCGAGAAACCGGTCCGCATCGACGCGCGCGCCGTACACGATCTGCAGCGCCGGCGAGGCGCGATACGAGTCCCCGAGTGAGAGCGCGCCAATCAGTTCATGCTCGTGCGTCGTGGCGGCGGTAAGCTGCCGGATGAACGATGCGGGCTGCCCGCTCTCGAGTTCGGCCAGCGAGTTGAAGGCGAATGCGCCGGCGCCGTCGACGGACTGTGTGCTCGCACTCGCGTCCGCACGCAGCTCGCTCGTCAGCTTGATCCGGTGCTTGTTGTTCACGCTGAACCAGGAGAGCTGATTCGTCAGGTCGAGCGATTGGGTGGTCGCGCTGCTGCTCGCGCCGGCGCCGCCGAAGGCGATCGACTGCACACCACTGGGCCGGTCGGCGAAGCTCGAGCTCACCCGTACCGTGCCGCTCGGCAGCTCGAGGTAGGGCGTGGTGAACCGGCGTGCGCTGCTCAGCGACGCGCCGCTCTCGCTCAGAATGCCAAACCCGAAGAACGCGCTGTGATGGAGTTGCATCGTGCCGTTCCACGCCGTGAGATCGAACGCGGACGACGGGAGCGCCGTTGCCACGGCGCTGGCCGGCGCCGCTCGATTCCAACTTCCGTTGACCGTGAGGTTGAACGCCTGACTGCTGGCCGACGAGAGCGGCGTGTAGTCGATGCTGCCAAGCACCAGCCCCTGATCGCCAAGTCGGTGGCTCGGAAAGCGATCGACCGTCGGTGGCACGCCCGCGCCGCCGAGCAACTGGAGCAGCCGGGCCACCGAGTCCGCGGCGATTCCCTCGGTCTCCAGGCCGAGGGGCCTCGTGTTGAGCAGCGTCTGCAAATCGTTGCCGCGGCGGCCCAGCTGATATGAGAAGTTGTAAAAGGCCTGGTCGAGCGAGATCGGGCCGGCGAACGCGCCGCCGAGATTGGCGTCGGTGAACCGCTGGCCGAGCGCGCGGCCGGCCGCGTCGGTCCACTCGAGAGGCGGCGCGTTGAGGCGAAGGCTCGACGTGCTCGTGACATAGTTCGAGCCGGATGGCAGGCGAACGTTCAATCGACCGCCGCTGAACTGGCCCTGCGATACGTCATATGGCGACGTCGCCAGCGTCACCGACACGTCCGCATCGCGCGGGAGGTCGGCAGCGCTGCTGCTCATTCCGTTGATCGCCAGCCCATTCTGCGATCCGTCGAGGCCGAGGAGCGAATAGCCCGACGGGTCTCCGTCGACGCCCTGCACGAGCAGCACGCCGGGCGCCGACGCAGCCATCGACGCGAGACTCCCCAGCTGCTCGGCGGGCACGAGGCCCATGTTGACGGGCCGGTCGCCGCCGCCGACGTCTGGTGCGCCATTGTCCGGCGTCGGCCGCGCCCGCTTGCCAACGGTGACGACGGTGTCAAGCGCG
>DATNAT010000289.1:0-4133 GCA_035572355.1 Gemmatimonadaceae bacterium
GGCTCTTTGTGCAGATTGTCGATCGCCGTGCGCGCGCCCTGGAGGTTGCGCACCATCGCCTGGCGTTCTTCATCCGAGAACTTCACGCCGGCGATCTCTTCCGCCGACGCGATCATTTCCGGCGTGATCGCCGGCCCTTGCGGCTGTTGCTGCAACTGTCCCCACAGCACGCCGGGGAGCAGCGTCGAGCCCAGGCCGATGGAGCTGAAATACGCCATGAAGGCCCGGCGATCGTAGGTCGTTTGAGACATATGATGAGTGATGGGCGAAGGTCGGCGGTGGGAGAGCAAATAATCCCTACCGCGGGGCGGTTGCGCCCGCAAGGGACGGCGGCGCGATCATGCTATGATCTTGCTAAACGAGGCGGAGTGCGCGGCCGCACTGCCAGCCCAAGGCTCACGACGGCGATCGCGAGCGCGGCGATGGTCAATCCGCGCCCCGCGCCGCCGGAGGCCGGCGCGGCGATCGTCGTCGTCGACGCCGGCGTCTTGGCTTCCTCGGGCCCGGTCCACTCGACTCGCTCGCCGTTCGCGTAGGTCTGATACGCCGGCCAATGCAGCTCGGCCGACGCTTTGGGGTTCACGGCGATGAACGGGAACTCGACGAAACGCTCGGGCTCGAGCGTTCCCGTCCACACCGCACCAATGATGCGCTGCGCCGTGTCGCGCTCGATCGTGAGCGTCCATCCGGCCACGTCGGAGAACGAGACGACTTTCACGTCGTCTGGAAAGCGAATCTCGACGCGTGTCGTGGGCACGTTCCGCTCGTTGGGAACTCGCAGCAGGTAGCGCTCGTACGCCCCCGGGGCCGAAGTCTTTGGAAACACCACCGCGTGGGCCAGCGCGAGGGCGGGGAGTGCGAGCACGAGCGCGACCGTGGTTCCGGCGATGCGCGACGACTTCATTTCGAGATCTCCGAAGCAGCGGGTGTGCGCGGAACGCCGATCGCGTTTGCCGGTTTCGGCGGCGACAGATAAGCGAGAAACCCGCCGAGCAGAATGACGAGCCAGAAGACTACGATCTCGCGCGACACCGAGACGCGCAGCGACGCGGCCGCCTCGCGGTTGGCGCGCACGGCGAGGCTCGGCAGCACGCGGAAGCGATGCCAGGCCCCGAACCCGATCAGGAGCAGGAGGCCGACGACTTTGGCCAGCACGACGATGCCATACGGCGAGTAGAACGCGTCGGCCGTGTGCAGCAGCAACGCGGTCTGGCCAACGCCGGAGAGAAGCACGACGACGACGCACGACAACGCGACCGACGACACCTTCTCGGCTTCGCGCGCGAAGCGGCCGGGCGTGTCGCGCTCGCGCACGACGAGCCAGAGCAATCCGCCGAGCCAGGCGGCGACGGCAGACAGATGAAGCGCCTTGATCGGTATCGCCCACCCGGGATGGATGGCCGCCGAGTGTCCGGCGGCGGCGCTCAAGACGATTGTCGGAACGCTGAGCGCCAGCGCGAGCCCGGGGCGACGCGCGAGCCAGAGCGCCCAGAGCGGCGCGAGCGCGAGCCCCGTTCGCCAGAGCTCCGTTCGTCCAACGGACGTGCCGAGCGCAGCGGACAGCCACGCGCTGCTGAGCGAATGCGTGGGCGACGCGTTGACGAGCCAGGCCACGAGATGCGCGCCGAGCAGCAGCGGCGCCGCGACCGCGATCATCAGCGCGACGCGCGCTGGCCGCGAGTCGATGCCGGCGTTCATCCAGACGACGAAGAAGAGCAGACCGGCGACTGCCATTGCGCATCCCACGCCGAGGCCGCGAAGCACCGCCGGAATCAGCGGTGCGCCGAAAGCCGTGGGACCCCAGGTAGCAGGCGGCGCCGAGATCGCGGGCGCCGGAATTCCTTTGCTCGCGGCCTGCGTGTGCGCGGCGGCGGCGGAGTCGCCGACGGTGAACACATAGCTCCCGCCGACGGGATGTCCGTCATCCGAGACGACGTGCCAGATCACATGATAGACGTCGGGGACGAGCGGCGGAACGTCGCCGATGATCGCGTGCACGTCGTGCGGATCGCCCGTGAGCGTCAGTGCAATGCGATTCTGATTGCTGCCGACGATCGCGATCTGCGCGAGCTTGGGATCGAGCGGCTCGCTGAACAGGAGTCGCACGCGCGTCGGGCTCGTCGCAAGATGACTGCCCGGGGCCGGATCAGCGCCGAGCAACGCAGCGTGCGCGAGCGCGATCGCATAGCCGCCGAGGACCAGCGCGACGGCGATCAGCCCGGCGCGAATCGACCGAGAGCGTGTTTTCATCTCGCCAGCCGCACGCCGAGAAGAAAGGAGCGGCGATCGGCCGGCTCGTAGTACTTGCCGTCGACGTTGTCGACCTGCACCGACTGCGAGTAGCGGCGGTCGAGCAGGTTCTGGCCGGAGAGAAACACGGTGGTTCCAAAGCGCGCTACGTTCCATTCCGTGCGAAATCCGATGTTCGACCATCCGTCGTTCTTCGCGCTGTTGCGGCTGTCGACGAAGTATGATTCGGGCACCCACTCGACGCTCGGCGCCAATGTGAAGCCGGAGGGCGCCCGGTATTGCAGCTCGGCGTTCAGGTAGTGGCGCGGCGCGCCGGGAATGTCGTTGCCGGCAAAGCTCGAGTCTTCGACGTACTTGAAGCGCGAGTAGGTGTAGGCAACGCGCGCCGTGAGATGGTCGCGTACATCACCGCCCAGAAACACGCCGCCCGGCAGCTGATAGCTGGCGCCGAGCTCGAGGCCGGTGTGTCGGGTCTTCGGCGAGTTGCGGTAGGTGGGCACCGTGAACGGCGCGTTCGTGAACGGGAGGACGTTGAGATTGAGAATCTCGTTGCGCAGCTCGATGTCGTACAGCGACGCGTCCCAGGAGAGGCCGAGGCGGCGTACGCGCGCGCCGATCTCGTACTGCCAGGCGTCCTGCGCGTCGAGATCGATGAAGCCGCCCGAATTACCAAAGCTCGACAGCTCGAGCAGGAGCGGCGGCTCGACGGTGCGGCTGGCATTGGCGAAAAGCTGCGCACCGCCGCCGAGGGCGTAGAGAAGGCCGGCGCGCGGCGTGACGGGCGCGTAGCGTCGCGAGTCGGACTGGTCGCCGTCGGACAGGAAATAGTCGTGCACCGTGCGCGTGGCGTCGTCGAACCGCGCGCCGAGAATCGCGGTGAGCCGGCCGGTGACGGAGAGCGCGTCTTCGGCGTAGGCGCCCGCGGTCGAAGCGTGATCCTGCTCGTCGCGGGTGAGCGCGCCGTGCCGTCCGACCACATTCTCATATTGACGATTGTGCATCGTTTCGAACGCCGGCTGGAAGCCGAGCGTGAGACGATTGTCGAGCCCGCCGACGCTCGCCGTGTTCTCGTAGCGCACCTCGGCGCCGACATCGTGACTCAGCTGATTGATCACCTGGAAGATCGGGTGGTCGATGTCGCGGTACTGGAGATACGGGCTGACCTCGAGACGCTGGTTGGGCGTGAGTTGGGTGCGCAGCTGAAGTCCGACGTGGTGCAGATCGTATCGGCGGCCCCAATGCGCGGCCTGATTGGTCGAGTCGGCCGCGGTCGGGTCGGCGGCGAACGTCGCGGCGTCGAGCGAGCCGGGGAGATGCTCGTTGATGTGAGCGAAAAGATAGAAGGCGCGCACGTCGGTCGAGCCGGAGAGCTTGTAGCCGGCGTGGAGGTTGATGCGGTCGCGCTTCTGCTGCGACCATGACCGAAAACCGTCGAGCCCCGTGTGCGCGAAGCTGGCGTAGTAGTCGAACGGTCCGCTCACCGCGCCCGACGAGAGCTGCTCTTTCTGAAACCCGTATCCGCCGCCCTCGGCAAAGGCGCCGAGCTCGCTGGCCGTGTAGCCGGTCTTGGTGTCGAGGTCGATCGCGCCGCCGAGCGTCGAGCCGCCGTAGCGCAGCGCGTTCGCTCCCTTGTAGACCTCGATCGCCTGCGTGGTGAGCAGCTCCAGCGATTCGAAATCCGTAAAGCCGTCGGCGTTGCGGTACGGCATGCCGTTGACGAGCAGGTTGACGCCGCGAGCGTGGAAGTTGTCTTGCAAACCGGAGCCTCGCACCGAGAGCTGGCTCTCGTCGGCGGCGCCGTAGCGCGGCTGCACGTAGACCCCGGGCGTGAACTTGAGCACGTCCTTGAGATTGGCCTCGCGCGTGCGCTGAATCTGCTGCGG
>DATNAT010000290.1:0-17599 GCA_035572355.1 Gemmatimonadaceae bacterium
GTCTTGGAGTCGATCACGCCGGGATCGCCGACATTGATCCGTCCTTCCGCCTCGGCGCGGGTCGTGGCGCCGATGTCGACCCAGAGATCGGTGAGCTTCGACGCGACGTCGCGGTCGGCGGACTTCATGAGGTGAATCGGCTTCTTGCCGATGACGCCCAGCACGTCGCCGTTGCGTCCGATGAACCGGATGCGCTGCCCGACGAGGACTTGCGGGTCCCAGCCGCCGATCGGGGAGGGATAGATGAAGCCGTCGTCGTCGATGTACTGAACGATCAGGCCGATCTCGTCGATGTGCCCGTCGAGCATGATCGTCGGTGATCCGCCCGGGTTCACCTCGGCCATGCTATTGCCGGCGACGTCCGTCGTGACCTTGTCGGCGAACGACGCCGCCTCCTCACGCCAGACCTTCGCGGCGGGCGACTCGAAGCCGGACGGCGCCGGGGTGTCGAGCAGCCGCTTCAAGAAGGCCAGCGATGACGGACTGAGCATGACGGGGTGGTTTGGGCCGGACGGAATGCGATTGCAAAAGGCATCCTAGCGGCGCCATGCGCCGGAGGGAAGCACCGGCGCGGCCGCTGGTCGGTCAGTCGCGCGCTCGCCTGATTGGAAAGGCGAGGAAGCTCAGACAGAGCAGAATGAGCCCGGCGGCGAACCAGCGGACGTCTTCCGTAAGTCCATAATAGAGAATTCCAAACCAAGCCAGCATCTGCCCGAACAGCCAGCCGTGCAGGCTGTCCGGAATGCCGACCGACGCGCGGCGCCGGCGGGCCCAGCGGCTGTTGTAGAAGCGCAGGTCGATCATCTGCACGAGCGCGTAGAGCCAGGTGAGAATCCCAACGCCACGGAGCTTCCGCACGAGCAGCGGCTGGGCCAGATGCGGTTCGCCGAGGGTGTGAAACACGTACACGGCGAGACCGAAGAAGAGTGTGAGCGCCAGCAGCACGGCGCGGACGCGGGTGAGCCGATCGGGCGTCAGCCAACGATGGCGCGCGCCGACGGTGCTCGGACCAAGCTCCGCGATTGGTGGAACCATGAGAACCGCCTCGAGGAAAAAACCGCTCCTCGGCCGAGGCCGGATCAGCGGCGGCGCGCCAACAGCGCGCGTCCTCCAATATACGTCGCGGACAGGCTCGCGCCGACACTATCTGACTCGGGAACCATCATTGCGGCGAGGCCCACATCACAAAATCGGCATGACACCCGACATCGCGGTATACTGCTCGCGGCCCGGCAGATCGGCGGTGGGAATGTACGGAAGGTGTACAACGGCGTCCGTTTGGATAGGATGCCTCATGACAGAGGGCCGAAGCCTGACAATAATGGTGGCGGGCCGGACCGCCCGATTGCACTGGAGAGGCTCTACGCATGCATCGTTCGTCGACATCGTCCGTCGCCAGACTCCGGCGATTCGCTTCACTCGCCCAGCTCGCCGCCGCGATGCTGATCCCGGGCGGTGCGCGCGCGCAATCGGCGATGCACGGCGACACGGTGTCGGCGCCGATTCGCGACGTGCACTACGACGTCACGTTCACTCGCGCCAACGGCGACGTGCGCCTGGTCGACGTCGCGATGTCGTTCTCGACGACGAGCGCGGCCCCGGTGCTGCTGTCGCTTCCGGCGTGGACGCCGGGCGCCTATGAGATCAGCAATTTCTCGCGCTGGGTCACCGGGTTCGATGCGGTCGGCGCCGGTAAGAAGCTGAGCTGGGAGAAGCTCGACTACGACACCTGGCGCATCCTGCCTGCCGGCGCGAAGTCGGTGCGCGTCTCCTTTCGCTACGTCGCCGATTCGCTCGACAACGCGATGAGCTGGGCCACGCAGGACTTTCTGTTCTTCAACGGCACCAACGTCTTCCTCTACGCCGAGGGGCAGTCGCTCGAGTTTCCCGCCACGGTCGCCGTGCACACCGAGCCGGAATGGCGCGTCGCCACGGGGATGACGCAGACGGCGCCGCGCGCGTTCTCGGCATCGAGCTACCATGATCTCGTCGACATGCCGTTCTTCGTCGGCCGGTTCGACGTGGACAGCGCGCGCGTCGCCGGGCGCTGGGTACGGTTCGCGAGCTATCCGGCCGGCGCCGTGAGTCCGTCGACCCGATCGGCGGCGTGGGATCAGCTGCAGCGCGTCATCCCGCCCGAGATCGCGGTGTTCGGCGAGACCCCCTGGCAGAACTACACGGTGTTCGAGATCGTCGATTCGACCTTTGCCGGAGCGAGCGGGTTGGAGCACCAGAGCTCGCACGTCGACGTCCTGGCGCCGTCCTACGTCGGAAGCGACTTCCAGCCGTCGCTCTATGCACACGAGATCTTTCATTCGTGGAATGTGAAACGGCTGCGGCCGGCCGAGATGTGGCCGTATCAGTATTGGCATCCGCAGCCGACGCCCTGGCTCTGGGTGTCCGAGGGGATCACCGACTACTACGCCGACCTCGCCGAAGTGCGGGGCGGCGTGGTCGACGAACGCGGGTTCTACGCGCTCACCGCCGAGAAGATGAACGAGGTCGCGGCCGCCGTTCCCGTCTCGCTGCGCGACGCGTCGCTCGACACCTGGGTGCATCCGGTCGACGGCACGGAATACATCTATTACCCGAAGGGCTCGCTGGCCGGTCTGGCGCTCGACATCCTGATTCGCGACGCGAGCAACAATGCCCACTCGCTCGACGAGGTGATGCGCGGGCTCTATCAGGCGGATTACAAGAAAGGCCGCGGCTTCACCGGCGCCGATTGGTGGGGCGCGGTCAGTGCCGCCGCCGGCGGAAGGTCGTTCGCCGACTTTGCGGCGCGGCACATCGACGGACGCGAGCCGTTCCCCTGGGACAGCATTCTCACCCTGGCAGGCATCCGGATTCGCCAGGAGCGCGTGCCGAGGCTCGGTGTGCTGACGCAGCCCGGTCCGATGGGAATCGTCGTGGTGAACGTGCAGGAGGGGAGTGCCGCCGCCTACGCGGGTGTACGTTCCGGCGACTACCTCGAGTCGGTGGGAGACATCTCGGTCGACGACCAACAGTTCGGGGCGAAGATGCGCGCCAAGTACGGCGCATCAGCCGAAGGCGCCCCGCTGCCGATCAAAGTACGCCGCGGTATGGAAGAGCTGACGCTCACGGCGAGACTGCAATTCGCCCCCGGCGACGTCACCCTCGAAGCCGACCCCGCGGCGACGCCGAAAGCGGTGCGGATACGCACCGGAATGCTAAGAGGCACCACCGGCTGACGACGGCGTCGCGCCCCATGCCGGGGCCGACGCTCAGGGCGGATAGTCCGTTGCGTACGCGGCCCAGGGGCCGGTCGTGCGCGTCGTCTCGCGAATCAGCTTGGTCACCGTATTGAGTGCGTCGCTGTCGGAGATCGGGACCGACACACCGGCCACGCGCGACTTCAGCGTCGCATAGGGCAGCGGTTCCTGCGAGGCGTAGATCAGCAGAAACCCGTGATCGTTGAATCCGATCGGCAAGGGCATCGAGTCGCGCGGATAGCCGTTCCGCTCACCGCGGCTGTTCGGTCGGCTCGACTGACTTGGCAGTCGGATCAACCGGCTGCTGTCGCTCGCGGTCCCATTGGCGAACGACGTGGCGACGAGGTGCGATCCTGCCTCGACGTACTGGCTCTGCAGCGAATCCTGCGGAAAGAGGAGACGACTTGCCGTGCCCGGCACGACGAGGAAGATCGCGACGTTCGCCGGGCGCGCGAGCTCGACGGTCAGGTGTCGCGGCGTTCGCTCACCCTGGCTCAGCGCCACTTTCGGAGACAGGTCGCGGTACTGTCCAAAAAAGTGCGGCCCGCTGCCCATGCATGCCGCGAGAAGAGCGCCGGACATGGCGGCGCATGCGGCGAAGGTCATCGTTCGTGGTCGCACTGAAGCCTCGTGAGATGGTCTAGAAAGAGACCCGCCGGACCGGGCCTACCCCGGGCCCAAGGCCGATCCGCCGCCGGGACCCAATCTAACGCGATGCAGGAACAGTGCTGCGGCGATCGTCGACCAGAGGCGCGCGCGCCCTTCCCACCGCACCCAGCGCGCGCCAACAAACAGGCGCTCCACCTCTCGGAGATGGAGCGCCTGTTTCGTTGGCTTGTTGCCAGAGCCGGTCGGTGCTACCAGGTCGCCAGGTTGTCGGTCCAGGTGTTCGGGATGCCGGCGTATTTCTTCAGGCTCTTGGTCGCGTTGTCGACGTTGCACGAGTTGTAGACGTAGGTCTTCTGACCGTTCGCCTGCGAGTCGTCGACGCTGCTCGTCGACGGCGTGCCGCCGATGAGGAAGTTCAAGCCGCTCAGCGTGGCTCCAGCGGTCGTGTTGTTTCCGTTCGACGTCAACTGGCCGCCAACGAGCACGACCCCGTCCCACATGTTGCTTCCGGAGATCGTGAAGTTGCTGTCAGCGATGATCATCCCCCGGCCAGCGTTGGGCAGCGAATAGTTGTTGGTATGGATTCGGATCACCGGCCAGTAGGACGTGTCGGCCGCGAAGTCGGCCGCGCTCGGAAAGCTCTGGCCGGGAATCGTGATGTCCGCCGGAATCGAGTTGCTGTTGACGATGCCGGCCCAATCGATGTTGACCTGTGGCTTCAGTTGCGAAAAGGTGTTCGACGTGTCGACCGGCGGCGATCCCTGCGGGTTGAAGCTTCCTCCCTGAATATCGAGGTCGCCTTTGGGGACCATCACGCCCGCCACGTTCGCCTGCTTGCCGCACTGGTCGACGCCGCTGATCACGCCCGTTCCGTTCTTGTTGAGGCCCGACAGGCTGACCCAGGCCGCCTTGACGTTGATCGTCGTCGAGACCCATGTGGCGTAGATGCCGACGGCTCGTTGAGCGGGCTTCGTGCTCGATGCGGCGTTCAGCTTGATGCTCGTGTCCGTGCCGGTCGACCGGATGAAGTAGATCGCGCTCGCCGTGCCGACCACGGGCCGCACTCGCACGGCGACGATGTCGGCATAACCGCCGGGCACCGAATCCCGCGTCCATTCCGAATCGGCGACCGTGGGGTCGAGGACACAGTGCTGGCAGTAGCCGGTCGTGCTTCGCAGCACGAGGAACCGCTCCAGGCCGCGTTGGGCGATGTTGTACGCGCGCTCCTGCGAGCGCTCCGCCGCATTGGTCGTCGACTCGGCGGTGCTCGACGCGAGGCCCGCCGCGAGCGCGGCGGTGAGAATGGCGATCACGAAGATCGCCATTGGCAGCGCGAAGGCTTTTCGATTCGTCAGGTTCGTTGGCATCAGGTGCTCCGGTTCAAAAGGCCTTCACGTTCTTGAAGAAGACCGAGGTGATGATCTTCGCCTGCGATGGGGTCGGATCGTTCGACGTAACCTTGGGACTGACTGCGTTGAGCACGATGTCGACGCCGCGAATGTCGGTGAGCAGCGCCGGGACCGTGGTGTGCGACACCGTGTCGCCGACCGCGTAGTACTTGAAGCGCGCGGACGTGTCGAACGGCGCCATGATCTCCTCGTTGGCGCGGCCCGAGACGTTGCGCCACAGACCGATCTTTCCCGAGTACATGCTCGAGGCCGCGAAGGTGTAGGTGATCTTCTGCCAGAGAAACACGGGTGCCGCCTGGGTCGCGCCACTCGGCGCGTCGGCGAGCAGGTCGAGGATGTCGCCGGTTCGTCCGTTGAGCGACACCGTTCTGAGTTGCGCCTGTCCGGCGCCGGACCCGGTGCACATCGTCGGGCTGGCGCTCGACACCGGCGCTTCGACGCCCAGCGGACTGCTCGGCGTGATGTACGTGTAAGTGCCGGTCGGGCCCCGCCAGGCAAAGCCACCATAGGTTGCAAGCGCGTTCGTCGCCGAATCGATCGGCAGCATCGAGACCGTGGTACTGGCGTTGTTGGTGCTGCACACGATGCCAAAGCGATAGGGCACGAGGACGCGGAGCGTCTTGCCGTCGGCCGACGCGAGGTCGACGCCGCCCTGGTCCTGCATCATGCGCAGGTCGGAGACGAGAATGTTCATCGAGCTGCGCGCGATGGTGCGGGCCGCGCGCGCATTGGTCTCGTGGTTGTAGTAGCGCGACTGCGAGACGAGGAGTCGGGTGAGGGCGACGCCGAGGACGCCGAGGATCACGATCGCAACGACTACCTCGACCAGCGTGAAACCGGGCCGGCGACCCAAACGATTTCGCGACGGATGCATGTCAGCACCCCACGCAGAGCGGCGTACCGGAGGGCGGCTGCGTCCGATCGAACGACAATGAGTCCTTCTTGGTCGTGTCGATGGCCGGCAGGATCACGATCTTGATCGTATAGCGTGTCACTCCCGGCTTGCTGATCGTCAGACGGCGTTTGTAGCTGAAGCCATCCACGGTCGCGGTGTCTGTGCCCGACGCCCAGCTGGCAAGCTTCGAAAAGGGCAAGCCGCCCAGCTTGTTCGCCTCGAGCTGCATGGCCGCGTTCCGCTTGGCGGCGAGCGCGCTCGTGCGTCCGCGCTGCGTCACGGCGACGCTGACTTTGGCCAGCGACAGCAGAACGATCGACAGGATCGTCATGGCGACCATCACTTCGATGAGCGAGAAGCCGCGACGTCCGGCGCCGCGCCGACTTGCCCGCGGAATGAGACGCGGCCGGCGAAGCGGCAACAGGAAAAGTGGGGTCATGGGAGTGAATCCAGTCGAACCAGACCGCTTCGCGACACGCGCACGCGTTTGGTGACGGTTTCGACCGTCAGCGTGATCAACAGCGTGTCGTTGGCAAGGCCGTTGGGGTAGACCTCAATGGGCGATCTCGAAAACGTCACGCCGGCGGCGGCGAGACCGTAGACCGCACCAAGATTGGACCTGCGAAAGAAGGTCGTGCCCGCGCGGTCGGTCACGACCAGCTGGCGCGTGCCCGAGCTCCAGGCGATGCGCACCGGTTGACGGTTGCGAATCGCGATGGCGAATGCCGCTTCGATGTCGTTCTGGCTCGCCATGGCCGCCCGCCGCAGGCGCTGTTGCACCGTCAACGAGTGAATGCGGCCAACCGACATCGCCGTCACGACGGCGGCGATGATCATCACGACCATGACCTCGAGCAGCGTAAAGCCGCGCTTACGACGCGACTGAAAACAGTGTGCGTTCATTCGGCTCCTCACACCCCATATGGGTGTTCGACATGGGGGCTGGATTCTTCCCCGCAGTGACTGGCCGAAAGAACATCGCGTAACGGTGTGGTTCGGATCGGTAACGCGGGTTACGGACAACGTGACCGAAGGGCCGAAAGAGCACGCGCCGGCCTTCCGCCCGGTCCTATTTCTCAAGCATCGTCGCGTGTAGGCAGAATTGAAGCTCGGAGGGGCCGGATGCGTATTCGTCGGCTGGGTGTGGTGGGGGCCGGAACGATGGGAGGGGGGATTGCCGCCCTCGCGGTATCGGCTGGCATTCCCGTGGTACTGCTCGACATACCCGGCAAAGGCGACGACCGGGATGCCGTTGCTCGAGGGGGCCTGGACCGCGCCAAAAAAGCCAAGCCGGCCGCGTTCATGGATCCGGACCGGGCCGCGGCGATCTCCGTCGGCAACACCGACGACCAGCTCGAACGCTTGGCCGACTGCGACCTCGTCATCGAAGCGATCATCGAGCAGCTCGAGCCCAAACAGGCGCTCTACAAGCGGCTCGAGGGGCTCCTGCCCGAGCACACCATCGTCGCGTCGAACACCTCGAGCATTCCCATGGCTCAATTGCTCGACGGGCGCGGACAGGCGTTCCGGTCGCGTTTTCTCGGCATGCACTTCTTCAATCCGCCCCGCTACCTGCACCTGCTCGAGCTCATCCCGACCGCAGATACCGCTCCGGAGACGCTCGACGCCGCGCGCCGGTTCAGTGACCGCGTGCTCGGCAAGGGGATCGTCGTCGCCAAGGACGTGCCCGGCTTCGTTGCCAACCGCCTCGGCGTGTTCGGAATGGTCCTCGCCATTCGGCTCATGGAGCAACACGGTCTCACGATCGACGAAGCCGATCTGCTGACCGGTGCGATCTCCGGCCGGTCGAAGTCGGCGACCTACCGCACGGCCGATCTCTCTGGGATCGACGTGATCGCGCACGTGACGCGCGAGTTGAGCGGGGCCACGGGCGAAGATTTCTCGCTGTCGCCCTGGGTCCTGGAGCTGGTCAAGGCCGGCCGCACCGGCGAGAAGAGCGGCGCCGGCTTCTACCGCCGGGTCGGTAAGGAGATTCAGACGCTCGACTGGCGCACCGGCGAGTACGCGCCGCAGCGGAAGCCCGAGTCGCCGGAGCTGGCTCGCATCTCCGCGCTGCCGCTCGCCGAGCGCTTCGCCGCACTTCGCGACTGGCCGGGGCGAGACGGGGAGTTCGTGCGAGAATACTTGTTACGGTTCTCGCATTACGTGCTCTCCACGGCGCCGCTGATCGCCTACGATCTGGCGGCGGTCGACCACGCGATGACCTGGGGCTACGCCTGGGAGGCGGGGCCGTTCGAGCAGATGGACCTGCTCGGCGCCGCGTTTCTCCGCCGTGGCTTCGCCGGCCTCGGGCTCGACGAGCCGGCGCTCCTTCGCGAGGCGAGCGACGGCTTCTATACCGAGGCCGGCGAACGCGTCCTCGCGCTGAGCGGGGGCTATGAAGAGGTCCCGCGCGAGCCAGGTGAGATCAAGCTCGCCGAGTGGCACGCACCGGCCAACCGCGCGCGCCGGGTGCTCGAGCACAATGACGATGCGTCGCTGCTCGACGCCGGGAGCGGCGTGGCCGTGCTCGAGTTCCACAGCAAGATGAACTCGATCGGCGCGGGCGTGCTGGCGATGCTCGAGCGCGCGCTCGACCGGGTCGAGCGTGACGGCATGACCGGCCTCGTGCTCGGCAACGACGACACGCGCGCCTTCAGCGCCGGCGCCGATCTTGGCATGGTGCTCTCCCTCATCGGCGCCGGCGACTGGAAGAAGCTCGAACAGGCAGTCGGCGCATTCCAGCGGGCCTCCGTCCGCATTCGACAGTCGCCGTTCCCGGTCGTCGCGGCGCCGTTCGCGCTCACGCTCGGCGGCGGCTGCGAATTCTGTCTCGCCGCGGACCTCGTGCAGGCCCACGCCGAGCTGTACATGGGGCTCGTCGAGGTCGGCGTCGGTCTCATTCCGGCGGGGGGCGGGACCACCGAATTGTTGTTCCGATTCGCGGCCGACCTCTCGCCGTACGCCGAGGCCGATCCATTCGAGGCGCCGAAGCGCGCCTTCCAACTCATCGCGCTCGCATCGACGAGCACGAGCGCGCTCGACGCGCGGAAGCTGGGCTACCTGCGTGCCGTCGATCGCGTCACGATGAACCGGGATCGCTTGCTGGCTGACGCGGTGGCGCGGGTGGTGGATCTTGCGCCGGCCTACGTGCCGCCGCTGCCGCGGCGCATCAGCGCGCTCGGCAAGGAGGCGCTCGGCAATCTGCACTATGCCGTGTGGGCGCTGCACGAGGCCGGGCAGGCGTCGGCCCACGACGCGCTCATCGGCCGCGAGCTGGCGTACGTGCTCGCCGGCGGCGACGGGCCGCCTCGCACCGTGACCGAAGAGGACATCCACGGGCTCGAGCGCGAGGCCTTCCTGCGACTGCTCGGCACCAAGCAGACGCAGGAACGGATGCAGTACACGCTGAAAACGGGCAAGCCGCTGCGCAACTAACGCGCGGCGCTCGATAAGGAGAGTTATATGAAGGAAGTAGTAATCGTGTCCGCCGTGCGAAGCGCCGTCGGCCGCGGCAAGAAGGACGGTGCACTCGCCAACGTCCACGCCGCCGATCTGTCGGCGGACCTCATGCGGGCGGCGATCGACGCCGTGAAGATCGATCCGGCGGCGATCGACGACGTGTTCTGGGGCTGCGCGATGCCCGAGGCGACGCAGGGACTCAACGTCGCCCGGCTGGCCTGGCTGCGTGCCGGCCTTCCGGTGAGCGTCCCGGCGGCGACGGTCAATCGCTTCTGCTCGTCCGGCCTCCAGACCGTGGCTCTGGCGGCGCAGGAGATCATGAGCGACATGGCCGACGTCGTGCTCGCCGGCGGCATCGAGATGATGAGCCAGGTGCCGATGTCAGGCTACCACACGCGGCTCGAGCCCGAGCTCACCGAGTCGTACATCGGCATGGGCTTCACCGCCGAGCGCGTGGCGGCGCGTTGGAAGGTGACGCGCGAAGATCAGGATCGGTGGGCGCTCGGCAGCCAGGAAAAGGCCGCGCGCGCCTGGGACCGCGGCGCGTTCGACCGGCAGATCGTTCCGATCGGTGTCGAGCAGGTGGACTGGAACGGCACGGAGAAGCACGCGACGACGGCGCAGTTCGCGCGCGACGAGCTGCCACGTCCCGGAACCACGATGGAAGCGTTGGCCAAGCTCAGACCCGCGTTCAAGACGAACGGTACGGTGACCGCCGGCAACGCGAGTCCTTACTCGGACGGCGCCGCAGCGGTGCTGCTGATGAGCGCCGAACGAGCCAAAGCGCTCGGGCTCGCGCCTCTGGCGCGGTTCATCACGTTTGCCGCCGCGGGCGTCGACCCCGACGTGATGGGCGTCGGGCCGATCAAAGCCGTGCCGAAAGCCCTCGCGCGGGCGGGGATGAAGCTCGCCGACGTGAAGCTGATCGAGTTCAACGAGGCGTTTGCGGCGCAGGTGGTGGCGGTGATCCGCGAGCTTGGCATGGACGCCGACCGCGTCAACGTGAACGGCGGGGCGATCGCGCTCGGCCACCCGCTCGGCGCCACCGGCGCAAAGTTGACGACGCAGCTCGTGCACGAGCTCCGCGCTCGCGGCGGCGGCATTGGTATGGTGACCATGTGTGTCGGGGGCGGAATGGGCGCGGCCGGACTGTTCGAGGTGTTCGCGGCCTAGCGGCGTCGCACCGCGCGGAGCGCGGCGAAGATTGGCTTGACGCGCAAGTTGCACGAACCCCAAGTTAGGGCGCGCCACCGACTCGACGAGGAGTCACTCCTGCCTGAACCCTCCGACGACAATTCATCGAGCGACGTGATGCGTCGCCTCTCGGCGGCGCTCGAGGGCCGGTATGCCGTCGAGCGCGAGCTCGGGCGCGGCGGAATGGCCGCGGTCTTTCTCGCGCGCGATGTGAAGCACGATCGCGAAGTCGCGATCAAAGTGCTCCATCCGGAGCTCGCCGCGTCCGTCGGCGCCGACCGCTTCGAGCGTGAGATTCATCTCGCCGCGAAGCTGCAGCACCCGCACATTCTCGGCTTGCACGACTCGGGCATCGCGGGAGAGCTGTTGTACTACGTGATGCCGTTCGTGAAGGGCGAATCGTTGCGCGATCGAATCGACCGCGAAGGAATGCTGCCGATCGACGACGCCGTCGCCATTGCGCTCGAGGTGAACGACGCGCTCGGCTACGCGCATTCGCAGGGCGTCATTCATCGCGACATCAAGCCGGAGAACGTGCTCCTGTCGGGCGGTCACGCGCTCGTGGCCGACTTTGGCATCGCGCGCGCCATGTCGCCCGACGGAAGCGTCCAGAAGATCACGGCGACCGGGATGTCGATGGGGACGCCGTACTACATGTCCCCCGAGCAGGCGAGCGGCGAAGTCGTCGGGCCGACGGCGGATCTCTACAGCTTGGGGTGTATGCTGTACGAGATGCTCGCCGGAGAGCCGCCGTTCACCGGCAAGAACTCGATGCAGATCATGGCGCGGCACGCCATGGAGCAGGTGCCGAGCATTCGCATCGTGCGCAGTGCCGTGCCGGAGGAGATCGAAGAAGCGATCTTTGCGGCGCTGGAAAAGACGCCGGCCGATCGACCTCAGTCGGCAGCGCAGTTCGCCGAGTATCTGGGCCTCGTTTCCGGTCATACGGCCGGCATGCGAGCGCGCACGACGATGACGCGCCGCACGCCGCTGGGGACGTCCCCTCGCTTCACGCAGCGGACGGTCGCGCTCCAGACACCTGCCTGGTGGCGCAGGCCGGTGATCATCGGCCCGGGACTCGCGGCGCTCGTGCTCGCCCTCGTCGGCGCCATGAGCATGTGGCGCGAGCCGCGCCGCGCCGTAACCGAGGCCAACGCCCGACGCGTCGCCGTGCTCTACTTCGACGACGGCAGCAGCAACCATTCGCTCGCTCCGGTCGCCGACGGTCTCACCGAGGAGCTCATTCATTCGCTGTCGAGCGCGCCGAGTCTCACGGTGGTCTCGCGGTCCGGCGTCGAGCCGTTCAAGGGAACGACGGCGCCGGCGGACAGCGTCGCGCGCGCGCTGCGCGCGGGCTACCTCGTTCGCGGCGAGGTCGAGCGGGACGGTGACAAGATTCGCGTGAACGTGCGTCTGTCCGACGCGACCGGATACGACATCAAGCACGCGTCATTCGTCGTTCCATCGCGCAACGTGTCGCTGATGCGCGACACGCTGGCGATCGTCACGTCGGATCTGATTCGCAAGCAGCTCGGCGCGGAGATTCAGCTCAGCCAACAGCGGTCGGCAACGCGCAGCTCGGACGCCTGGCTCGCGCTACAGCAGGGGGAGCAGTCGCAGAAGAACGCCGATGCGGCCAACGCGAAGGGCGACACGGCTACCTCGAACAGAGGCTTCGCGGCCGCGGATTCCTTGTACACCGTGGCGCAGGCGGCCGACGAACGATGGGCGCAGCCGGCGTGGATGCGCGCCGCACTGGCCTACCGGCGGTCGCGCCTCGTCGGCAGCGATCCGACACTCGTGCGAAAGTGGGTGGCGGTCGGTATTCCGCTCGCCGATCATGCGATTCAGCTCGATTCAAACAGCTCGGATGCGTACGAGGTCCGCGGCAACCTGCGCTACTGGGGTTGGTTGTCGGCGGTAGAAACGGACAAGGCGCAGCGCGACGCGGACTTGAAAGCGGCACGCACCGATCTCGAGCGGGCGACGACGCTGAACCGCAACCAGGCCGGCGCTTGGGCAACGCTGTCGCATCTGTACTATCAGTTGCCGACGACGACGACGACCGACGTCGAGCTGGCGGCGCAGCATGCGCTGGAGGCGGATGAGTTTCTCTCGAACGCGAACGTCATTCTCTCGCGGCTGTTCGACGCGTCCTACGACCTCGGCCAATTCGACAAAGCCAAGCAGTGGTGTAACGTTTCTGGCCAACGCTTTCCGGGCGACGTTCGCACGGTACGGTGCCGGTTGTACATGCTTACGACGCGGATCGAGCCGCCGGACGTTGGGCGTGCGTGGCGGCTGTCCGACTCCGCCGCGGTCATGGTGCCACCGGCTGGTCGCGCACGAGACCAATTGACCGAGCACATGCTGGTCGCCGCGGTGATCGCTCGTGCGAGCAAGCAGCAACCGGTGCTGGCGGACAGCGCGCGACACGTCGTGCAGCGCTCGTTGGGCGACGCGACGATCGATCCGACGAGCGATCTGGCGTATTTCGGCGCCTTTGTATACACGTTGCTCGGCGACAAGGATCAGGCGATCGAGCAGATCAAGCGCTACGTTGGCGCGAGCCCCAATCGCGCCGCATCGCTGCGCGACGATGCCGGTTGGTTCTTCCGCGACATTGCCGAAGATCCGCGCTTCCGGCGCGCGGTCAGCGCACCGTAGCGCCCGCGCCACAGTTGCGAGTCTCGTAAGTCGGGCTCAACATTACTCGCTCGGGTGTCGCCAGCCCCGACGCGCTCGGCGTTTTTTCCCTCCTCCACGCCTTCCGAGCGCAGCAAGTCAACGATCGGAGAACTCGCATGCGACGCCGCATTGCTTCCCTCGTCGGGCTGTTGTCGGCAACCGCCCTCCTCGTCTCGTGCGGCGACGACGCACGCCGAACCTTTCCCACCGGCCCGCGGCAGCCGGGAGCGCGCAGCCTCGATCTCGCGCCTGGCGTGTGCACGACGTTCAGCGCGCTCCAATCGTTGGCCAACGCGGTGTTCGGCGCCGGCTCTCCGAACGCGCAGTCGGCGCTCGGAAAGTTGAGCAACATGAACAAGCTGCTCCAGCAGGGGAAACTCTCATCGGCGCAGAGCGAGGCGCAGAACATCGTCACCTTCGTCCAACAGAAGGCGGCGCAGGGAACGCTTCCGGGCTCGCACGACCAGATCGAAGCGTTCATCAGCGGCGTGTTGTGCTACGCCGGCCTCTCGCCGGATACGTTCCTCATTCTTCCGACGGACAACGCGCAGGTGTTCAAGAACGGCGCGGGGAACGCCGGGCTTTCGCTGCAGGCGAACACCGTCACCGTTCCGACGCTCGTCACGATCACGGTGTTGCCGCCGACCACGCCGCCGCTCGATACGAAACTCGATCAGTATCCTGGCTTTATCGAAGTGACACAGTCGTCAGTGCTGACGAAGCCGGCCATCGTGGCGGTCTGTCCGGCGTCGACGGTTCCGTCCGACGTGCTGGGACGTCTGCGCTTGGGCCATCAGGCGACGACGGGATTCGAGATCACGCCGGCGGCCGACGGCGGATTCCTCGACTGCTCGACGTCGACGGCCGAGAGCCGTCTGCCGGAGTGGTTGCAGAAGCTCGCCAGCATCGTGCTGCCCACACCGCTGTATGCCAAGCCTCCGTTGTCAGGCGGCATCGGCGGCCTCGCTTCGGAGTTCAGCCCCTTCGGTCCGGTCGATCCAGAAGTGAGTTTTGCCGGCGGCGTCGGTGGAACGGCCACCGAGTTCCAGCGCCGGCCGTCGATTGACAGCCTGCGCTTCCCGTCGTCAACCACCACACGGCCGAACGGATCGACTCCCGCGCCGACATTCTCGCGCACACCGAGCCCGCGGCTCGCCGATGTGGTCAACGGCGTCTGCACGCAGATCAACGCGCTCGTCGGCACGCCGGTCGAGACGGAGTGCCGTCCAAACATCACGCTCACGACCTTCCAGGGCACGATCCTGACCGACGTACCGGTCGGTTGGGCGATTGGCCTTGGCGGGGGCACGGTCGCGCCGGAAGTCGCGGCCGCGCACACGTGCGGAGCATTCGGCACGACCGCGGCAACCGCGACCGACGTCAACGGCAAGGCGAGCGTCTGCTGGACGCTCGGCATGACGCCCGGCACGAACACGGTGCTGGCGACGCCGACGTCGGGCGGCGACGTGCCGGCGGGAGTCACGTTCAGTCCGGCGGCCATCACCTTCACGGCCACCGCGCTGCAATTGACGCCGACGGTTACGGCGAGCGGCGGTACGTTCGTCTACGACGGCACGGCGCATCCGGGGAGCGGCACCTGCTCGAACAATCTGACGCCGGTTCTGACCTACAGCGGCGGCTCGGCGCCGACGAACGTCGGCACGTACACCCTCACCGTCACGTGCGGCGCCGGAAATCCGATCTTCGTCACCGTCACGCAGACGGCGACGATCCAGATCACGGCCGCGGTGACGTCGGCGTCGATCGCCTGTCCGGCGTCGGTGACGTATACCGGAAACCCGATCACGCCGTGCACCGGCGCCGTCACAGGCCCCGGTCTGAGTCTGAGTTTGACGCCGACCTATTCGTCGAACGTCGTCGGACTCGCCACCGCAACCGTCAGTTATCCGGGTGGCGGCAACTATCTATCGAGCAGCGCATCGAAGACGTTCCAGATCCTGTACGTGCAATCCGGATGCTTTGCGTCGCCGGTGTACAGCGTGATGCCGTCCACGAAGTCGTTCCAAAACAAGGGCTCGAACCTGCCCGTCAAGTGCACGCTGCAGAATGCGCAGGGCGGCGGCGTGACCAATGCGCAAGGTTCGTTGCTCGTCGAAGATCTCGGGGCAAATGGGCTGGCGGCGCCGAGTGTGGTCGTCTCGATCCCCAACGCCTTCACGGCCTCGTCGAGCGGGAACTACGCCTACGGGTTGGATACTTCGCCGGCCGGCTTCGTTTCGGGCCACTTCTACCGCGTCACGGCGACGTGGACCGACGGATCCACGACGACCGGATTCTTCTTCATCAAATAACTCGCACTCGTCGTCGCTCGAGCGGCCGAGGCCTGCTACTTCGTAGGTGAAGTAGCAGGCCTCGGCCGCTTTTGCTCTGTGGCGCCGCATTGCCTTGGTCCTCGCCGACCGTCACTTTGCGAGCATACCGCAACCTTTCGCCCTCCGACTCCCATGCGAGCTGCCCGCTACGCTCTCGTCGTCTCACTCGCCGCCTCGATCGCGCCCGCGACTTTCCGCGCGCAGCAGCCTGCTGCTCCGCGCACCATCGCGTCGCAGACCGTGGGGCTGGAACGCCACGACGGCTTCATTCCATTCTACTACGACGAGCGCACCGGCAAGCTCCTGCTCGAGGTCCAGCGGCTCGATGAGGATTTCCTCTATCTTCCCACCCTTGCCACCGGGCTCGGATCGGACGCGCTGGGCCTCGACCGCGGCACGACCGGCGGCGAAGACGTCGTTCGATTCGAGCGCTTCGGGCCGCGCGTCTTGCTCGTCGGCCGCAACACGCGCTTTCGCGCATCGGCCGACTCGCTTCAGGCGCACGCCGTCGAGGAGTCGTTCGCCACGTCGACGCTGGCAGCGATGCCGATCGTCGCCGAGGACAATGGCCGGCTGCTCGTCGACGCGACGGACTTCGCGCTGCAGGACGTGATGGGCGTCGCGGCGACCATTCAGCGACAGAAGCAGGGGACCTTTCGCCTCGACCGGAACCGCAGCGCGATCTACATGGCGCACACCAAGGCGTTTCCCAAGAACACCGAAGTCGAGACGCTGCTCACCTTCGCGAGCGACGCGCCGGGCCGCGAGGTGGCGCGCCACACGCCGGATCCGGAGGCGCTGACGCTTCGCGAGCACTTCTCGTTCGTCGAGCTTCCCGACGCCAACTACACGCCGCGCGCGTTCGATCCGCGCGTTGGCAACTTCTCGCTGACGTTCACGGATTTCTCACGATCGTTCACCGAGAAGCCGGAGGTGCGCTGGATCCAGCGCTGGCGTCTCGAGAAGAAGGATCCATCGGCGGCGATGTCGGAGCCGGTCAAGCCGATCGTGTACTATCTCGACCCGGGCATCCCAGAGCCCTATCACACCGCCTTCCGCCAGGGCGCGGCGTGGTGGACCAAGACCTTCGAGGCGGCGGGATTCGAGAACGCGTTCCGCGTCGAAGATCTCCCGGCCGGCGTCGATCCGATGGACGCGCGCTATTCGATCATTCAATGGGTCCACCGCAGCGACCCGGGCTTTTCGGTCGGCCAGTCGTTCGTCGATCCGCGCACGGGCGAGATCATCAAGGCGATGCTCAAGATGGACACGTATCGGTCGATCACCGACTACAACATCTTCGCCGGCATGGAGCCGGCCATGGCCGGCCCGGTAGCAGATTGGTATGCGTCGCTCGACCCGAACGTCAACGGCACCGAGTTCGCCATGTCGCGCCGCCGCCAGCACGTCGCGCACGAGATCGGCCACACGCTCGGCCTTGCCCACAATTACATCGCGCACGCCTACGGCCGGGCCAGTGTGATGGATTACCCCGGCCCGCTCGTGACGCTTCGGCCGAACGGCACGCTCGATGTCTCGCATGCCTGGGCGAACGGCACGGGAGCGTACGACACCCTGGCGATTCGCTTCGCCTACACGCAGTACCCCAACGCCGCCGCCGAACGTGCGGGGCGCGAAGCGCTGGTGCATCAGGCGATCGCGGGCGGCGCGCGCTTTCTCACCGATCGCGACGCGTCGGCCGGCGTGATCCCCGAGGTGACGCGCTGGTTGAATGGCGACGACGCGGTGAAGGAGCTCGCACGGGAGAGTGCCGTG
>DATNAT010000291.1:0-4563 GCA_035572355.1 Gemmatimonadaceae bacterium
GCCGCGCAGGTCGCTCGTCGAGAGAAAAGCATTGGCCGCCGCCGGGGCCCAGGCGCGGCGATCGTAGAAGCCGGCGATGATCAGCTTTTCCACCGTGTCGGCGGGCGAAAGCCGCTTCGACTCGACCGTCGTTACGCCGCGCGGCATCAGCATCGCCGTGATCGGGATCGAGTCGGACCAGGGGTCGCCGATCATCATCGTCATCGGGCGGTAGCCGAGCTTGGACAGGCCGAGCATCGTGGCGTCGGTGCGGGCGAAGAAGAGCGCCGCCGTGCCGGTCACCGTCGTGTGCACCGACATGCCCGTCGCGATGTCCTTGATCTCGACGCCGTCGATCGGGTCGCCGCTCACTTCGTCGTAGACGCCGATCAACTTGCCGCGCGCCACGCGGAGCGCTTTCCCAGAATCCGCCATCTTGCCGGCATCGCGGACGGCGCTCGAGTCGAACTGCACTCCGCGTCCCGGACTGTAGTGCACATTCGGCTTGAGCGTCACGTAGACGTGCCGCGCGCCCGGATGATCGTTGTCCTCGAGCGATCGGTCGAAGCAATCGACGAACTGGATGTACGCGATCTGATCGGCGGGAAAGTCCGACAAGCCGTCGTACTGCGCCGAGTTGACCCACTGTTCGTTGATGTAGTAACGCGTCTGCGCCTCGAGGCAGGGTCGCATCGCGCGCCGCGGCGTGGCCGCCATCGTCGCGCGGGGGCGGAGCTTCTCGATGAGCGCAAAGAGTCCGGTGAGATTCCGACTGCTGCGCGCGATCTCATCGGCGTCGATCACCGGGACGACGTATTCCGCCGTGCGGTGCGCGTTGATGTGCACGGAATCGAGGATCGTCGCGATCGGCGTCACGAGCACGGACACATCGACCGTCGAGCCGCGGACGGGCACGACGCGCCGACGAGTGCTGACGTAGCCGACCTTCTGCACCGCCAGCTCGAGACCGCGGGAGGCAGTGTCGACGACGAAGCGGTAGGTGCCGTCGGCCGCGGTCCGCCCGGTTCGTACGACCGTCGAATCGCGCACTAAACGCACGGTCATGTCGGACACCGGCAGCCCGAGCGTATCGGCGACGGTGACGCGAACGGCGGTCGGTGATTGGGCGCGGGCGGCGTGTGCAACGCCGAACGCCGACAGCGCCGCGGCAAGGCGCAATGGACGACGTAGCATGGTATACAACCTTGTATTATGATTGCTGCCGCGCCAGAGGCCGCCGACTTCACCGACGCGCCGCGGTCGATCCAATCTTAGTTTCCCTCCATGCACACCCGCCATTTTGCCGCCGCCATCGCGTTCGCGGCCGCATCGCCCGTTGCCGCGCAGACCGTGCCGGCCAACAACGCCCGTGTCCGCGCCGCGCTCGACATCGTCAAAGCCGACAATGCCTGGACGCTCCAGCAGCAGGTGGAGCTGACGCAGATTCCAGCGCCGCCGTTCAAGGAATCCGTGCGCGCCGCCGAGTTCAAACGCCGCCTCGAGGCGCTCGGCCTCCACGACGTACACGTCGACAGCGTCGGCAACGTGATTGCGCGGCGGCCGGGCGCCGGCAAGGGACCGACCGTCGTTCTCGCAGGGCACCTCGACACCGTATTCCCTGAAGGCACGGCCGTCGCGGTGACGCGCGAGGGCCCGCGCTACAAGGCGCCCGGCATCGGCGACGACGATCGCGGGCTCGCTGTGGTGCTCGCCGTAGTTCGCGCGTTCGAGAAGGCGAACGTGCTGACGAACGGCACCGTGTACTTCGTTGGCGACGTCGGCGAAGAGGGGCCGGGCAATCTCCGCGGCATGCGCAACCTCTTCGGCCGCGAGCTCAAGGGAAAGATCGATTATTTCATCTCGATCGACGACGCCGATCTCGGGATCGCCAGCCGGGCCGTGGGGAGCGACCGCTATCGCGTGACCTACAAAGGTCCGGGCGGGCACAGCTACGGCGCGTTCGGCATCCCCAATCCGATCCACGCGCTCGGACGCGCGATTGCCGGCATTGCCGACATTCAAGTTCCATCACAACCCAAGACGACCTTCAACGTCGGCGTGATCCAAGGCGGCACGTCGGTCAATTCGATCGCCGGCGAGGCGTCGATGCAGATCGACATGCGATCGGAGGACGCGGCCTCGCTCGCCGCGGTCGACGCCAAGATCCAGAAGGTGCTCCACGCGGCGCTCGCCGCCGAGAACGCGCGTTGGACGGGACCGCGCGCCGCGGCGGCCAAGCTCACGATGACGATCGACACGATCGGCATCCGGCCGACGGGCGCTCAGTCGGATGACGCGCCGATCGTCCGCACCGCGCTCGCCGCGGCGAAGACACTCGGCTTCGCGTCGTCGACGAGCGCCTCGAGCACGGACGCCAACATCCCGATCAGCCTCGGCATTCCGGGCATCCGGATCGGCGGCGGCGGCAAGGGCGGCGGCACCCATGCGCTCGGCGAGTGGTACGACGACGGCAAGGACGGCTGGCTCGGACCGCAGTGGGCGGCGCTCATCGTGGCGTCGTTGGCCGGAGTGCGCTGATGCGTTCGTGCTTGAACACGAATTCACGTATGCTCGTGGCGCTGCTCGTCGCCGCTTTGGCGCCGCCGGCGGCCGCGCAGCGCGTATCGGCGACGACCTTTCACCAGCTCGGCCACGCCATTCTCCGCGAGATGGTCGAGACCAACACCACCGGTTCGAGCGGCAACGTCACCAATCTCGCCGGTCAGCTCGCTACGCGCTTCCACCTCGCCGGCTTCCCCGACTCCGACGTGGCCGTGGTCGGGCCGACGGCGCGGAATCGAAACTTCATCGTCCGCTACCGCGGCACCGGCGCGCACCGGCCGATCCTCCTCCTCGCCCACCTCGACGTCGTCGAGGCCAAGCGCAGCGACTGGACGTACGATCCGTTCCAGCTCACCGAGAACGGCGGCTTTTTCTATGGACGCGGAACGCAAGACCAGAAGGGCGGCGCCACGCTCCTCACCACGACACTGCTTCGGCTCAAGCAGGAAGGGTTCGTTCCCGATCGCGATCTCATCCTCGCCCTCACCGCGGGTGAGGAAGGAGGCATGGGCTACGACGGCGTCGAGTGGCTGATCAAGAACCGCCGCGACCTGATCGACGCCGAGTACGCGATCAACGTCGATGGCGGCGGCGGCGAGATCGAGAACGGCAAGCATGCGCTGTTCGACGTACAGGCCGCCGAGAAGGTCTATCACTCGGTCAGCCTCACCGTGAAGAACCCCGGCGGCCACAGCTCGCTGCCGCGCAAGGACAACGCGATCTATACGCTCGCCCGCGCGCTCGACCGCATCGCGGCATATTCGTTTCCGGCCAAGCCGAACGACATCGTCAAGGCGTACTTCCGCACAGCAGCCGGTACGATGCCGCCTGCCGTCGCGGCCGACATGCGCAAAGTCGCGTCCGGCCGAGTCGATCCGGCGGCGATCAAACGGTTGAGCGAATATCCGTCCTACAATGCCATTCTTCGCACCACTTGCGTCGCCACGATGCTCGAGGGCGGCCACGCCGAGAACGCGCTGCCCCAGACGGCCAAGGCGACGGTCAACTGCCGCATCCTGCCGGGTGAAGACCCGGTCGCAGTCGAGCGCACGCTCACGCGAGTCATCGGCGACACGGCAGTGGTGCTCGCGCCGATCGACACGGCCAAGCCGAGTCCGCCCTCGCCGCTCCGCTCCGACCTGTTCGACGTGATCGCGGCGTCGGTCAAGGCGACGTGGGGCGCGATGCCGATCGTGCCGACGATGAGCACCGGCGCGACCGACGGGCTCTATCTCTTGAACGCCGGAATGCCGGTCTACGGCTTCACTGGAATGTTCATCGCCACCGACGACGATCGCGAGCACGGCAAGGATGAGCGTATTCTCATCTCGTCGTTCGACGACGGGCTGGATTTCACTTACGACCTGCTGAAGCGGCTGACCGGTCCAGCGCGCTGAGCGTCCGCGCGTCAGGTGTCCAGCACGCGCGAGAAGTACGCGCCGAGGTCGATCGTGAGCGGCTGCGTCGCGCCGTCGGGCGACCAGGCGAGCTGCTGATCGAGAATTTCCGGACGCGGCTCGCCGGGGGTAGACCGCTCGATCGTGCGGGCGTCGAGATCGACCACCCAGTACTCTGCCACGCCCTCGTCGCGGAAGAGCATTCGCTTGGCGACGCGATCGGCGCGCGCCGAGCTCGGCGAGAGGATTTCGACCGCGAGGAGCAGGTGGCGAACCGCGGAGAACGACGTCGGTCGGCGGCCTTCGACCGGCGGCACGACGAACAGGTCGGGCTGCACCGCTCGCCGCGGCGAGAACACCACGTCGGTCGGGGCGAAGTACGCGAACCCGACGGGAACGCGCGCCAGGTACGCGTTGACCAGCAGAAACAGCTCGGCGATCGCCTGCTGATGCGGCCACGCCGGCGACGGCGTCACGAACAGCTCGCCGTCGATGATCTCGTACCGGTTGCCGTCGTCTGGCAAATCTTCGAGATCGTCGAACGTCCACTGCCGTTTGAGCATGGGCATGGCCACAGGATAAACTCCTCGGCGCCGAGTGAGCAAGTGAGCACGGCGGCAGCATA
>DATNAT010000292.1:0-6835 GCA_035572355.1 Gemmatimonadaceae bacterium
ACGAGAAGCAGCACCATGACCGGCACGCCGACGAGGAACACGGAACCCCACCAGAAGTGATCGAGCAGCGCGCCGCCGATGAGCGGACCGATCGAGCCGCCGACCGAGAAGCTCGAGATCCAGACGCTGATCGCCGTCGTGCGTTGCCGCGCGTCGAGAAACATGTTCCGGATCAGCGACAGCGTGGACGGCGCGATCGTCGCGCCGGCCACGCCGAGGATGGCGCGCGCGCCGATCAACATTTCCGCGCTGCGCGAAAAGGCCGCGAGCACCGAGGCCGCGCCGAACAGAGCGCCGCCGATCAGCAGCACCTTTCGCCGCCCGATCCGGTCGCCGAGCGCACCCATGGGAATCAGCAGACCGGCGAGCACGAACCCGTAGATGTCGACGATCCAGAGCAGCTGCGCGCTGGTCGGCCGCAGATCCGCGCTCAGCCGCGGCACCGCGAGATTCAGCACGGTCAGATCCATGGAGTAGAGCAGACAGGGAAGCGCAATGATTCCCAGACCGATCCACTCGCGACGGCTCGCGCGAGGCCCTGGAGCGGTGATCATGCCGTGCGGCCTCCGGCGCGGCGCAGCGACTCGGAGGCCGTGAACAGTGCCGCGCCCAACAGAATCAGATCTTTCATCAGGAATCCGCCCCAGGGACTGCTCGGCGCGAACACGTCGGGCGTGGTGATCAGGAACGACAGCGTGACGACGAACATTACGCTCGCCAAGAGGCTGCCGAGCGCGGAAAGGCGTGGCAGCCACCGGCGGCTCACGATGAGCAGCGCAGCCGCGACCTCGAAGAGGCCGAGGAGGTCCGACGTTCCTCGAACACCGAGCAGCGGATAGAGCCAGGAGAGAAACGGACTGTGGGCGACGAGCGGGCGAATCGCTTCGGCTTCGGCGGGTGTGAACTTGGCTCCGCCCCATGCGAGGAGCAGAAAGGCCAATCCGTACCGTAACGTGGCGAGCCCGGCGACGCCGAGCAGCTCGGCGCCGCGCTCGGCCGAACGTGAGTTGCGCTGCCATGTGAGCCCGTCGAGCGTGGCCGTTCCGTTGTGTGTGCGCATTGCCCTGTCTCCTATATGAACGAAGTGGGATGATGATGCCTGCCTGACCTCTAGTCCGCGAAGGCCGCGCGGCGTTACACTTCGCCAATTCCTCCCGGTCCCGGTTCGTGACGACGCCCATCGTGAACAACGACATTGCCCTCGACGAGGCGCGGTTGCTCACCGCGCTCAGGGAGCGCGATGAGGCGGCGTTCGTGTCGCTCGTGCGCCGGTACCACGGACCGTTGCTGCGGTTGGCGATGGTGTACGCGGGAAGCCGTTCCGTGGCGGAGGAGATCGTTCAGGAGACCTGGCTCGGCGTGTTGCAGGGCATCGATCGGTTCGAAGGGCGCGCGTCGTTCAAGACCTGGCTGTTCCGCATTCTCGTGAACCGCGCGAAGACGCGATCCGAGCGCGAGAGCCGAACCGTGCCGTTTTCGGCCCTGGCAGCGAGCGAGACAGCGGGCGACGAACCGGCGGTGTCGCCCGATCGGTTTCTCGGCGCGGACCACCCGGATTGGCCCAATCACTGGTGCGCGCCGCCGACCGACTGGGGCGCGTCGCCGGATCAGTTGCTGCTATCGAAGGAGGCCCGCGAGCGCATCGGCGGCGTGATCGCCGGTCTGCCGCCGGCGCAGCGGCAGGTGATCACCCTGCGCGACATCGAGGGCTGGTCGGCGGAAGAGGTGTGTAACGCCCTCGATGTTTCCGAGACTAACCAGAGAGTCCTCTTGCACCGGGCGCGCAGTCGCGTGCGCGGGGCGCTCGAGCACTACTTCGGACGGGAGTAGCGATGTCGACTGCCGATGCACACGAGATGACGTGCAAGGAGCTGGTCGAGCTGGTGACCGACTATCTCGAGGATGCCCTGCCGCCGGCGGCGCGCACGCGGTTCGATGAGCATCTCGCAGCGTGTCCGTTCTGCACGACCTACGTCGAGCAAATGCGGCAGACGGTGAAGGCGCTCGGCTCGCTGCCCGAGGCCTCGATCCCTCCCGCCGCGCTCGACGCGCTGCTCGGACATTTCAGAAAATGGAGATGATCCCCATGCCTGCGAAACGCGGTTCTTCCGCCGCAACCGGCTCGACGAAGATCACGAAGCGAATCGACGATCTGGCGGATTGGCGGGGCGAGACGCTCGCCCATGTTCGCCAACTCATTCACGACGCCGATCCGGATGTCGAAGAAGAATGGAAGTGGGAGAAGCCAAGCTCGGGCGGGGTGCCGGTCTGGTCGCACGACGGCGGCATCTGCACCGGCGAAGCCTACAAGCAGGTCGTGAAGCTCACTTTCTTCCGCGGCGCTTCCCTTCCCGATCCGAAGAAGCTGTTCAACTCGAGCCTCGAGGGAAAAACGCGACGAGCGATCGACATTCGCGAAGGCGAGAAGCTGAACGCGACTGCATTCAAGGCGTTGATTCGCGCCGCGGTAGCCGCCAACTCGTCGGCGAAGCCGAAGCGACCCGCCAAGCGATCGACAGACGCGTAGTCTTGAATTGTTCGATGCTCGCGATGCTCGCGATGCGAGCGCGGCTGGCCCTGGCGTGATCTAGCGCACGAACTTCGCGGCAACATCGAGACGGCGATCGCGTGCATTGCTGCGGCAGAGTCCGCAATCGTTTTTTTTCGTCGCGTCCTTGCGCGTACGATACTAACTTTCCGCGCGCAGCCCTCTGTCGGCCAAGGCCAATCGTCGCGCGGGGGTAGCACTTGGTGAATGGTGACGCGGACAACAGCGAGCGCGTCAACCGACCAGTATTGGTTCGGGACTCCAACAGGACGTCGAACATGGCAATCTGGAAGGAAACCACCTCCCCCAAAAAGGACGCACCGACGATGACACCCCCCTCAGAGCCCGCACTCAAGAGAGAGCCCGATTTCTCCAACGACATCACGCCGAGCCCCAGCGCACCGCGGCGTATGGCTCCACGCGAGGCGCGGGAGTCCGTCATCGCGTCCGACATCTCGATCGAAGGTAAGATCGATGGCTCCGGGCACATTCGGCTCGCGGGGCGGTTCAAGGGCGACGTCCACATCCAGGGCGACCTCACCGTCGAGGCGGGGGCCAAGCTCACCGGCAGCGTGCGCGCGAACTCGGTGACGATCGGCGGTGAAGTGGAAGGCAACATCGAAAGCGCCGCACGTGTCGAGCTGCTCGAGACGGGCATCCTGAACGGCGATCTCAAGGCGGGCACGCTGACCGTTGCCGCCGGATCGCGCATGCGCGGCCGCGCCGAGTTCGGCTGGGGCGACGAGCATCCGCCGAAGGGTGGCCTCACGCTGGGTAGCAGCCAGGTCTCGTGAGCACCGTTCGACAGTCTGCGGCGGGTGCCACGCGCACCTGCCCCCACTGCCGGGCTACGATTCTTCAAAGCGCGGCGGTCTGTCCGGCGTGCCGGAAGCACCTGCGCTTCGAGCCGGGCGCGGCAACGCGCGCGGCGCCGACGTCCACGCCGCTCCGGGTGGAGGCTTCCCTCCGCCACCCGGACGCCGGCGAGGCGTGGGAGTATTCAATGATGATTTCGGTCAAGAACGAGCGCGGCGAAGAGGTGACCCGCCAGATCGTCGGCGTCGGCGCGCTTCAGCCGGGCGAGGGCCGCACCTTCAGCTTTGCCGTCGAAGTCTTTGCGCCGAGCGAAGCCAAAGAGCCTGCCGGGTCAAAGCCCGACACCCCGATGAAGCCGACCACCCCAGGCACGCGGGAACCGGGTTCGTCGCCGCTCATCAAGAACCCGGTTCCAGTCAAACCGCTCTAACGCGGCGTGGCTGGCGCCCTGCGCCCGATGCCACGCGTCTGACGGCGCGCGATCAGCTCAATGCGCGACCCGCTCGGCGACGGTCGCTTCGGCCGCGCGCGCGATCCGCTCCGTAGCCCGCCGAATGCCGACGAGCGTCATGACGACGTAGATCGTGATGGCGAGTGTGACCGCGAACGGGATGATCCAGATGATGAGCATCATCAGGATTTCGCCTGGTCCGAGTGAGCCGAAGTTCATTCGAGCCTCTCGCGCTGGTCAGGTAGTGGTCGGACTTCCGGTTGATTGTGCACCCATCGAGGCCGTTTTGCAACGACGGCTCGCGGCCGCCCAAGGAGTCTTACCGCCCGTAGAGCGCGGTGAGCTCTGCCTTGGCAAGCGTGTGGCCGTGCAAGTTGAATCCGACGTACGCCGCCGTCGCATTCGCCGGAATGTCGAGCTTGTCTGTGTCGAGGGCGAAGACGGTGAAGTGATAGTGGTGTGGCTTGTCGCCAGCCGGTGGACACGGACCGCCGTAGCCCGGCGTGCCGAAGTCGGTGTTGCCCTGCGCAGCGCCCGGCGGCAGTAAGTGTTTGGATGCGTCGCCCGCGCCGGCAGCGAGCTTCGTCACACTCGCCGGAATGTTGTAAACCACCCAATGCCACCAGCCGCTGCCGGTGGGTGCGTCGGGATCGTAGGCGGTGATGGCGTAGCTCTTGGTGTTCGCCGGGGCACCGTGCCAGGTGAGCGCCGGCGAGACGTTGCTCCCCGTGCATCCCATACCATTGAAGACCTGCGCGGCGGCGATCTTCTGCCCCTGATGAAGGTCCGTGCTGGTGAGCGAGAATTTCTGCGCCTGGGCCGACTCGGCGGAGGCGAATGCTCCGACCGCGGCGACGATCATGGTATTGAGCAGGATGCGCGACATGGACATGGCGAAGTCTCCTGAGGCGTGATCTCGAATGACGCGTTGGTGAATCTAGCCGACGCGGCAAGTCACGAACCGCCGAGCCGCGCCGGCCGTTCCCGGCATGATCCGCGATCCACGATCCACGCCGACGCTTGACGGCCCGCACTAACATAGATAGACTATGTAATGCCGCCTGCGCCGCGCGACGAGATCCCGCCCGGGACCCTCGAGATGCTTATCCTCAAGACGCTCGCCTCGCAGCGCCAGCTCCACGGCTTCGAGATCGCCGACGCGATCGAGCGCACATCGGGCGATATCCTGCAGGTCGAAGAAGGGTCCCTCTACCCCGCCCTTCAACGAATGCTCATCAAGGGCTGGCTCGTCGGCGAATGGGGACGCACCGCCGAGAACCGGCGCGCTCGCTACTACCATCTCACCGCCGCCGGCCGCAAGCAGCTCGAAACCGAGATGTCCGCCTACCGGCGCGTCTCGGTGGCGATCGACCGGATTCTGAGCCCGGCCTGAACCCATGTCGTGGCGCGATCTGCCGGCCCACCTGCGCGAGCTCGCTCGCCGCATACGATACCTGCTCTTCCGCTCGCGCTACACCGCCGAGCTCGAGGAGGAGATGCGCTTTCACCTCGCCCAGCGCGAAGCGCGGTTCGTCGAGCGCGGCGCGGCGCCGCTCGAGGCCTACTACGCGACGCGCCGACGATTCGGCAACGCCGGCAACCTTCAGCAACGGAGTCGCGACATGTGGGGACTACACTGGGCCGAGAACGCGATGGCCGACGTTCGCTTCGCGGCGCGCCGCCTCCGCGCCCGTCCGGGCTTCGCCGTCGCGACGATTCTCGTCGCCGCGCTCGGCATCGGCGCCACGACCGCCGTGTTCAGCGCGATCGACGCGGCGTTCTTCCGGCCGCTTCCGTTTTTCGAGCCCGATCGCCTGGTGACGTTGACGGACGTCAACATTCCCATGCGCGAATCGGACGACGCGCCGCGACGCGGACCGCACTACGTCGACATCCGAGACGCGCGCCGGATGACCGATCTGTTCAGCGGTGTGGCCGCCTATGCGGCGGGCGGTCTCAACCTGTCCGACGCGTCGAGCGCGCGGCGGGTGCGGGTCGGCGTCGTCACCTCCAACTTCTTCTCGCTGCTCGGCGCCGCGCCGCAGGCCGGACGAGTGTTCGACGACGACGAAGGCCGGCCGAACGGCGCGCGTGCCGCCGTGCTCTCCGACGCCCTCTGGCGCGACAAGTTCGGCGGTGCCGACATGATCGGCAAGTCGATCGAGCTCAATCGAAATCGATATACCGTGGTCGGCATCATGCGACCGGGCTTCAACTTTCCTAATGAGAGCGATCTGTGGGTCCCGCTGACCGTGCCGGTCACGATGGAGACTTTCGCGCCATTCAACGGGTGGCTCCCGTCGTCCATTCTCGCACGGCTGGCCGAAGACGTCTCGCCGGGGCGTGCCGGCGCGATGCTGCTGCAGCGCTGGCAGCAGCTCGCCGGCCCGGACGGACCGCCGGGGACGACGTACTTCGCCACCGAGATGAAGCAGCTGCGAGCCGGCGGGACCTTGCTCCCGCTCAAGACGCAACTCGTCGGCGACACGCGTACATCGTTCGCGATTCTGATGGGCGCGGCGCTGCTGCTTCTGCTCATCGCCTGCTCGAACGTCGCCAACCTCCTCATCTCCGACGCCGTCTCGCGGCGGCGTGAGATCACGCTCCGCGAAGTGCTCGGCGCGTCGCGCCACCGGATTGTCCGCCAGTTGCTCGCCGAGAGCCTGGTACTCGCCTTCACGGGAGCCATGCTCGGTCTGCTGCTCGCGCCGGCCGCGTTGAGCGTCTTGCGCGCGATGATGCCGCGCAATCTGGCCGGCGTTGCGCCAGTCGAGTTGGACTTGAGAGTTCTTACATTTGCGGCCGCGCTGGCGATCGTCACCGGATTGATCTTCGGCCTCTGGCCTGCGCTCGGCAGCTCGCGCGCAGACGCCACCGATACGATCAAGTCCGGCGGCGGGGTCGGCGCGACGGCGGGAGGCATCGGCGGGCCGCGGCGCGTGTTGATCACCGCCGAGCTCGCGCTGACGGTAATGCTGCTCGTCGGCTCAGGGCTCATGCTGCGCAGCCTCGACCGGCTG
>DATNAT010000293.1:0-36760 GCA_035572355.1 Gemmatimonadaceae bacterium
ACTCCCCCGAGTTGCTTGCGCAGCACCACGTCCTCCTTCGGAAACGCATCGGTCCAGCGGAGCGCACGGAGCGCGATGTAGTTCGCCGTCCACGCCCCGATTCCCGGGAGCGCGACGAGCTGCGCGATCGTCGCGTCCGGATCGGCGCCCGGCTCGAGCACGAGACGTCCTGCCGCAACCTCGCGGGCGAGCGCAACAATGGTTGCGGCGCGCGTACGCACGATGCCGAGCGATGCGACGTCGTCCACCTGCGCCTCGGCGAGACGGGCCGCTGGCGGTGTGATGCGCGTGAGCGCATCGCGTGCCGTGTCGATCGAGTCGCCAAAGGCGGTGATCACGCGCGACGCAATTGTCGTCGCGGCCTTTACGGTGATCTGCTGTCCAAGGATTGCGCGCAGCGCGAGCTCGAACCCGTCGAACGCGCCCGGCACGCGAAGCCCTGGGGCTGCGGCGACGAGCGGACGCAGCCGCGCATCGGCGGCGAGATGGTCGGCGATGATATCCGGACGCGCGTCGAGATCGAACAACTGGCGCAGCCGCCCGAGCAGTGCCGGCAGCACCGGCACGAGCGACTCGGATGCCTCGACGGTGAGCGCGTGTTCGCCCGCGCCGTTCGAGACGCGGATCCAACCGGTGCGATCGCCGAGCGCGACCGTGCGAGCGTACGCATCGCCGTCGATCGATTCGACGCCGGCGATCGCACGGGCGCCAAGAAAGTCCAGCATCGCTCGCCAATCGAATGGCGTTCGGTACGCGAGTCGCAGCACGAGGGACGCCCCCGTCCGCGGCGCGGCGGCGACGTCGTCGGCGGCGCGACGGAAACGGCTCGGCGCCAATCCGTAGCGCTTGTTGAACGCATCGTTGAATCGGCGCAGACTCGCGAACCCGCTCGCGTACGCGACCCGCGCAACGGGCAGCGACGTCTCGGTGAGCAGCTGCTTGGCCAACAGCAGGCGGCGAGTCTGCACGAGCTCGATCGGCGACACACCGAGCTCCTTCTGCACCATGCGCCGAATCTGGCGCGAGCTCCAGCCGAATTTCGCGGCGATTCGCTCGAGGCCGGCCCTGCCGGCATCGCCGTCGGCCATGCCCTCTTCGATGCGTCGCGCGACGAGCGCGGCGATTCGCCGCGCATCATCGACCGGCGCGTTGCCCGGCGCGAGCTCGGGCCGGCACCTCAGACAGGGACGGAAGTTCGCCTTTTC
Organism: Gemmatimonadaceae bacterium; assembly: GCA_035572355.1. GTDB lineage: Bacteria > Gemmatimonadota > Gemmatimonadetes > Gemmatimonadales > Gemmatimonadaceae > JAQBQB01. Next base: position 1,206 of record DATNAT010000293.1, read on the forward strand.
GGCGGCGGCCGCGCTGTCGAAGAAGCGGCAGTTCGCGGCCTTCGGCGTCCGCGCCGTGCAGATCGGGCGACAGTAGATGCCGGTCGACGTGACGCCGATGAAGAAGACGCCATCGAACCGCGCGTCGCGCGCGGCGTACGCGGAGTAGCAGACAGTCGAGTTCTCGAGCATGTCTGGAATGTACCCTCAACGCCGAAACGAACTGGCCATTTTCGGACGGTCAATCTCGCGCCCTAGCCGCCCCGTGCGAGAGTGAGCGGTTCCGGCCGCCGGTTCCAATGTGGTTGTCCGAAAACGGCGAGACGTCGCCGTCGCTCACGTCTACTGTTCGTTCACCAAGGCCCGCGCCGCAGCGCGCGCGACACCTCGCGCAACCCGACGGATCGCGAAAAGAACCGCAGGAGGCTACGATGACCACGATGACAATCATGGCGCCGATGAGCTCGAAGAGAACACACACACCCGCCCCGCGCACGTCGAGCGAGACGCTCGACGTCTCGATCGCTGCGTCGACGCTCGGCTTGGTGCTCGTTGCCGCAACGAACGCCGGAATCGCGGCCGTGCTGATCGGCGATGACGAGGCTGCGCTGCGCGCCGATCTCGCGGCGCGCTTTCGCGGTGCGACGCTCCGCGACGGCGGCACATCATCGGCCGCGCTCGCCGATCGCGTCGTTCGTGCGATCGACACGACGACCGGCGATCGGGCATCGATTCCGCTCGATCTCCGCGGCACCGCGTTCCAGCGCGCCGTGTGGCGCGCGCTGCGCGCGATTCCGCGCGGCTCGCCGGCGACGTACGCCGAGATCGCAAAGCAAATCGGCCAGCCGGCGGCCGCACGCGCCGTGGCCCAGGCCTGCGCCGCGAATCCGATCGCCGTGCTCGTGCCCTGCCATCGCGTGGTGCGCGCCGACGGCGGACTCTCCGGCTACCGGTGGGGTGTGGAGCGAAAGCGTGCGCTGCTCGACCGCGAGGCGGCGACCTAGTCGACGCGCGCCCCGCGCGCCGAGCTCTGGCGCAGCGATGTTGCGGCCCGTTCCCGCAGCAACGCCTGCTCCCGGCCGTTCTTGGTGAGCGACGCCGCGCGCTCGAACTCCGTCGCTGCTTCGTCGAAGCGCTCGAGCTTGGCGAGCAGGTCGGCGCGCACGCTGGGAAGCAAATGGTACTCGTTCAGCGAGCCGTCGCGCACCAAATCCTCCACGAGCTGGAGTCCCGCCGCAGGGCCGAACGCCATCGCGACGGCGACCGCGCGATTGAGCTCGACGATCGGCGACGGTGCGACGTTAGACAGCTCGCCGTACAACTCGGCGATGCGCCGCCAGTCCGTCTCGTCACCGGTGCGCGCGCGCGCGTGGCAGGCGGCGATCGCCGCCTGCAGTGCGTACGGCCCGAGCGGCCCCTGACGCTCGGCGCGAGCGAACGCGGCGAGGCCGCGGCGAATGAGCAGCTGGTCCCACCGGGCGCGATCCTGATCGAGCAGCAGCACCGGCTCGCCGCTCGGGCCGACGCGCGCGCGAAAGCGCGACGCCTGAATCTCCATCAACGACACGAGCCCGTGTACTTCGCCCTCGTTTGGCGCGAGCTCGGCCAGCACCCGGCCGAGTCGGAGCGCGTCTTCGCAGAGCGCGGGACGGAGCCAATCATCGCCGGCCGTCGCCGAATAGCCTTCGTTGAACACCAGATAGATGACCCCGAGCACCGAGGCGAGCCGCTCGGCGAGCTGCTCGCCGCGCGGCACCTCGAACTCCACGCGATGCTCGGCGAGGGTTCGCTTCGCCCGTACGATGCGTTGCGCGATCGTCGCCTCGGGCACGAGAAAGGCGCGCGCGATCTCCACTGTCGTCAGTCCGCCGAGCAGGCGCAGCGTGAGTGCGACCCGAGCCTCGGTGGAGAGCGACGGATGGCAGGTCATGAAGATGAGCCGAAGGAGGTCGTCGCCGAACTGATCGTCGAGCGTCGCGTGAATGTCGGGACGCCGATCGTCGTCGTCGAGCTCGCGGGCGATCTCCTCCTGCTTGCGATCATGCAAGGCGCTCTTTCGCACGAGATCGATCGCACGGTGTTTGGCCGCGGCCATGAGCCACGCGCCGGGATTGTCCGGAACGCCCGTCTCCGGCCAACGCTCGAGCGCCGCGACGAGCGCATCCTGTGCGAGATCCTCGGCAAGGCCGACATCGCGGACGATGCGCGCGAGCCCGGCGATGAGCCTTGCCGATTCGATTCGCCAAACTGCTTCGATCGCGCGGTGCGTGTCGTCCGACGTCACCGCGGGAAATCAGCGCGCGCGCATCGGACCAGGCAAGTCCGACGCGCACGGCCGTGCCGCCCGGGAGCTGAGGCTTATCGCTTCGACGCGTTGCGCGCCGCGTCAGCGGCGACGCGTTCCTCCGCTTGGCGAAGCTCCGGCGTGAGGTTCTCGCCGAAGTCGTCCGCCTCGAATACCTGACGGATCTCGAGCTCGCCGTCTTCGCCGGTGGGATTCGGACAGCGCTTCATCCACTCGATCGCCTCGGCCTTGGATTTCACCTGAATGATCCAGAAGCCGGCGATCAGCTCTTTCGACTCGGCGAACGGACCGTCGACGACTTTCCGCTTGCCACCCGAGAATTTGATGCGCGCACCCTTCGAGCTGGGCTGCAGTCCCTCGCCGGCGAGCATCACGCCTGCTCTGACGAGCTCCTCGTTGAACTTGCCCATCGCCGCCAAGAGCTCCGTGCTCGGCAGCTCGCCTGCTTCGGTCGCCGCGTTGGACTTGACCATCACCATGAAGCGCATCGTTGAATCTCCGGTTGGTGGCCCCGCGATCGGCGCTCGCTCTGAGCGGTCCCGAAGCCTGGTTCTACTTACGCGTCGAACCGGGGTTGGCGGGATCGACATGATAGATCGAACGTCCACGCAGGTCGACAATTTTATCCAGGAAATATTGCGTATCAGGTTTTACCTGGGTAATATTGAGCATGCCGAATACACCAACGGAGCCCGTCCCGACCTACAGCGCCTTCGCAGACGGTCGACTCGTCGCGTCCGGCAGAAAGGAAGAGATTATTACAGCAATCAAGCATCAAGAAGACAGTATTAGACACTCCACGGTGATATTCGACGATCACACTGGGAAACAAGTCGACTTCGACTTGAGCGGGAGTCTCGCGGATGTGTTGGCGCGCGAATCGGCCGCTGCGCGCCACGGACCCGGCCGGCCAAAGCTCGGCGTCGTCGGGCGCGAGGTTTCGCTCTTGCCGCGCCATTGGGAATGGCTGGAGGAACAGCCGAACGGAATCTCCGCCGCCCTACGCCGTCTGGTCGACGAAGCACGGAAGCGCGAGCCGGGCGCGCAGAAGGCGCGGCGCATGCGAGCCGCGCTGTCACGCATGATGTGGGCGATGGCCGGCGACCTCCCGAACTTCGAGGAAGCAACGCGTGCACTGTTCGCGCCCGACGACGAGCGGCTCGCCGAGCTCACGCGTGCGTGGCCGCGCGACGTGCGCGCGCATGTGTTGCGGCTGGCGGGCGAGGCAACGCGCGCCGAACGGTCCTGACGGTCGAGCGGCGGGGAGGAATGCGATCGGACCTGCCTACCTTTTCGGCATGACACACATCGCATTTCTCGGCACGGGATTGCTCGGCGGCGCGCTCGCCGAGGCGTCGGCGAAGCGCGGCGATTCGATCGTCGCCTGGAATCGAACGATCGAGAAGGCGCGCGCGCTCGAGCAGTTCGGCGTGCGCGTGGCCGAGAATCCGGCCGACGCAGTGCGCGGCGCGGCGCGCGTGCATCTCGTGCTCCAGGACGACGCGGTCGTCGAACGCGTGATCGCCGCGCTGCGCCCGGGACTCGCCGCCGACACGATCATCGTCGATCACACGACGACGCAGCCAGCCGCGACCGCCGCGCGCGCCAAGCGACTCGCCGGCGAAGGCGTCAAGTATCTGCACTGTCCGGTGTTCATCGGACCCGCCGCGGCGCGCGCCGGCTCGGGAACCATTCTCGCCGCCGGCCCGCGCGCGTTGTTCGATGCGGTGAAGCCGGCGCTCTCGCGCATGGCGGCGCGCGTCGAGTACTTCGGCGAACGACCCGATCTCGCCGCCGTGTTCAAGTTGTGCGGCAACGCGCTCATCATCGGCGTCAACGCGGTCGTGGCCGACGTGCTCGAGGTGGCGCGCGGCGCGGACGTCGATGCCGCCGAGGCGTTGCGGGTCGCCGAGATGTTCGACCTTGGCGGCGTCGTGAGCGGCCGCGGCCGGAGCATGCTGCGCGGCGAGTTCGCGCCGAGCTTCGCGCTGGAGATGGCGAGAAAGGACGTACGCTTGATGCTCGAGACGGCCGATGGAAAACCGTTGGCAGCACTGCCGGCGATCGCCGCGCGAATGGACCGGCTCATCGAGCAGGGGCGCGGCGCCGACGACTTGGCGGTGATCGGAAGCGATTCCGCGACCTGACCGCTGTCGCGAAACGCAGCAGCCGCGAGCGTCGCGCGGCTGCGCGTTCGAAAACTTCGCGGGCCAGCGTCGGGTTTTCGTGATCGCCACGTAGCGTGGGCGTGCCAGATGCCAATTCTCAGAATCGGCACCTGCTTGGAATGCTCATGCTTCAGCAATTGATCGGCTCGAGTCCGGCGCGGTCGTGGTTCGGCGGCGGCACGGCGGTAAGCACCGCGGTACATGGCGGCGCAGTACTTCTCATCGCGCTGTCGGCCGGGGAGCCGGGCCCGGTCGCCCACGAGACGCGTTCGACCACCGTCGAGCGGGTGACGTTCGTGCGGATGGCTGCACCCTCCGCGGCGCCACGCCCCACGTCGGCGGCGAAACCGTCGGTGAGGGGCTCACGATCGTCTCGGTCGGTTCGTCCGCGGCTCACGTTGGCGGCCGACGACGACGCCCTGCGTCGCGCCGTCGACCAATCGATCGAACGCGCGACCGCCGCCGCACCGGTGCTCGAAGCGATCGGCGCCGACTGGCTGTCCCGGCCCGACTCCCTGTCGAGTCCCGGCCAGAGCATCGCCGTCACACTGATGGACGCGATGAACTGGCGTGGTCCGATCGACGGAGTGTACTCCGAATCGATGGTCGACCGCACGGTCGAAGCGCGGCGCGCCAACCCGCTGCCGCGGTATCCGGAGACGTTGCGACGCCGCGGCATCGAGGGGTCGTTCTACGTTCAATTCGTCGTCGACACCACCGGCCGCGTGATCGACAACCGGATCTCGTTTCCGCCGTCGATGCACGAGCTGTTCGTCCGGTCGGTGCGGGCGGCGCTGCGACAGTCGCACTTCCTGCCGGCGCGCGTCGCCGGTCAGGTCGTGAACCAGCTCGTCGTCCAGGAATATCGATTCGTGCTCGTGCGCTAGGGCGCGGCCCCTCTCAGCGCGACGCCCGCGGAATCGGCGCGTCGCGCATCGCGGCGTTGTAGGCGAACGCCGCGAAGACGATCGCCGCCTCCTTGAGATCGTCGGGGCGCATCCGCTCCATCGTATCCATGTTGGTGTGGTGGATGCGGACGTCGTAGTTGGCGTAGTCCTGCACCGGATTGAATCCCGGCACGCCTTCGGCGATGAAGCTCAGATGGTCGGTGCTGCCGATCCCCGCGATGACGTTCTTGCGCGCGCCGAGATCCGCGAACGGCGCGAGCCAGGCATCGAAGATCGATTTCGCGGCTTCGTTGCCTTCGGTATAGAAGCCGTAGACCGGTCCATATCCCGGATCGATGTTGAAGTAGACCGACATCTTGTCGCGGGCGGCGGCGTTCGCCGGCCCCGAGAGATGTTGCGCGACCCACGCCTTCGATCCGAACAGCCCCTCCTCTTCGCCGCCCCAGAGCGCGACGCGGATCGTGCGCCGCGGCCGGGCGCCGACCGCTTTGAGAATGCGCATCGCCTCGAGCACGGTCACCGCGCCGTCGGCATTGTCCATCGCGCCCTCGGCGGCGTGCCAGGAGTCGAGGTGGCCGCCGATCATCACCACCTGATCCGCGAGCGCCGGATCGGTGCCGGGCAGCTCGGCAATGACGTTGTAGCCGTTCGTGTCGGCGGTGAAGTAGCGCGCCCGGATCTCCACCTGGACGACGGCCGGGACGTGATCGGCGAGAAGTCTCATGAGATTATTGTAATGCTCGCCGGACACGACGACCGTCGGCACCGCCAGGGCGCCGGCGTCGCGCGTCTGCACGAAGACCGTGCCATGCTCGCCGCGGCTCGGCTTGAGCACTGCGCCGACGCCGGCGTCGTGGAGGATCCGGGCGACACGCTGCGCTTCGCTCGCCCCGCCCCGCCCGCGGCCGCCGCCCGCCCCCCGCCCGGGCCCCGCACCGCGCCCCGCCGGGGGTTCGGCGGGCGGCGCGTTCGGATCGGTCGGATTCACGCGATCCTGCCGGATGAACGTCGTCATCATCGGCTGCGTCATCACGATCGCGCCTTTCAGCTCGCCGCGCATCTGCTCCAGCGAGTCCGCCGAAATTCCGGCAATGACGATCGGCGTCGCCGTGATCGCGCCCGCGGTCGGCGGCGACCAGGCATCGGGATAGCCGATCATCGGCATGAATCGCGGCGCAGTCATGTTCAACGTGAAGCCCTCGAGCTCCCAGCCGCGGCCGAAGGGCCACGACTCGAGGTGCGGCGACGCCAGTCCCCAGGCCGCGAGATGGTCGCGCGCCCAAGTCGCGGCGCGCATGAACGCCGGCGAAGCAGTGAGGCGCGGGCCGATCACCGTCGCCAGCGTGTCGAGCATCGGCCAGGCTTGCGAGTGGTTGAGCCCTTCGTCGCGGATCTTGGCGATCATCGCGCGGTCGAAAGTCTCGCCGCCGCCCTGCGCGGCGAGCGGGCGCAGCGCGGCCAATGGAAGGGCCACGACGACGGTGAGCGCGAGAGTCGAACCGAACAGCGAGCGGCGCATGTTGCTCATGTTGCGGAGAATTGTCGTGAGAATGGGCACGGCTGGATGAAGCGATGACGCGATGATCGCTCCGCGTTACCTGCCTGTCCAGCCGCCCGTCCACCCGACCATTGGGCGCGCTCGCCGGCGCGCTCGGCGCTTCCCCCGTTTCATTCGATGTCCTACGCCGACTTTCTCGCCTTTCGCCGATCGATTCCGCGGCCGCCGCGCCTCGAGCGCCAGACGGTCCGCGCGCGCGGCGTAGCCTTCGCCGTCTTCACCAGCCCGCCGGTCGCCGGCTCGCCGCCCGTCTGCTGCGTGAACGGCGGAATGATCTACGATCACTCGATGCTCTGGCCGGCGCTGTCCCCGCTCGCCGAAGATCAGCAAGTCATCCTGTTCGATCTCCGTGGACGAGGCGCATCGTCGGCGCCGTCCAACCCCGGCGACGCGACGATCCACGATGATGCTGCCGACATCGGCGCGCTGCGCCGCGCGCTCGGCATTCGGCAGTGGGATCTGTTGGGCCACTCGTGGGGCGGCGGCATTGCGATGCTCTCCGCCGCGAACGACGTCGCGGGCGTGCGGCGCCTGGTCCTCATCGCTCCAGTTGGACCAACCAGCGACTGGATCGCCCCGCTGCGCCTCGCAGTGCTCGAGCGGCTGCACGGCGCCGAGCGCGCGGCGGTCGCCGCGATCCCTGAGGAAACTTTGACCGCTTCCGACCCGGCCGTGCACAGCGCCTATGCACGCGCCGTGTACCCGGCATGGTTTGCCGACCGCGAGCTGGCGAGCCGCTTTACGCCGCCGGAAGCGCTCAGCGAAACCGGTTCCGCGGTGCTCGCGCGCTTGCGCCGCGAGGGCTACGACTGGCGCGCAATCCTGCGTGCCCTTTCGACGACAACGCTCGTCCTTCACGGTGAGCAAGACGTACTGCCTCCGACGGTGTCGCTGGAGGATGCACGAATGCTCACGAACGCCCGACACGTCGTCGTTCCCACCTCCGGGCACATGCCGTTCTGGGAAGCACCGGAACGCTTTTTCGCCCAGCTCGAATCCTTCCTCCGCGCCCGATAGCGGGCGGCCGGTGATCTCTCCGCCTCATGAAGCGCGCCGTCATCATTCTCCTCGCGCTGTCGGTGTGTGCCACGGTGGTCGCCGCCATGCGATCGCCGGCCCCGAGCTCGCATGTCACGACGGCCGTCGCGCCGTCGACGACTGAGACCGCGACGGGGGCCGTGGCGCGCGCCATTGCCGCCGTCGATCCCGGATTGGCGGCGAGCAGCGTGCGATCGGAAGCGCGCCGCCGTCTGAACCGCGGAGCCGCCGGTACCTACATCGGGGAGATTCTTCGCGAGCGCGATTCCTCGATCTCGCGCTGGCCCGACCGCCGCGGCAAACCGCTCGCGATCTGGATCCAACCGTTGTCGTTCGTGCCCGACTTCACGCTCGACTACGTGACGAGCGTACGCGCGGCGTTCGAGGAGTGGGACGCGGTGCATCTTCCCGTTCACTTCCGCTACGTCGACGATTCGGCCCACGCCGACGTCCGCGTGACGTTCATCGACCATTTCGACGAACCGATCAGCGGACGCACCCGCTGGTCGCGCGACGATACATGGGCGATCACCGACGCGAGCATCTTGCTGGCCGTCCACCATTCGCACGGTGAGCAGCTCGACGTCGATTCGATGCGCGCCATGGCGCTGCACGAGATCGGCCACCTGCTCGGCCTCGACCACACGAGCGACAGCCTGAGCATCATGGCGCCGCGCGTTCGCGTGCGCGAGCTGGCCGACGACGACCGCGCGACGGCGCGGCTGCTCTACTCCCTGCCCACCGGACCGCTGCGCTAGCGCGACCGATGAACCGAAGCGATGCGCTGCTCGTCGTCGTCGTCGGCTGTCTCGGCTCGTTCGTCGCCGTGCAGCTCAAGCACGTCCCGGCGCGGGCGGCGGTGCCGCCCGCCGTCCACGCTCATTCGGCACCGGCGCGGCTGAACATCGATTCGGTGCTCTCGTCGTCGCCGGATGTGAGCGAAACGCTGAGCACCAACGGCACGGAGTTGCTGCAGCGTGACCCGCTGGTCATTCGCGCGCGCATCGCCGCGGCATCGGGCACGTACATGCCCGACATGTTCGAGGATCTCAAGCACCAGCTCGTGCGGTGGCCCGATCGCCGCGACGGCGGGCTCCGGGTATGGGTACAGACTTTCACGCCGGTGCCGGACTTCGATCTGCGCTACGCGCAGATGGCGCGCGACGCGGTTGCGGATTGGAGCGGCGACGGTTTTCCGCTCCGCTTCGACTTCGTGCTCGACTCCGCGTCCGCCGACATTCGCATCATGTGGCTCGATCGCTTTCCGCCGGAGGCGGGGCGCCGCGTCGGCACGACCAAACGTCGGAACGACCGCAACGGCTGGTTGTCGCAGGCCGACATCAGCGTCGCGATCCACGACAGCGCCGGCGCCACGATTCGACCGGTGGATCTGGCGGGCATCGTACGCCATGAGGCGGGGCATGCGCTCGGCCTCGGGCATTCGCGCGACCCGAAGACGAAGATGTACCCCGTCGAGACGGTGAACGACATCACGCCCACCGATCGCGCCACGCTGCGACTCCTCTACCAGCTTCCCCCGGGCGCGCTGCCGTAATCGAGGTTCGCGCGCGCCGCGGCGGGCACGGCCGGTGCCGGACTCGTTCTTGCGAATCTCCGGCCGCATGACGAAGCAACCGCAGCGGACGTTCGACGTCGGCATCGTGGGCGGCGGTCCGGCCGGATTGAGCGGAGCGATCTGGGCGGCGCGCTACCTCCATAGCGTCGCGGTCGTCGACAGCGGCGATCCGCGCAATTGGGAAACGCGCGGCATCTACGGCTATCTCGGATTCGAGGGCGTGCGGCCGGCCGAGCTCCGCGAACGCGGACGCGAGATCTGCCGTTCGCTGGGCGTCGAGCTGATCGACGCGATCGTGCTGCGCGCCGAACACCGCGCCGCGGAGGAGCTCTGCCTGTCGCTCGAAGGGGGTGAGCGCGTCGTGTCGCGGCGTCTGCTGCTCGCGATCGGGATTCGCGACGTGTGGCCGGACATCCCGGGCCTCGAGCATGTGTATGGCGCCAACGCGCACGTCTGTCCAGACTGCGACGGGTACAGCACGCGCGACAAGAAGGTGGTGGTGGTCGGCAACGGCCGGCGCGCCGTGGGCATGGCGCTCAATCTCACGACGTGGACGCGCGACATCATCATCTGCACCAACGGCCGTCCGCCGGAGCTCGACGAGGCGGAGTACTGCGCCAAGCTCGACGCGTTGAACATTCCCGTGCTGACCGAGCGCATCGTCCGTGTGTGCTACGACGGCCGGTCGATCCACTGCCTGATGCTGGCCAACGGAATGCAGCTCGACACCGACAAGTTGTTCTTCACGATCGGCCAGTATCCGGCCGACGACCTCGGCGTGCAGCTGGGTTGTGAGCGCGACGACGAAGGGCGGATCGTCGTCGACGAGCATTGCCGCACGTCGGTCGAGCAGGTGTTCGCGGCGGGAGACATCACGGCGGGCTCGCAGCTGGCGATCCGGGCGGCGGCGGATGGCGCGCGCGCCGCGTTGGCGATCCACGCATCGCTGGTGCCGGCGACGCGGAAGTTGAAGCCGCGATCGCCGGCGGCTACCAGGCCAGCGTGAGCTTGCGGGCTTTTTTGTCGCGCACGATGCGCACGTCGATCGCATGGTCGCCGCCGTGCGCGGCGAATACCCGGCGAAGCTGCGCGATCGACGGCGTGGAATCGCCTTCCAGCTCGACGATCACGTCGCCGGCGCGCAGGCCGGCGCGGTAGCCGGGCGATCCGTCGGGCGCGTCGGTGACGAGCACGCCCTGATCCAGCTTGAGGGCGCGCGACAGAGCGGCGTTGACGTTGGCGAGTGTGACGCCGAACCAGCCGTTGGACGTGAACGTGAAATTGGTCGCCCCGAACGGCCCCGCCCGGAGTGTGGTCCCGTCAGTCATCTCGGCCATGTGCTTGGCGACGGAGACGACCTCTTGATCGCGCTTCCGCATGATGTCGTCGGGCACGTGGCTGACGACGATCGGCACCTCTCGCACCTCGCCGTCGCGGCGGACGGTGACCGCCACCGTCCGTTCCGGACGCAGGATCTGGGCGAGGTCCAGGCGGTGCGTGCGCAGATCGAACCCGTCGTAGGCGACGACGACGTCGCCGGGCACGATGCCGGCCCGCGCCGCCGGCGACGCCGGGTCGACCGAGACGACCGACGGGTAGTCCAGGTATTCGACGAGATCGTGGCCCTGATTCAAGAACTCGGATTTGAGTCCTTGAAGATTGAGGCCGATCCAGCCGCGCGGCATCATGACGGCGCGGCCGCCCATGCCCATGCCCCGGCCCGCTCCGCCGAAGCCGCGGGTGATCACCGTCTGCCTGACGGTCATCGACCGCATCAGCGAGTCGATGCGGAGCTTGAGGGTCGCGAACTCCGGCGAGCTCGGAGCTACGTCGTTGAGCGCGCGGACCAGCAGGAGGACCGAGTCGCGAATGCCATCGGCGGGAATGACGAGCCGCACGACGGCCGAGTCGCGCCGCACCGTGCCGACGGAGGCGCCAGTTCCCTGCGCCAGGGCCGCCGAGCCGCCGACGAGGAGTCCGGCGACGGGCAGCGCCGCGGCGGCGCGGCGTACGAAACGCGAGGACATCATGATATGCTCATTCAATAGCTGGTGATTCGCATGCTCGCCGGCAGCACGGTGTTGAGCTGGCGAATCGTCGCCTCGCGCTGGCCGAGTGTGGTCAGGTAGTAGCCGTTGATCACCGGATCGTAGGGCGCTTCGTCGAGCGCCTGCCCCATCACGCGGTACGCCTGGTCGAGCGCCGCGAGCCGCGTGCGCATCGCGCCCGGACTCTCCGGCGCACGGCCGGCCGTGTCGTTCTGCGCGATGTACGCCGTCGCCGATTGATAGGCGAGCTGCGCCCGCGCCTGCGCCTGCCGCGCCTCGTCGAGCGACGCGAAGCGCACCAGCGAATCGGCGGCCGACCCGCTGTCCGCAGTCGCGGCCAGGCCGCTCGCGCCGCGCACGTCGGACGGAAGCAGCGTGGCTCCCGCCGAATAACGTCCCGCCATCATTCCCCCGGCCACGAACAGCACTGCCGCCGCCGCCTGCAGCCACGGGCTTCGCATGCCGCGAGACACCATCCGACCCGCGCCGCGGCCGGTATCGACCACGCCGTCCGCGATGAGCGCCCGCCGCAGGGACGTCCATTCGCTGAGCGGCGCTCCGATCGTCGCCGACTCGCTCGCCGCGAGCTCCCCCAGGCTTCGGTAGACCGCTCGCTCGCGCGCGCATTCCCCGCACCCGGCGAGATGCGCCAGCTCCGCCGAGGTCGGCGACTCGTCGACCAGCGCCGCGAGGCGTTCAGGAGACAGGTGCGACATGTTCCGATTCCTTCCCGAGTGTCCGTGCGTCATGGCCATCTTTGACTTCGATCAAGTGCGCCAGGAGCTTTCGCAGCTTCGCCCGCGCCTTGAAGAGCTGTGATTTGGATCCGCCCGCGGTGATGCCGAGCGATTGAGCGATCTCTTCGTGCGTGTACCCTTCCACATCGTGCAGCATGAACACGGCGCGAGCTCCGGGCGACAACTTCGCCGCCGCCTCTTCGATCGACTGCGCGACGAACGAGCGATCGGTGTCCGGCTCGAAGGAGGCGCTGTCTTCCTTGACCTCCGTCTCCAAGCTGGCCAGCCGCCGCGCCTTTCGCAGCGCATTCAACGCCCGGTTCACCGCGATGCGATGCGCCCAGGTGCTGAACTGCGAGTCGCCCCGATAGCTCGGCAGCGCGCGGAAGATCTGAATCCACACGTCCTGCGCGATATCGGCCGCCAGGTCGGCGTCACCTCCCGCCAACCGACGCACGACCATATCGATGTGGGGGGCGTGACGAGTCCAAAGGGCTCGAAGCGCACCCTCATCGCCGTCGATCGCGCGCCGGATGATGAGAAGCTCGTGATCCATGTCCGAAGGATTGGTCACGCGTTGCGGCAAAACGGTTTGCGCCGCACGCGGACTCGGCTGTAACATGGCGTGGGGAGGCGACTTCGCTACCGTTACATCACTTCCGGTGGCTCGTCGCTCAGCCAAGGAATACTATGAACCGCGTTGGGCCTTGCGTACTGGGAACACCGGTGCAATTGTGACGTACAGCACTAGAGCGGGACCGGCTCGGATGTTCCCTCCACCGGTCCAACCAAGCCGAGCTCGCACGACCTCTGCGTTAGCATCGCTCCCAGCGGGTAGCGCAGAGCCTTAGATCGCCTCTTCCGCCATTCGTCAGGGATCCCATCGGTGTTGTCGCTGCTCATTACCGCGTTCGCCATCTCCTCGGGCGGCGGCCTTCCCCTGAAGGCACCGCGCGCCGTCGGCATGTCCAGCGAGCGCCTGGCAAAAATTGATCATGTCGTGATGCGCGGAATTTCGGCCGGCGGCTACCCTGGAGCGGCCGTTGTTGTCGGCCGTCGCGGCGCCGCCGTCGTCGAGAAGGGATTCGGCAAGCTGAGTTGGGAGGCCGGCAGTCCAACTGTCTCGCCCGACCGGACGATCTACGATCTCGCCTCGCTGACCAAGGTCGTCGCCACCACGTCGGCGCTGATGATTCTTTACGACGAGGGGAAGGTCCACCTCGACGATCCGGTCTCCAAGTTCGTACCGGAGTTCTCCGGCGGCCAAAAGGATCAAGTCACCATTCGCATGCTGCTCGAGCATCGCTCCGGCCTGCCGGCGGGACGCGATCTCTGGCGCATCGATCATACGCCGGCCGAAGCGCGGCAAACGGTGATCGAGACGCCGCTCGTCTGCGCGCCGAACCAGTGCTACGAGTACTCCGACCTCGGCGCCGACATGCTCGGCTTCGTCGTCGAAGCAGCGTCCGGCGAGCCGCTCGACCAGTTTGCACGCGAGCGGGTGTTCGAGCCGCTCGGCATGCACGACACTTTTTTCCGGCCGGCAGACTCGCTCCGCGCTCGCGTCGCGCCGACCGAAGTCGCGCCGCCGCGCGGCTACCCGCTCCAGGGCGAGGTGCACGACGAGAATGCGTATGCGCTCGGCGGCGTCGCCGGGCACGCGGGACTGTTCAGCACCGCGGCCGATCTCTCGATCTTCGCCCAGATGATGCTCAACGGCGGCGAGTACAATGGCCAGCGCCTGATCGCCGATTCCACCGTCGCCCTGTTCACCACACGCGCCGCCGGAACTCGCGCGCTCGGTTGGGACACCTGCGGTGGTTCGGGAAGCTGCGGCGAATACCTCGGAGAGGATGCCTACGGCCACACCGGCTTCACCGGCACGTCGCTCTGGATCGATCCCGACCGCGACATGTTCGTGCTGCTGTTGACGAACCGCGTGCACGAAGCGCGGGCGCGCCGGCCGGCCAAGGTGATTGCCGACGTGCGGGCCGATCTCGCCGACGCCGCCGCACTCGCCGTGACCGACTACGGCGACGGACCAATGGTCATGCCCGCCAAATTCCGCGCCGACAAGGCGGCCGGTTGGAACACGCCGGTGCGGAAGCCGCGCCGGCACGTCGTCAAGAAGTCGTCGCGGTCGACGCACTCGAAGTCGAGCGCGTCCTCGCACAGCAAGGCGTCCGCGAGCAAGGCGTCCGCGAAACGATCGACGGCGAAGAAGAGCAGCCGCTAGAACAGATAGCCAAGCCCGACGTACACGGCGGCGCTGGCCAGCGACGAATGACCAACGTCCGTCGCAATCACGAAACTGTCACCGAACGCGAGACGGGTACCCGCCCCATAGCCGGCGTGGAGCTCGTCGACGGCGGTCGACGGATCGATTCCGCCGCTCCAGACCCGGCCGGCGTCTGCGAATGCGCTCAGCACGACTGATGACGGCCGCCCGACCAGCTTGAAATCGGCGGCTCGCCAGCGAAGCTCGTTGTTCGCGAACATCAGCCCTTTGCCGACGTACCGATCCTTCGGCAGTCCGCGAACGCTGCTCGATCCGCCGAGTCCGTCCTGCCATTGCTGCGTTGTTTGAATGTCGGCAAGGACGTAGAACGGCGCGTCGCCGGCAATGTGCTGCGCAACGAGCCGGCTGGCGAGAGTGAGCCTGTCGCCGAGCGGTTGATAGCGGCGCGCAGTGCCGGTCCACCGCGTGTAGTCGCTCGACGCGCCGAATCGCCTGTCGACCCGTTGAGCGAGAACGTCGATCCACGTGCCAGTGTGCGGAGCAATCTCGCGATCGCGGGTGTCCCAGGTGATCCCGACGCGCAGATAGTTCGTGTGCCCGGTGGGCGGCGTTTGGCCGGCGACCTCGTGTTCGATGAGGGTCGAGCCGCTGTCGAACGGCGTGAGGTCGATGCGGTCGTTCGAAATGCCACCGCCGAACAGCGCGCGCAGCGAGGGCCGGCCGATCGAGTGCTGAACGTCGAACGCGGCGCGAAGCCGATTGCGTCCATATCGATAGAAATACCGCGTGCTCCCCGATTCGACCGAAGGATCGTAGGGTGTGTCGTTGCCGATGCCGTAGTACGGTGCAGCAAGCTGCTCCTCGCGTCCGGCAAAGGCGGTGTATCGAAAGTGCCGCGTCGCGCCGGCGGGCGCGTCGAAAAAGATCGTGTAGTCGCGGCGCCCCCTCGTCGTCAGGAAGACTGTCGGCTCGATCGTCCAATCGTAGCTCGCGCGCTTTGGGCGGTAGTCGTAGGCGGCGAGGACCACACCGTAGCCGAAGCCCTCGTCGCTGTCGAAGTTGAGCGCTGGAATGCCGGACAGCTCGACGCGAGAACGGTCCGGCGATTGAGCGATCGCTGCGCGGGCAACCACGGCCAGCACGAGGAATGCTGCAAACGCGGCGGCAATCCCCCGCGGATTCGGACGGCTTGAATGGTGAACGAGCGGCGACATCTGGCGCTCCATCGAAGGAACGCAAAGGATGCGAGCCCTCGACCGTCGCCGTGATGCGGCGAGTTACGTAGCCGCGTCGCCGGAATGACGTAGCTGCCATGTCGACGGCATGACGGCGCACCGGTACGACCTTGCCGCTGCCCTGGCGACTCCCGATCTTGCACACATGAGCAGCGGAGTCGAGGGATGAACGACGAGATCGAATCACCGGCCGCGACCGACGCGCCGCCGCCGAGCGTCGACCAGGTGACGCTCGCCCTTCGCAAGGTGAAGGACCCGGAGCTCAACCTGAACATCGTCGACCTCGGTCTCGTCTACGACGTGATGGTCGACGGTTCCGACGTGACGATCGACATGACGCTGACGTCGCCGGGATGTCCGGCGGGCCCGCAGATCATGGCCGACGCGGAGCGCGTGCTGAAAGCGGCGCCCGGCGTCGGCACCGTGACGATCAATCTCGTCTGGCAGCCCTTCTGGTCGCCGGAACGAATCGAGCCACGGGTCCGAGCCTACATGGGTTTGTAGTCGCTGTAGGGCGAATCGTCCTCGGCCCGCGCTGGACGCGGAGCGGCTGCCGGCTTCGGCGCCGGCGATGCGGGGCCGCCGCGGCGGTGGCTGGCCAGCGCCTTTAGAAAATCCTCACCGAGCACGCCGGCCTGCCAGCGCCGGAGCTCGGAGACCTGCGCCAGCTCTTCGCGCGTCGAGGGATTCTTCCGCGCGACCGCCTCGAGCCGGTCGCGGGCGCAGAGCACGCCGGGATCGAGGTCGAGCCGCGTCGCGGTCGCATCTCGCACCGTTTTCAGCGCGCTGACTCGCGCGTCGAACTCCGGATCGCGATCCCATCGCGGCGCTTTGGGAAAGCGCGGCAAGTCCGACTCCGGAGCGGCCTGGCCGCGGCGCACGGCGTCGAGCAGCTCGCCGCCGCGCGCCTCGAGCAATCCGCGCGGCATGCCTTTGATCGCGGCGAGCGCCTCGCGTGTCGCCGGCTGCTGGCGGGATACTTCCAACAGTTGCTCGTTGCCGATCACGCGAAAGGTGGCGCGGTCGAGTTGGCTCGCGATTGCATCGCGCCAGGGAACGAGCTCCCGCAAAATGGCCAGCTCGCGGCGCGTGAGATCGCGCGCGCCCTTGACCCGGAGAAAGGCGTTGGCCGAGTCGTCGTCGGGCCAGCGCGTGCCTTCGAGCAGCGCAAACTCCTCGTGCGCCCAGCCGAGTCGGCCGGCGCGATCGAGCTCGGCCTCGAGCCGATCGCGCAGCTCGAGCAAATGGATCGTGTCCTGCGCCGCGTAGTCGAGCATCCCCTGGCTCAAGGGCCGCATCGACCAGTCGGCGCGCTGATGCTTCTTGTCGAGCTTGACGCCGAAGTAGCGCTCGAGGAGCGCGGCGAGGCCGAACGCGCGAAGGCCGAGCAGCTGGGCGGCGATCCGCGTGTCGAAGATGTTGCGGACGTGCCAGCCGTAGTCCTGCTGAAGGAGGCGCAGATCGTAGTCGGCGTCGTGGAACACGACCTGGATGTCCGGACTCTCGAGCGCTTGGCCGAGTCGGGCCGGCGTACCGATGGGCAGCGGATCGATGATCGCCGTCTTGTCGCGCGTCGAGAGCTGGAGCAGGTAGATTCGATCGACGAAGCGATGGAAGCTGGCGCCCTCGGTGTCGAGGGCGAGCGTGCGCGCCTCGGCGATGGTCTCGAGAAAGCTGTCGACGGCGCTCGAGGTGTCGAGGTAGAGCGGCGTATGCACGCAGGCAATCTAACGGGCATTCCGCTTGCTCGGAGCCGAACCGTGACCACCCCGTCCGAAGCCGAGCAGCCGCAGTCCACGCAGGCCCGTCGACGCGGGCGTGTCCGCCGGCGGCGGCCCGGGTGGCGCAATTCGGACGTCCTGCGCACCGCGGCGCTGGTCATGGCGATGTACGTCGTCGGCCGGCTCTTCTGGTTCGCCAACCCGCTCTTTCTCACGGCGTTCCTCGGCATCCTGTTCGGGCTCGCGGTGTCGTCGGGGGTGGACGCGCTCCAGCGGTGGCGACTCCCGCGCGGCTTGAGCGCGGCGTTGATCGTGCTCGGCTTCTTCGCGATCCTGTTCGGGTTCGGCGCGTGGATGGCGCCGACGCTGCACCAGCAGGGCACGGAGCTCCGGCGGCAGCTCCCCGCCGCGCTGGAGCGCGTGGAGGCCTGGATCAACGCGCGGCAGGACGGGTTGATCGGCATGGTGTTCGGCGGCCTGACGAACGACGCCCGCCTCGATTCGGCGGCAACGACGCTCCCCGCGGCGCCGGCGGCGGGGGTGACACCTGCGGCGACGGCAGATTCCGTGGCCGCCGCGGCGACGCGGCAGCGGCTGAGCCAGCAGATGGGGGGCCTGACACGCTACCTGTTCCCATTCCTGTCGTCGACGGTCGAGGCCGTGACGGGAATACTCATCATCATATTCTTATCGATCTACATCGCCGTCGACCCCGGCTCGTACCGGCGCGGCATCATGCACCTCTTTCCGCGACAGCGGCGCGAGCGCACCGGCGAGGTGCTGTCGGCGATGGCGGTCGTGCTTCGCAAGTGGCTCGTCACGCAGCTCATCGCCATGGTGACGCTCGGCGTCATCACGACGATCGTGCTGCTCGCCCTGCGCGTGAAGGCGGCGTTCGCCCTCGGACTTCTCTCCGGGCTGTTCGAGTTCATTCCGACGCTCGGGCCGATCATCAGCGCGCTGCCGGCGATCGCGATGGGCTTTCTCGATTCGCCGGAGAAAGCATTGTGGGTGACGATCGCCTACGTCGGCGTGCACTTTCTCGAAGGGCACCTGCTGATCCCGCTCCTGATGAAGGGCGGCGTGGATCTGCCGCCCGCGCTGACGATCTTCTCGCAGGCCCTGATGGCGGTGCTGTTCGGCTTTCTCGGCCTCATGTGCGCGGTGCCGCTGCTCGCCGCGTCGACGGTGGCGGTGAAGATGCTCTACGTGGAGGGGGTCGTCGGCGACAGGCAGATCGGGCCCGGCGAAGATCCCAACCAAGGTGTTACCACCTAGCTCGCCGGAGGCGCGCCCGCTCCCGGTCTCGCCGGCGACGCTGCCGATCGTCGCGCGCTTTCCCGCGCTCGCCGGCGTGCCGCGTGTCGCCATCGGCCGGTTCCCAACGCCGGTCGAGCCGCTCGCCGCGCTCGCGCCCAATCTCTGGATCAAGCGCGACGATCTGGCCGCCGATCCGATGGGCGGCAACAAGGCGCGCGCGCTCGAGTGGCTGCTCGCCGGCACCGCTCCCGGCGATCGCGTCGTCACCGTGGGATCGGCGGGATCGACGCACGCGCTCGCCGTCGCCACGTACGCGTCGCGTCTCGGTGCGCACGCCTCGATCGGACGGTGGCGGCAGGAGATGAACGGCGCGGCGGCCGAAGTCTCGCATCGCATCGCACAGGTCGCCGAGCGAGCGCCCATT
Source organism: Gemmatimonadaceae bacterium (assembly GCA_035572355.1). GTDB lineage: Bacteria > Gemmatimonadota > Gemmatimonadetes > Gemmatimonadales > Gemmatimonadaceae > JAQBQB01. The sequence continues at coordinate 20,402 of DATNAT010000293.1, forward strand.
CACCGAACGCCGGTTGGAGCGTACGTCTGGGCGTGGGCGCAGCGTGGTCGCGGCGCGCGCTGGATCGCCGCCGGCGGCACGACGCCGCTCGGCATACTCGGTCACGTGAACGGGGGACTCGAGCTCGCCGAGCAAGTCGCACGGGGCGAGCTGCCGGCGCCGCGCGCGGCGATCGTGCCGCTGGGAACGGGCGGAACGGCCGCCGGATTGTCGCTCGCGTTCGCGATCGCGGGGATCGACACGCGCGTCGTCGGTGCGCGCGTCGTGCCGAAGATCGTCGGACGGCGGCGGCGCGTGGTGCGGCTGGCCAATCGCGCCGCGGCGCTGCTCGAGCGGCTGAGCGGCACGCGCGTGCCGCGCGTGAGCGAACACTCAATCGAGGTGGTCGATCATACGTTCGGCGGCGCGTACGGGCGCGAGACGTCAGCCGGCCGCGACGCGGCGCGCCGCCTGCTCGCGGAAACCGGAATCGCGCTCGACACCACCTACAGCGCCAAAGCGTTCGCATTGGCGCTGGAGCGCGCGGCGCTCGCCGCGCCCGAGCCGGTCCTGTTCTGGTTAACGTTCGACTCTCGCATCCTCGGCGAACGCACCCCATGACGACACTTCCCGAAGTCACGTTCCACATCTACCCGACCGACTGCGACATGCTCGGGCATCTGAACCATGCGACGATGCTCAACTTTCTCGAGCGGGCGCGGTGGGCGCTGCTCGAGCCGCAGATCGACATTCGGAACTGGTCGAAGCAGCCGGTCTTCTCCGTCGTGCGGCACGTCGACATCGGGTATCTCGCGCAGTCGTTGCCGGGCGAGGATCTCGTGATCCGCTCCGGGCTGCTCGCGATCCGGCGGACGAGCTACATCATCAAGCAGGAAGTGCGGAAGGTCGGCGGCGACACGCTGGTCGCGCAGGCGTCGATCGTGTTCGTGGCGGTCGATCAGGAGGGGCGGCCGGTGCCGGTTCCCGACATGTGGCGGACGATGCTGCCGCAGTGGCCGGACTCGGAGTGATCACACTCGTCGGCGACGCCGAGATCGCGTTCGACGACATCGGCTCAGGTTTGCCGGTGGTGTTTCTGCACGCTTTTCCGCTCAATCGAACGATGTGGGAGCCGCAGCTCGGCGCCTTCGTCGGCGAATGCCGGTGCATTCCGATCGACTGCCGCGGTCTCGGCGATTCCGCCGCGGCGCCGCCGTACTCGATGGACCGGTATGCCGACGACGTCATCGGGGTGCTCGACGCGCTACAGATCGAGCAGGCGGTGATCGTTGGGCTGTCGATGGGCGGATACATCGCGTTCGCGGTCTGGCGGCGACACAGACGCCGCGTGCGCGCGTTCGTGTTGGCCGACACGCGCGCCACCGCGGACACGGTGGAGAACGCGGCGAAGCGGCGCGACCTGATCGAGATCGCCGAGGCGCAGGGCAGCGCCGGCGTGGCGAACGCGCAGATCGCGGGATTGATCAGCGCGTCGACGCGCGACCGGCGGCCCGACACGTACGATGCGATTCACCGCATGATCGCGCAGGCCCCGGTCGACGGGATCATCGGCGCGCTCGAGGCGCTGATCGAGCGCCCGGATTCGACGGCGACCTGCCGGACGATCGACGTGCCGACGCTGATCGTCGTCGGCGAGGACGACGCGACGACCCCGGTCGACGACGCGCGGCGGATGCAGGCGTTGATCGTGGGCAGCCGGCTGGAGGTGCTCGGCCAGGCGGGGCATCTCTCGAACGTCGAGCGACCGGCGGCGTTCAACACGGTGGTCGGGGAGTTCCTGGCGTCGTTGATCTATAACTAGAGTTATGAGATGTGAGATCTGCGAGCTGAGGTCTGCCACGTGAGAATCGTGTGGCCGGATCGGTACGTCTGCCCAGGGAAATCGGACGGCGGATGTCGGCCATCGGACATCAGACCAAGCGTGACCCGTTACGCTTGGACCGACGTCCGGCATCCGGTGGCCGACGTCAGATTTCCCTTGGCAACCTTTGCGTCCATGCCAGCCGAGTCCCAGAGTGGGAGCACTCACCACTCAGCCGCCGATTAGTTTCCCCGCATGCCCCCCGCTCCCCAACCCTCGACCGCGTCAGCTCCGCCCAGCTCCGCCGAGCTCCGCACCAGCGCCCGTCTCGGCGCGGTGCTGTTCCGTAATCGGAGCTGGCTGCCCGTTCCATTTCTCCTCGTGGCCGTGCTCGTGCCGGCGCACAGCGGCGCGGTCGACTGGGTCGTCGGCGTGCTGCTCGTGATCGCGGGCGAGTGGGTGCGCATCGCCGGCGTGTCGGCGGCGGGCACCGTGACGCGGCGCCGGTCGCGCAACGTCCAGCGGCTCGTCGACTACGGGATCTTCGGCTGGGTGCGAAATCCGCTCTACGTCGGAAACTTTCTCGCCTGGATGGGCTTCGTCACCATCTCGGGCGTGCTCTGGTTCCTGCCGGTCGCGATCGTGCTGTTTGCCGCCGAGTACTCGCTGATCGTGGCTTACGAGGAAGGCGTGCTCGAGTCGATCTTCGGCGAGGAATATCTCGCCTACAAGCGGCGGACCCCGCGATGGATTCCGCGTCCGCCAAGCGTGAAGACGAGCGGTCCGCATGATTGGGGTGAAGCCTGGCGTAGCGAGGTGAGCACCTTTCTCGCCTACGCCGCGCTCGTCGCGGTGTTCGCCGCCAAGCGGCTGTTCTGGCGCGGCTAGCCGTTCGCTGGCGGCGTGATTAGCGCTGCGGGCGCCCCGGCGGGTTCGGCCCCTTGAACACGTCACGATTGATCTGGACGTACTGCTTCAGATTCTGCGGCACGTCCTCTTCGGGGAAGATCGCCGTCACCGGACATTCGGGCTCACAAGCTCCGCAATCGATGCATTCGTCGGGGTGGATGAACAGCTGCTGCTCCCCCTCGTAGATGCAGTCGACGGGGCAGACGTCGACGCACGCGCGGTCCTTGGTGCCGATGCACGCTTCGGTGATGACGTAGGGCATTCGTCCCTCGGGTGATCCTGCGATCCAACCGTGTAGAGGCTAAGATAGTTGCATGCGCCTCATCGTCAACGGAGCCACGCACGACGTCGCCGCGCCCGACCATGAGACGCTGCTCATCACGCTGCGCGAACGGTTGCAGCTCACCGGCGCGAAGCTCGTCTGCGGCCGCGGCGAGTGCGGCGCCTGCACCGTTCTCCTCGACGAAACGGCGGTCTACGCCTGCCTCACGCTCACCGCCGCCTGCGACGGGCGCCGCGTCACGACCATCGAGGGCCTCGCCGGCGGCGATGCGCTCGACCGGGTCCAGGCCGCGTTCGTCGAGCACGACGCGCTCCAGTGCGGTTTCTGCACGCCCGGCCAAATCCTCGCGGCGGCCGCTCTGCTCCGCACCACGCCGCATCCCACCGCTGACGACGTGCGCCGCGGCATGAGCGGCAACCTCTGCCGCTGCGGCGCCTATCCCAAGATCGTACGCGCGGTGCTGGCCGCCGCGGACAACGCCGGCGGAGACGCGAATGCCTAAACGCTTCGTCACGACGAAGGTCGAGATCGAAGGCCGCGAGGAAACCAAGGTTGTCGAACTGCCGTCGCGCGACCCGGCGCCATGGACGGAGTCCGCCGAGCTCACGGTGGTCGGTCAACGTGTGCCGCGCATGGACGCCCTCGAGAAAGTCACGGGCGACGCGCGCTACACCGCGGACATTCAGCTCCCCGGGATGCTCCACGCCGCGATCGTCCGCGCCGGTGCGCCGAGCGGCCGCGTCACGACGCTCGATCTCTCGACGGCGCTGGCGATGCCGGGCGTGCGGGGCGCGGTGACGATGGACGACCTGCCCGATGTGAAGCTCGACGGCGTCCGCCTGTTCGACCTCGCGGTCCACTACGCCGCACAGCCCGTCGCCGCCGTTTGCGCCGATTCACTCGACGTAGCCGAGCGTGCGGCGCGCGCCGTGCGCGTCGTCGTCGAGCCAGCGCCGCACGTCTCGACGGCGAGCGAAGCGCTGGCCGACGGTGCGCCGCTCGTACACCCGACCGGCAACGCGCCGCGCCGCTCGCCGCGCACCTTCTCTCGCGGCGACGTCGACGCCGCGCTCCGCGACGCCGACGTCGTCGTGACGCGCGAGTACCGAACGCCGGTCGCGCTGCACACGGCGCTCGAGCCGCATGGCGCCGCCGCCGAGTGGTCGGGCGGACGTGTCACCGTCTGGGAATCGACGCAGGGCATCTTCAACACGCGAGCCGACCTCGCCTCGGCGTTCGAGCTGCCGCTGTCGTCGGTACGCGTGATCAAGAACTACATGGGCGGCGGATTCGGCGCGAAGAACGGCGCGTCGCACGCAACGTACGTCGCGGTGGCGCTCGCCAGGAAAACCGGCCGTCCCGTGCGCTGCATTCTCGATCGCGAAGGCGAACAGTCTGACGCGGGCAACCGACCGGCGACGCACCAACGCGTCACGCTCGCCGCCAAACGCGACGGCACGCTCACCGCGATCCGGTTCGACGGCACGATCACGCTCGGCGTGGGCGGGTGGCTCGAGGGGCCCGGCAACATTTATCGCGAGCTGTATCGCTGCCCCAACGTCACGACGACGGAGACGTTCGCTTACGTCAACACGGCGCCGATGGCGTCGTTTCGCGCGCCGGGCAGCGTCGAGGGCGCGGTCGGGCTCGAGTGCACCATGGACATTCTCGCTCGCGAGCTCGGCATCGATCCGCTGGAGCTCCGGCGGCGCAACTACGCCGAGCGTGATCAGGACAAAGACCGGCCGTATTCCGACAAGCGGCTCGACGCGTGTTACGACCAGGGCGCCGAGCGGTTCGGATGGAAGCGCGCGCGTGCCCGGCGCAACGAGCCCGGCGCCCGACTGCGCCGCGGAGTCGGCATGGCGTCGATCGTCTGGGGCGCCGGCGGCGGACCGCCCGCCTATGCTACGGTGCGTATCAACCGCGACGGCACGATCGAAGTCCTTACCGGCGCGCAGGACCTCGGCACCGGCGCGCGAACGGTGATGGCGCAGATCGCCGCCGAAGCGCTTGGGGCGCGGATCAACGACGTGCGCACCGTGCTCGGCGACACCGAGCGGCTGCCGTTCGCGTCGAACTCGTGGGGCTCGATCACCACAGCGTCGGTCGGGCCGGCGGTGCGAGTGGCGGCGGAAGAGGCGCGCGACTCGCTGTTCGAGGCCGCGGCGCCGATGCTCGACAGCGAGCCGGACGACCTCGAGTCGCGCGACAGCGAGATCCATTCGAAGAACAACGACCGCTGCCTGCTGTTTCGCGACGTCTGCGAGAAGCTCGGCGACGTGATGATCATCGGCCAGGGCAGCCGCGGCCCCAACCCGCAGAAGACGGCAATCTCGGCGTTCGGCGCGCAGTTCGCCGAGGTCGATGTCGACGTGGAGACGGGGCGAGTCCGCGTGCTGCGGATCGTCTCGGCGCACGACTCGGGGCGGATCATCAACCCGACGCTCGCCGAGAGCCAGCTCGAGGGCGGCATCATTCAAGGGTTGGGATACGCGTTATTTGAAGAGCGCGCGCTCGACCAACACCTTGGGCTCCAGCTCAACCCGACGATGCACGATTACAAAGTTCCGACGATCGGCGACGTGCCGGAGATCGACGCGTTCTTCGTCGAAGGAGCGGATGTGACGGCGAATCACACCGGGGCCAAGGGCCTCGCCGAACCGCCGATCATCGGCACCGCGCCGGCGATCGCCAACGCCGTGGCCGACGCGCTCGGCGCCGAGGTTCGCGAGCTGCCGCTCGCTCCCTGGCGCGTGCTCAGCGCCGCCAGGGCGGCTCGTCCTTCCGCTTGAGCTCCGGATTGTTGCGGTAGAGCGTCGCCGTCTTGCCGATCACCTGGACGACGTCGGCGCCGAGCGCGCCGGCGAGATCGTTTGCCGCATCCTTGATGCTGACGTCGGCGGTCTTGGTGAACTGAATCTTCACCAGCACCATCGTGCGGAGGGCATCGTCGGTCGTCTGACGCAGCGCCTCCGTGATGCCGTGCTGCCCGACGTGAACGACCGCGCTCAGTCGGTTGGCTTCGGCGCGGAGCGCAGCGCGCTCCTTGGACGTGAGGGCCATGGCGCGAAATCTACTCGCGGCCGGCTACTCCTCGATGCGGCACGCCGCCCAACAGCTCGAACGGATCGATTGGCTCGCCGTTCCAGTACTTGCCGTCCGGCGCCCAGCGCATGATCTGGAAGTGCAGGTGCGGCGTGTCTTTCGGCGCGTTACCCGTAGTGCCGACGTAGCCGAGCGTGTCACCCTTCGCGATCGCGCGGCCGGGTGTCATGGCGTCGTTGTAGTGATCCATGTGCGCGTAGTAATACACGATACGGCCTTCGGGGTCGACCGTGTACATACAGATGCCGCCTAGGGTGCTGTTCGACATCCGCAGAATCTTGCCGTCGTCCGCGGAAAGAATCGGCGTGCCGCGCGGCGCCAAGATGTCGAGCGCGTGGTGTGTGCGCGCACCGCCGTCGCGGTCGGCGTAGAACGAGTCGTCGACCTTGGACATGTCGGCGCCGGCGACCGGCACGAGCAGATGCCGCTCCTCCAGGTACTCCATGTCGGCGGCGGCGGATTCGTCGTGCGGCGCGGCTGGCGCGCCGGCTTCGGTTGGTGCGGACGGCTCGGGCCGCGAGGCAGCTCGCGGCGCGGAATGCGCGCCAGCACTCTCAGGGGTCGGATAGTAGAGCACGGGCCGCGCACAGTCGGCGGCGACCGTGGCGAGAGCGACGAGCGCAACGGCGCGCGCGCGCGGAATGAGCGAGACGAAGGGGCGCATCACCCACCTGACGATTCGCGTCGCCCGACGTTGCGCGGCGCTCAATGCACGAGCAGCCGACGGTCGAGTCCGACACGCGACACGATCGCCGCGAAGCGCGCGTCGCCGCGCAGCGGGTCGAAGAATGACTCGACGAGCGACTCGCTCGAGAAGAAGGCGTCGTGTGCCGCGGCGGCGCGCTCGAGCAGGCCGAGGGCGCGGGAATTGTCGCCGAGCGCGATGTACACGCGCGCCGCGGCCGCTGCGGCGCCACTCGTCCGGCCGATCGCCGACTCGAGCTCGCGCGCCAGCTGCGCGGCTCGCGCGGTGTTGCCAGTCTTGGCATACGCGTACCCCAACAGCCCGATCGTCTGCACCGACGAGGTATCGACGCGCGACGCGGCTTGCAGATCGGCCAGTGCCGCCGGCGCGCGGCCGGCCTCGAGCTCCACGGTGCCGAGCATGAACCGCGACACGAGGAGGGTCGAGTCCAGTTCCACGGCGCGGCGCGCGGCGGCGACCGCCGAATCCGGCTGATGCGCCACGGCGAGCACGAGCGCGTACGACCCGAACGTTACCGGTGACAGCGGATCGAGCGTCGTCGCGCGCGCCAGCTGAGCGCGCGCTTCGGCGGCCCGCCCCTGAAGAAGCAGCAGCTCGCCGTACCATTGATGCGCGCTCGACGAGTTCGGGTCGAGCACGAGCGCGCGCTGGTAGTCGCGCTCGGCGTCGGCCCATCGCCAGCCCGACTGGTACAGCGTCGCCCGGGACGCGAACGCTTCGGCCAGCGTGCTGTCGAGCAGCACGGCGCGATTGATCGCCGCCATCGCGAGCGGCATCACCGAGTCGACGCGAATGTTCGCGTAGAGCGGCAGCAGCGCGTAGACGTTTGCCGCGCCGGCGTAGGCGCGGGCGAAATTCGAATCCTTTCGCGCCGCCTGCTGGAAGTAGTCGAGCGCGCGGCGCAGATTGGCTTCGCCGCGTTTGTCGAAGAAGTAGCGCCCGCGGAGATAGAGATCGTACGCGGCCAGATCGCTCGTACCGTGCGGGTCCGGCGCCACGTTGGTCGTCGCCGCCGGCGCTGCGCCGTTGGAGAGCTGCGGCGACACCGCGGTCACGATCTCGTTCGAGATCTCGTCCTGCACCTTGAACACGTCGGTCGCGTTTCGCTCGAACATGTCGGACCAGACGGTGAAACCGTCCACCGTGTTGACGAGGCGCGCCGTGACCCGCAGCCGCTGGCCATCGCGCTGCACGGTGCCGACGAGGACCATGTTCGTGCCGAGCGCCTTGCCGACGTCCATCGGTCCGGCGCCCTGGGTGTGCGAGCTCTCACCCGCCGACGCGACACGAAGGCCCGGCACGCGGCTCAGCGCGTTCGTCACGTCGGCGGTCATTCCCGCCGCGAGGTATGCGTCGCTCGTGTCGCGGCCAATGTTGACGAGCGGCATCACGGCGATGGATTTCATCGCCGCCGCCGCGGCGACGGGCGCCGTGGCACCAGGGGCGCCGACTGCGTGCTGCTTGGAAAACCACGCGCCGCCGGCGGCGACGGACGCGAGGATTCCCGCGCCGGCCAACGCCCAGATCACACGCTTTGGACGCGACGCCGGGGCCGGCGCCGCCGACTCGAAGGTGCCGCTCACGACGGCCGGATCCTCGAGCGCGCGGGCCACTTCGGCAGCCGTGCGCGGCCGTTTGGCCGGCTCCTTCTCGAGCAACCGCATGATCAGCGCGGCCAGAGCCTGTGGCACGTCGTAACGCCGCGCGGCGATCGGCGGCGGAGCCTCGGTGAGCTGCGCGGCGAGCAACTGCTGCGGCGCGCGACCATGAAACGGCGGCGCGCCGACCAGCATCTCGTATCCCACGATGCCGAGCGCATAAAGATCGGCGCGATGATCCGTCGCCGGATCGCCGGCCGCCTGTTCGGGCGCCATGTAGGCCGGCGTGCCGATCGACGTGCCGACGAGCGTGATCGTGCTCCCGCGCGTCGCCGGCTGCGGTGTCGAATGGCGCTCGCGGCTCGCCGTGATCGCCTTGGCGACGCCGAAGTCGGTCACCGTCGCCGATCCGCCGGAGAGGAGAATGTTGTCCGGTTTGATGTCGCGGTGGATGACGCCGCGACCGTGCGCGTAGGCCAGCGCGCGCGCCACGTCTTTGAGAATGCTCACCGCCTCGCGCACCGAGAGCGGACCGCGCGCCAACCGTGCACGGAGCGATTCTCCCTCGACGAACGGCATGATGAAGAAAGGCAGCCGCGTATCGGCCGCGCCGCCTTCGTTCGGCGTCGTCTCGCCGGCGCTGAGCACGGGCACGATGTGCGGATGCTGAAGCGCCGCCGCGAGCATGATTTCCCGCTTGAACCGGTCGACCGACACGGTGGCCGCCAGCTCGAACGGGAGCACCTTGATGACGACGTCGCGGCCGAGCGCATTGTCGTGGGCCACGAAGACCGTGGACATGCCGCCGCCGCCGAGCTCTCGCTCGATGGAATAGGCGGTGCCGACGGTACGCTGGAGCTCGTCTCTAAGGGCGGTCACATCACACGCGGGCCTGGGGCGAGTGCACCAACATATGCCCCGTTCACCACTTGAGACAGCACAAGCCGGCGGAACGGTTGCGCGAGTGGCCAAATCTTACTGAATCCGGACGCGGAAGTTCCGTGCGCCGACCGGCGGCGCTACATTCTCGCCATGCCTGAGCACACTGATCGCTACGTTCCAGTGAACACCAACCAGGGATGGGGGTTCGCTGCGGGCGTGTTGCTGCTGACGGCTGCGTTGATCGTCGCCGCGACTGTCATCCACAAAAAGACCTACAAGCATCCGACTGACGTGACGTGGCATGGAAAAGGGTCGGGAGATATCGCACCGGCCGATACGGCCGCAGCGAAGTAGAAACCGTCTCCCTCTCCATCCTCTCGTGACCGTGGTTCGCCGGCGGTAGATTGCCGCGCGTGTCCACGCCCTTCCGGTACGAGCGCGCCCTGACCATTCAGGACGCGACGCGTCGTCTCTCCGCGCCGCAGGCGTCGCCGCTCGGCGGTGGGACCGATCTGCTGGTCGCGATCGCTGAACACATCGTAGAACCAAGAATACTCGTCGACCTGCGCGGCATCGCAGGGAGCGACGGTGTATCGATCGTCGACGCGGGCGGCGTTCGCATCGGGGCGTCGACGCGCATCGCCGCGATCGCGGACCACCCGCTCATCCGCGAGCGCTATCGCGCACTTGCCGACGCGTGCGGCCTGGTCGGAACGCCGGCGTTGCGCGAGATGGGGACGCTAGGCGGAAATCTCTGCCAGCGGCCACGCTGCTGGTACTTTCGACGGGCCATTCCCTGCTACAAGAACGGCGGCGACTCCTGTCCGGCGGCGAGCGGCGAGAACCAGTATCTGGCGATCCTCGATGGCGGGCCGTGCCACATCGTGCACCCGTCCGATCCGGCCGTCGCTCTCACCGCGCTCGACGCGGTCGTGGAGATCGCGTCGGATGCGGGAACGAGGCGGATGCCGATCGCCGACTTCTATTTGCTGCCCCGGGAACGGGTCGATCGCGAGACGGCACTCGACGCGGGAGAATTCGTCGCAGCGGTCGAGCTGCCGGCGAGCTCGGCCGGCGGGCTGCAGCGGTACCGCAAGCTGATGCAACGGGAAGCTTGGGATTTCGCGCTGGTGAGCATCGCCGCCTGCAGGCGAAGCGACGGCGACGTCCGCCTCGTGCTCGGGGGGGTGGCACCCCGGCCCTGGCGGGTGACGAGCTCGGTCGAGGAGGACGTCGCGTCCGGCGGCCTCGACGAGGACACCATTTCTACGCTGGCGGATCGGGCCCTGTACGATGCGCGCCCGCTCGGCAAAAACGGCTACAAAGTCGACTTGGCGGCTTCGCTCCTCCGGGACGCGATGGCCGAGCTCGCGGGCGAGAGTCTACCCCGACGGGCAAAACCCGACTAATTTTATCTGGTTAGCGGACCGAGCGCGACGACCGTGGCCGATCGACGCCGGCCAGGCCGCCTGAGTCCGCAAATGGCTCCCCAAAAACGAGTTGCGACGCACGTCCCCGGATCGCTCTTCGCGTCTCCGGCCGGTGGCCGACTCGAAGGGCGAGCATGAGCGACGACGCGAACGAAGGTGGCCCAGGCATGAGCAGCTCGATCGAATCACTGATCAGTCGGGAATACCAGCACGGGTTCGTGACCGAGATCGAGGCGGACACGATGCCGCCCGGCTTGAGCGAGGCAACCGTGCGGGCGATTTCTGCCAAGAAGCAGGAGCCGCCGTTCATGGTGGAGTGGCGGCTCAAAGCGTATCGGCGGTGGCTGTCGATGAAGGAGCCGCACTGGCCGAACGTCACGTACGGGCCGATCGACTATCAGGGGATCAGCTACTACTCGGCGCCCAAGTCGCAGAAGCCGCTCGGCAGCCTCGACGACGTGGACCCCGAGCTGCGGAAGACGTATGAGAAGCTCGGCATTCCACTTTACGAACAAAAGATGCTGTCCGGCGTCGCCGTCGACGCGATCTTCGACTCGGTATCGGTCGGTACGACGATGCGCGCCGAGTTGGCCAAGCACGGCATCATCTTCTGTTCGCTCGGCGAGGCGCTGCGCGAGCATCCCGAGCTGGTCGAGAAGTATCTCGGCTCGGTCGTGCCGTACAGCGACAACTATTTCGCGGCGCTGAACAGCGCGGTGTTCTCGGACGGATCGTTCGTCTACGTGCCGAAGGGCGTGCGGTGCCCGGTCGAGCTGTCGACCTACTTCCGCATCAACTCGGCCGACACCGGCCAGTTCGAGCGGACGTTGATCGTCGCCGACGAGGGCGCGTACGTCAGCTACCTCGAGGGATGCACGGCGCCGAAGCGGAGCACCAACCAGCTGCACGCCGCGGTCGTCGAGCTGGTCGCGCTCGAGGGCGCGACGATCAAGTACTCGACCGTCCAGAACTGGTACGCCGGCGACAAAGAGGGCAAGGGCGGCATCTACAACTTCGTCACCAAGCGCGGCAAAGCGGCAAAGAACGCGAAGATCTCGTGGACGCAGGTCGAGACCGGCTCGGCGATCACCTGGAAGTATCCGAGCGTGATCCTCCAGGGCGACAACGCGGTCGGCGAGTTCTACAGCGTGGCGGTGGTGAACAACCACCAGCAGGCCGACACGGGGACGAAGATGATCCACATCGGCCGCAACACGAAGTCGACGATCGTGTCCAAGGGCATCTCGGCGGGCCAGGGGAACAACTCGTATCGCGGCCGCGTGCACGTGCTGCCGAAGGCGGACGGCGTGCGCAACTACACGCAGTGCGACTCGATGCTCGTCGGCAACCGGTGCGGGGCGCACACCTTTCCATACGTCGAAGTCGGCAACAACAGCGCGATCGTCGAGCACGAGGCGAGCACGTCGAAGATCGGCGAAGACCAGATCTTCTACCTCAAGCAGCGCGGGCTGTCCGCCGAGCAGGCGGTGTCGATGATCGTCAGCGGATTCTGCAAGGAAGTGTTCAAGGAGCTGCCGATGGAGTTCGCGCTGGAAGCGCAGGCGCTGCTCGGCATCACGCTCGAAGGGTCGGTCGGCTGACCGGCCGGGGACTATCAGAGATACGTCATGAGTTTTCTCGTCATCAAGGACTTGCAGGCAAACGTCGGCGACAAGCCGATCCTCAAGGGACTCAGCTTGTCGGTCGAGCTGGGGTCGATCCACGCCGTGATGGGGCCGAACGGCTCGGGGAAGAGCACGCTCGCCCAGGTGCTGGCCGGCAACCCAGCGTACGAGGTGACCGGCGGCTCGGTCACCTACGACGGCACCGATCTGCTCGCCCTGCCGCCCGAAGCGCGGGCGCAGGCGGGAATCTTTCTCGCCTTCCAGTATCCGGTGGAGATCCCCGGCGTCTCCAACGCCTACTTCCTGCGCGCCGCCTACAACGAGATCCGGAAAGCGCGGGGCGAAGAGGAGATCGATCCGCTCGAGTTCGCGGATCTCATGGAGGAGAAGCTCGCCCTCGTCGACATGGATCCCTCGATGCTCAACCGGTCGGTGAACACCGGCTTCTCGGGCGGCGAGAAGAAGCGCAATGAGATTCTCCAGATGGCGGTGCTCGAGCCCAAGCTCGGCATTCTCGACGAAACCGACTCGGGCCTCGACATCGATGCGCTGCGCGTCGTCGCCGACGGGGTGAACAAGCTCAAACGCTCGGACAACGCGACAGTCGTAGTCACGCACTATCAGCGTCTGCTCAACTACATCGTGCCCGACTTCGTGCACGTGCTAGCCAACGGCCGGATCGTCAAGTCGGGGAGCAAGCAGCTCGCGCTCGAGCTCGAGGACAAAGGCTACGACTGGCTCACCGGGCCCGTCGCCGCGGCGAGCGGAGCGAGCGCGTGAGCACGTCGGTCGCGCCGGGCACGTCCGCCGAGTCGTACGTCGGCGCCTTCGACGAGCTGTCGTCTGGTGCCGCCGCGCCCGCGTCACCCGATTGGGTGCACGCCAAGCGCCGGGCCGCGCTCGAGCGATTCGCCTCGCTCGGCTTCCCGACCACGAAGAACGAGGACTGGCACTACACCAGCGTCTCGCCGATCGCCGAGCACGACTTCACACTTCTCTCATCGCCGAGCGGCGACGTCGCGCGGGCCGACCTCGCTCCGTTCACGTTCGGCGCGGCAGACTGGCACACGATCGTGTTCGTCAACGGACGCTACGCGCGCGAGCTCTCCGATTGCGACACGCTGCCGGCCGGCGTGCGGCTGCTCGATCTCGCCACGGCGTGGACGGCGGCGCCCGACGCGGCGCAGCGCATCGGGACGCTCGTCTCGACCGACACGCAGGCCTTCACGGCGCTCAACGCCGCGTTCATGCTCGACGGCGCAGTCGTCGAGATCGGCGCCGACGTGAAAGTCGAGCGGCCGATCCACCTGCTCTTCGTCGCCGACGCCAATGCGGCGAAGGGGATGATGCACCCGCGGAACGTCATCGTCGCCGGCCGCCATTCGGAGGCGACCGTCATCGAGAGCTACGTGTCGACGAGCGACGCGATGTATTTCACCAACGCCGTGACGGAAGCGTTCGTCGCCGACGGCGCGACGCTTCGCCACTACAAAATGCAGCGCGAAGGGCGGCGCGCCTTTCACGTGAGCACCACCGAAGCGCGCCAGGCGCGCGACAGCCATTTCGTCTCGTTCTCGTTCGGCTCCGGCGGCGCGCTTTCGCGATCGAACGTCTACACCACGCTGGCCGGCGCCGGCTGCGGCGCGACGCTCAACGGCCTCTACATGCTCGACGGCGAGCAGCACGGCGATCACCAGACGCAGATCATCCACGCCGAGCCGAACTGCTTCTCGCGCGAGCTGTACAAGGGCGTGCTCGACGGGCGCTCGCACGGCGTGTTCAACGGCAAGGTCTACGTCCATCCGATCGCGCAGAAGACGGACGGCAAGCAGACGAACAACACGCTGCTCCTCTCCGACACGGCGCAGATCGATACCAAGCCGCAGCTCGAGATCTTCGCCGACGACGTCAAGTGCACGCATGGCGCCACGGTCGGCCAGATCGATCGCACGGCGCTCTTCTACCTCGAGAGCCGCGGCCTGAGCGCGACGCTCGCCCGCCGGCTCCTCACCTACGCCTTCGCCGCCGACGTGCTCGAGACGATCGAGGTCGAGGAAGTGCGTGAGACGTTGGAGCGCACCGCGCTCGAGCGGTTCGTGTGACCACGCCGTGACCGGCTCGCCGCCCGCCACCGAGGCGCTCTACCAGGAGCTGATCCTCGAGCACAACCGAAAACCGCGCAATTTTCGGGAGATGGCGGGCGCCGATCGCACGATCGAAGGTCGCAACCCGCTCTGCGGCGATGCGCTCACCCTCTGGGTCAAGCTTGGCGCCGGCGACAGGATCGACGACCTGAGCTTCAAAGGCCAGGGCTGCGCCATCTCCAAGGCCTCGGCGTCGCTCATGACGACCGCGGTCAAGGGAAAGACGCTCGGCGAAGCGGAAGCATTGTTCGAGAAGTTTCATCGCCTGGTCCGCGGAGAGCTGAGCGACGCCGAGCAGCGCGAGCTCGGATCACTCCGTGCCTTCGCTGGTGTCGCGCGCTTCCCGATGCGCGTCAAGTGCGCGAGCCTCGCCTGGCACGCGCTCCATTCGGTGCTCGGCGCGCCGACCGAATCGGCCGTGTCCACGGAAGACGAAGGATCGGCCGGCCCGCCGCTGGAGGGGGCATGATCGTCGAGCGCGCCGATTTTCCGCTCCTCGCCGCCAACCCCGAGCTGCACTACCTCGACTCGGCGGCCACGTCCCAGAAACCGCGCGCCGTGCTCGACGCGATGGTCGACTACTACTCGCGCGACAACGCCAACCCGCACCGCGGCGCGTATGCGCTCTCGGCCCGCGCAACGGAACGCTATCACGATGCGCGAGCCCGCGTGGCTGCGTTCGTCGGCGTGCGCGATACCGATCGGTTGATCTTCACGCGGGGCACGACGGAATCTCTCAATCTCGTCGCCACGGCGTGGGGGCGGGCCAACGTGCGGCCGGGCGACGAGATTCTCGTCACGGGCCTCGAGCATCACGCCAACTTCGTTCCCTGGCAGCAGCTCGCGCTGGGCGTCGGCGCGAAGCTTCGCATCTGCGGCATCACGAGCGATGGGCGCGTCGACCTCGAGCAGTTCGCGTCGATGCTCACGCCGCGCACCAGGGTGGCTGCGTTCAGCCACGTGTCCAACGCGGTCGGCACGATCAACCCGATCGCTGATTTGGCGGCAATGGCGCGACGCGTCGGCGCGGTCGTCGTATGCGACGGCGCGCAGGGTGCGCCGCATCTGCCGCTCGCGCTCGACGACCTCGACGTCGACTTCTACGCGTTCAGCGGGCACAAGATGTTGGGCCCGATGGGCGCGGGCGTGCTCGTCGGCCGGCGCTCGCTGCTCGAGGCGATGCCGCCCTATCAGACCGGCGGCGACATGATCGAGTTCGTCGGCGACGAACACACCACCTGGAACGTGCTGCCGCACAAGTTCGAAGCGGGCACGCCGAACGTCGGCGACGCGGTCGGCCTCGCCGCGGCGTGCGACTATCTCGGGCGCGTCGGCATGGGCGCCGTGCGCGCGCACGAGCAGGCGCTCACACTGCTGGCGACCGAGCGGCTCGCCGAGCTGCCGGGCGTGCGCGTGTACGGTCCGCCGCCGGCCGAGCGGAGCGGCGTGGTGAGCTTCACCGTCGAGGGCATTCATCCGCACGATCTGTCGACCGTGCTCGATGAAGCCGGCGTGTGCATTCGCGCCGGGCATCATTGCGCGCAGCCGTTGATGCGGCGGCTCGATGTGCCGGCCACGGCGCGGGCGTCATTCTACATCTATAATACAGAAGCTGACGTCGACGCGCTGGCGGCTGGTGTGCTGCGCGCCCAAGAGGTGTTCGCCTAGCGGCGTTGCGGCGAATTGATGCCGCGGGCAAGGGCGCGATGACGAGACGCGCGCGCGGGCACGCTATGCTGCCGCCGTGCTCACTTGCTCACTCGGCGCCGAGGAGTTTATCCTGTGGCCATGCCCATGCTCAAACGGCAGTGGACGTTCGACGATCTCGAAGATTTGCCAGACGACGGCAACCGGTACGAGATCATCGACGGCG
>DATNAT010000294.1:0-12541 GCA_035572355.1 Gemmatimonadaceae bacterium
GGTGCTCGATTACGTCGAGTTCCTCGAGTCGCGCTACGCCGAACGTCAATCGCCGAACTCGGGCGCGTTCACCCGGTTCACCGAAGCGATCGAGGACAAGCTGCGCGCCGGCAAAGTCTCGGCGAGCGCGATCGCCGAAACAGTCGGCTTCATGAATCGAGCGGCGTCGGTACTCAACAACGCCGTCGAGACCGGAAAGAACATGGCGAGCGACGTCGTGAGCAGCGTTCGCAGCTCGACGTCGAGTACCTCGACCGGCACGGCGGGTGCGACACCCGCGCCGCCGCCGTCGACGGAAAGCTCAGCGTCGTCGCCGGCACACGAGACCAAGGCGCCCGGCAGCGGGGGCGAGAAGCTCTGATGGCGACGCGCGCAGCGGCCGCCGGAGCTCGTACGCGGCGCACCGAGTCAACGGAGAGCCCGGCGGCGGGTGCACCGCGCCGCGGAGCCAAGCGCACCGTCGTGTACTACATCCGCCAGCTCCCGCAGTACGTGCGTCTCCTGTTCGGTCTCGTTGGCGACAAGCGCGTGTCGATGGTCGACAAGCTGCTCGTGCTCGGCGCCATCGCGTACATCGTGATGCCGATCGATCTGATTCCGGATTTCATTCCGTTCTTTGGCGAGATCGACGATTTGTATTTGCTCATTCTGGCGCTGCAACGCCTCATCGCGAACGCGGGGCGTCCCGTGCTGCTCGCTCACTGGTCAGGGGCGCGCGAAGATCTGGCCGACCTGAACTTGCGCGGCGCACTCACGGCGGCGGCGTTCTTTCTGCCCAAGCGCATTCGGCGCCGTCTGAGGGTGATCGGGCGAGCTTAGGCGGTCGGCGCCGATCGCGTGCGGCGCGCAATGCATGCTTGGAATGATTTGAACTACAAATTTTACGGAAGAAACTGATCGTACGGAGAAAGCCAAACAGCTTTTTTTTTCGTCAATTCCGTTCACTCCGTAGAATCGCAGTTCCCAATTCATACCAAGCATCCGAGGCGCGCGGAACTGTCGCGGACTCGGGAGCCCCAGTAACCCCCCCCGATTCGGCGCACCCCGGCTGGACTTGCCTCGCCGCCCGCTCTACGTTTCACCATGGCGACCAGAACTCGACTTCCATCGCGGCCCGCGACCCCTGATTCCTCGGGGAGCGGGCTTTCGCGGCTTCAGGACCAGGCTCCCCGCGCCGGTGCATCGCGCGTTCGCGAGAACTTTGCGCTCACCTTCGACGACGTCCTCCTCGTTCCGCGACATTCGCTCACCCACCCGAAGGACGTCTCGGTGGCGTCGCGCTTCTCCCGCGGCATCGAGCTTCGCGTCCCGCTCGTTTCGGCGGCCATGGACACGGTCACCGAGTCGGACATGGCGATCGCCATGGCACGAGCCGGCGGAATCGGCGTGCTGCACAAGAACATGTCGATCGATCGGCAGGCAGCCGAGGTCGATCGCGTGAAGCGATCCGAGAGCGGCATGATTCTCAAGCCGATCACCTTGAGACCCTCGGATACGGTGCGTGAGGCGACTGCCCTCATGCGCCGTTTTCACATCTCGGGCGTTCCAATCGTCGACGAAGACGACCGCCTCGTCGGCATCATCACCAACCGCGATCTCCAGTTCGAGCGCAACGCCGATCGCAAGCTGCGCGATGCGATGACGAGCGACGGGCTCATCACGGCGCGCGAGGGGACGACGCTCGACGAAGCCGAGCAGATTCTCGCCGAGAATCGGATCGAGAAGCTGCCGGTGGTCGACGGGCAGGGCATTCTCAAAGGCTTGATCACGATCAAGGACATTCACAAACGTCGTCAGTACCCCGACGCGAACAAGGACACGTTCGGCCGCCTGCGCGTGGCGGCGGCGATCGGTGCGGCGGGCGACTACCTGTCACGTGCCCGCGCCTTGATCGACGCCGGCGTCGACGCACTGGTCGTCGATACGGCGCATGGCCATGCCGACGCGGTGCTGATCGCGACCGCTCAGGTTCGCGAAGCGTTTCCCGACACGCAACTGATTGCCGGGAACATCGGCACGCGCGAGGGAGCAACGGCCCTCGTCGAGCGCGGGGTGGACGCAGTGAAGGTCGGCGTCGGCCCTGGCTCGATCTGCACGACGCGCGTCGTCACGGGCGTCGGCGTTCCGCAGCTCACCGCGATCCTCGATGCAGTCGAGGGGGCCGGCGACGTGCCCGTGATCGCTGATGGCGGCATCAAGTATTCGGGCGACGCGGTCAAGGCGCTCGCTGCTGGCGCGTCGTGCGTGATGATGGGTTCGATGCTCGCCGGCACGGAAGAAAGCCCCGGTGAGAGCTTCCTGCTCGAAGGCCGTCGGTTCAAGATGGTGCGCGGCATGGGCAGCTTGTCGGCGATGCAGGACGGCAGCGCCGATCGCTACTTCCAAGAGGGCGAGCTGTCGCCGAAGAAGCTCGTGCCGGAGGGAATCGAAGGGCGTGTGCCCTATCGGGGCCCCGTCTCCGACGTGCTGTTTCAGATGGTCGGCGGGCTGCGCAGCGGGATGGGGTACGTGGGGTGCGGCTCCGTCGACGAGCTGCGCACGGAAACCGAGTTCGTTCGCATCACGACCGCGGGATTGCGCGAATCGCATCCACACGATGTGACGATCACGAGGGAAGCGCCGAACTATTCGGTGTGACAGAGTGTTGTCAGGAAGCGCCTCCAACGCACGGCGATTCTTGACAACGTCTCCCGTGAGGTCCAACTTCTGCGCGCCAACTGTATACAGTAATTGATCGCGGCGCCCTCCTTCCGCGACTGTGGCGATCGGGCTCGTTTTGATCATCCCGCCGAGCGGCGGCGCGTCAGTGCCGCCGTCTTTTTACGTCCGACCCTGGAGACTCTTGCTATGGGTTTGTGGTCCACGAAAAGCATAGCGCACCTGCAAGCCGAAGCGGCTGCCGAAGGCGAGGCGGTCACGCTCAGGCGCGCGCTCGGCGCGCTCAACCTCACGATGCTCGGCATCGGCGCCATCATCGGCGCGGGCATCTTCGTGCTCACCGGCACGGCAGCCGCGCAGACTGCGGGACCGGCGATCGTTCTCTCGTTCATCGTCGCGGGGCTCGGCTGCTTGTTCGCCGGGCTGTGCTACGCCGAGTTCGCATCGATGATTCCCATTGCGGGCAGCGCGTACACCTACGGGTACGCGACGCTCGGCGAGTTCGTGGCGTGGATCATCGGGTGGGACCTGATCCTCGAGTATCTGTTCGGCGCGGCGACGGTGGCTGTCGGATGGTCGGGCTATTTCGTCGCGTTCTTGCAAGACAACCTTGGGCTGCACGTCTCGCCGGCCTGGACGCAAGCGCCGCTCGGCGTGGTCGGCACCCACACGCTCGTGCGCAACCTCATGTGCATCGACCCGAATGGCGCGGCCATCGCCGCGTCGAACGGAGCGTGCGCCGCCGGTTCGGTGCTCCAGCCGGGCATCATCAATCTCCCGGCGATGGTGTTGGTGGCGCTGATGACGACGCTGCTCGTCATCGGCATCAAAGAATCGGCATCGTTCAACAACGTGATCGTGTTCATCAAGGTTGCCATCGTCATTCTGGTGATCGGATTCGGGTTCGTGTACGTGCATCCGTCGAACTGGCATCCGTTCATTCCGCCGAACACGGGCGAGTTCGGGCATTTCGGATGGAGCGGCATCGTGCGCGGCGCCGCGGTGGTGTTCTTTGCCTATATCGGATTCGACGCCGTGTCGACGGCAGCGCAGGAGGCAAAGAATCCACAGAAGGACATGCCGATCGGCATCCTGGCGTCGCTCGGCATCTGTACCGTGCTGTACATCCTGATGGCGCTGGTCATGACGGGGTTGACGAGCTACACCAACCTCAACGTGCCGCATCCGGTGTTCGTCGCGATCAACGCCGCCGGTCCGGCGCTCGGCTGGCTCGGCGTGTTCGTGAACGTCGGGGCGATTCTCGGTTTGGCCTCGGTCGTGCTGGTCATGCTGATGGGGCAGCCGCGCATCTTCTTCTCGATGAGCCGCGACGGCCTGCTGCCGGCGGTGTTCGGCAAGGTGCATCCCAAGTTCCAGACGCCGTACGTCACGACCATCGTCACCGGCATCGTCGCCATGTTCGTTGCCGGGTTCTTTCCGATCGATCTCCTCGGCCAGCTCGTATCGATCGGCACGCTGCTCGCCTTCGTCATCGTCTGCGTCGGCGTGATGGTGCTGCGCTACCAGCGGCCGAACATCCCGCGCCCGTTCCGCACGCCGCTCGTGCCGCTCGTGCCGATCCTTGGCATCGTCATCTGCGCGTACATGATGTACAGCCTTCCCGGCGATACCTGGCTCCGGCTCGTCGTCTGGATGGCGATCGGTCTGATCATCTACTTCCTGTACAGTCGCAGCCACTCCAGGGTCGGCAATCTGCCCGCCGAAGCTCCGGGCGACTGATTCGCCAGCGGTGTATCTTTGAAACGGCGCCCGGACATTCGGGCGCCGTTTCACTTTTCTAATGACACCTTCCGCACGAGACTATCTCGCCGTACCCGAACCGCGCCGCGCCGCCATCGCGGCGCTGGCCCGCGAGCTCGTGCCCGGCCGCCGCGTCGCCCTGTCGACGCACATGAACGCCGACGGCGATGGGTGCGGATCGGAAGCGGCGATGGCTCGCCTGCTCGCCCAGCGCGGCCTAGACGTGCGCATCGTCAATCCGACGCCCTGGCCCGCACTGTTCGACTTCCTGCTCGGCGACGACGTCCGCGATGCGACCCCCAAGGGCAGCGCCGCGCTCAAGGGCATCGATCTACTCGTCGTGCTCGACATCAGCGACGTCAAGCGCTTGGGTGTGCTCACCGAGTCGGTCCGCCGCCTCGCGGTGCCGACGATCGTCATCGATCATCACATCGCGTCCGACGATCCCGCTGGAACGATCTTGCTGAGCGACGTCGCCGCCTGCGCCACGGGCGAGCTCGTGTACGATCTGGCCCGCGTGCTCGAGCTCGAGATCACGCCGGCGATCGCCCGGTCGCTGTACGCCGCCATCCTCACCGACACGGGCAGCTTCCGGTTCAGCAATGCGACGCCGCGCTGCCACGCCGTGGCCGCCGACCTGCTCTCGGCCGGCGTCGATCCGGAAGAGATGTACGTGCGCATCTACGCGTCGGCGCCGGCGGGACGTGTGCGGCTTCTCGGCGAAGTACTCGCCACGCTCGGCGTCGACGAGCGGCACGGGCTCGCCTGGCTCTCGATGGGCGCCGGCGCGCTCGAGAAATACGACGTGCGCCAGGAAGATCTCGACGGCATCGTCGAATATGCGCGCTCGATCGCCGGCACGCGTATGGCGCTCTTCTTCCGCGATCTGGGCTACGGCAAAGTGAAGGTCAGCTTCCGCAGCACCGGCGAAGTCGACGTGAACGCGTTCGCGCGCCAGTTCGGCGGCGGCGGCCATGCGAAAGCATCGGGCGCGCTCGTCGCCGGCTCGCTCGAGGAAGTGCGCGAGCAGGTGATCGCCGCGGCGCAGCGATTCCTCTCCGCCACGCCGGCTTCATCCACCCCGCTCGCGCCGGCTTGAGCCTTACCACATCTGGAATGCCACCAACACTTCAAGAACGCATAGCAGTCGCCCTCCAGCGCGTGCGTCATCCGCGCACCGGCACCGACGTGCTCGCCGCCGAAGCGGTCAAGAACATCGCGACGACTACC
Organism: Gemmatimonadaceae bacterium; assembly: GCA_035572355.1. GTDB lineage: Bacteria > Gemmatimonadota > Gemmatimonadetes > Gemmatimonadales > Gemmatimonadaceae > JAQBQB01. The sequence goes on from DATNAT010000294.1 coordinate 5,650, forward strand.
GGCGGCAAGGTTCGCCTCACGCTACTCCTCGCGCCCGGCGACGATCCGATTCTCGCGCGCACGATTCGACAGACGCTGGAACAGGTCGACGGCGTGACCGAAGCGACGGTCGACGTCGAGACGGCGAGCGCGCCGCCCGCGGCGAAGAGCTCCGGGCGGGCGCTGCCGGTCATGAACAACACGCCACAGTCGGCGCAGGCCCGCGTGTCGGCGCCGACGCCGGTGCCGGCGCCCAATCTCGGACGCATCATTGCCGTGTCGAGCGGCAAGGGCGGGGTGGGCAAGTCGACGGTCGCCGTGAATCTCGCCGTGTCGCTCGCTCGCGGCGGCGCTCGCGTCGGTCTCATGGATGCCGACGTCTACGGCCCGAATCTGCCGCGCATGATGGGCGTCGACGAGCCGCCGATGGTGATCAACGAGAAGATCATCCCGCTCGAAGCGCACGGGGTGAAGCTGATCAGCCTCGGCGTGCTGATCGATCGCGATCAGCCGGCGATCTGGCGCGGGCCGATCATCATGAAGATCATCACGCAGTTTCTGCGCGACGTTGCGTGGGGGCAGCTCGACTACTTCATCGTCGACATGCCGCCCGGCACGGGCGACGCACAGCTTTCCCTCGTGCAATCGACCCAGATCTCCGGCGCGATCATCGTCACCACGCCGCAGGAGGTGTCGGTCGGCGACGCGCTGCGCGGCGTGAAGATGTTCGAACGGGTGAGCGTTCCCGTGCTCGGCATCGTCGAGAACATGAGCTGGTTCGAGTGCCCGCACTGCGGCAAGCCCTCATCGATTTTTGGGAGCGGCGGTGGCGAGCGTTTTGCCAAGGAGCTCGAGCTTCCACTGCTCGGCCAGGTGCCGATGTCGCCGCGCGTGATGGAAGGCGGCGATCGCGGCATGCCAATCGTCGTCTCCGATCCCGATTCGTCGTCGGCGCGCGCGCTGGCCGGCATTGCGCAGAAGGTCGTTCAGTGGGCGGGAGCGGCGCAGCGCGCCTGATGTAGTGGGGAGCGCGCGGTGAACAGATAGCCGAACGCGGAGACGCTTCATCGTGCGCGACGAGATTTCGTTTCCGGTCGAAGCGCACGAAGGCCTCGCACCCGTCGCCGTCACCGGCGAGTGGGAGTCGCAGCAGCTCGTCGTCGATCCGCTCCGCCGCACCATTCTGCGTATCGCGCTGCCCGCCGTAGCGTCATCGCTGCTGATGACGCTCTTCTCGTCGGTCGACGCCTTCTGGGTCGGCACGCGCATTGGCGCCGCGGGGCTCGCCGCCGTCTCGACGTCGCTCTTCTGGATCTGGATGATCGTCTCGCTCGCCGAGATGATCGGCGTCGGGCTCACGGCGGTGGCGGCGCGGCGGTACGGCGAACGCCGTCCCGACGAGGCGGCGCGCATCGCCGGCGACATGCTCGTCTTCGCGCTCGTTCTTGGCGGCGCGATCGCCGTCGCGGGCACGCTCGCTCTCCGACAGCTCTTCGCCGCCATGGACACGCCACCCGAAGTCACCGCGCTCGGAACGACCTACCTGCGCACCTATCTGCTCGGCACGCCGCTCATCTACGGCTTCTTCGCCGTCGACGCGTCGTTCCGCGCCTCGGGCGACACGCGTACGCCGTTCGTGCTCTTGCTCGCGTCGGTCGGCATCACGCTCGTGCTCGATCCGGTGCTGATGCTCGGGCTCGGACCCTTCCCGCGGCTCGGCATCGCCGGCGCGGCGATCGCCACGATCTCGACGCGCGGCGCCGCCTGCGTCATGGGTGTCACGATCGCCGCGCGGCGCAAACTGATGCGCATCGGGCGGGCGCGTATTGCGTCGCTCCTCGCCGTCTGCCGCGTCGGGCTGCCAACAGCGATCACCGGCGTGACGTTCAGCTTGATCTACGTCGTCATCGCACGCGTGATGACGCCCTTCGGCACGCCGGCGCTCGCCGCGCTCGGCATCGGCCAGCGCGTCGAGAGTTGGCTGTTCATGATCGGCGTCGGCTTCGGCGCCGCGACGGCGGCGATTGTGGGTCAGAATCTTGGCGCAGGGCGAGCGGATCGCGCGGCGCGCGCCGGTTGGATGGCCACCGGCTTCTGCACCCTGCTCGGCGTCGTCGCGTGCATTCTCGAGCTCACCGTGCCGCGCCAGTTCGCGTCGTTGTTCACACACGATGCGGCGGTCATCGCCGAAGCGGTGAAGTACCTGCGCATCGCCTCAGTGTCGCAGCTCGCCGTCTGCGCTGAAGTCGTCCTCGAGGGCGCCCTCGGCGGCGCGGGAGAAACCGTGCCGCCGATGCTTTCGTCCACGGCCCTCACCCTGTCGCGCATCCCGCTTGCCGGTTGGGCGGCAGCGCGGTGGGGGAGCTCGGGGATCTGGGGAGTGATCTCGGTGACGGCGATTGGACGCGGTATCGCCATGGCTTCCCTCTGGCGCGCCGGCCGCTGGAAGCGCAGATCAGTCTGAGCGATATGGCTGCGATCATCACTCTCATCACCGATTTTGGGACCGCCGACGGATACGTCGGCGAGATGAAAGGCGTACTGCTGTCACGCGCGCCGGAAGCGCAGCTCGTCGACATCGCGCACGACATTCCACCGCAGGACGTCGAGCGCGCGCGCCTCACGCTCGCCCGAGTCTGGCGGCGCTTTCCTCCCGGCACGGTGCACCTCGTCGTCGTCGATCCCGGCGTCGGCTCGTCGCGCGCCGCGCTGGCGGTATCGAGCGACGAGCGGTTCGTCGTCGGCCCGGACAACGGCGTGCTGTCGCCTGCATTATTCGTTGCAGGCGCGCGCGCGGTCGAGCTCCAGGCGCCGAACACGTCGTCGGCGACCTTTCACGGTCGAGACATCTTCGCCCCCGCGGCCGCGGCGCTGGCCACCGGCGCGCCGCTCGAGTCGCTGGGGCACGACGCGCCGTCGCCGATCATCCATCGCACCCCGGAACCGGTGCGCGGCGTCGACGGGTCGCTCCACGGTCAGGTGATCGTCGTCGATCGGTTCGGCAACGGCATCACCAACCTCGTCGGGTTGCGCGGCGGAACGATCGAGCTCGGCGAGTTGCGCATTCCGATCCGCCACACGTACAGCGAAGTGTTGCAGGGCGAAGCGGTGGCCGTGACCGGCTCGACCGGATTCATCGAGATCGCCATCCGCGACGGCGATGCGGCGAAAGTGCTGGGGCTGCGGCGCGGCACCGAGGTCACGCTGGCGCGCGGTTGAGCCGGGCGCCAGCGCTATGCGCCGCGCAGCGTCACAGTGAACCTGCTTCCCACGCCGACCTCGCTTTCTGCCGTGAGATCGCCGCCCATGCCGCGCGCAAGGTCGCGGCTGATCGCCAGGCCCAGGCCGACGCCGTCGCGCGACCGAGTGAGACGGCTGTCGAGCTGCACGAACGGCTCGAAGACCGAGGCCAGCTTGTCGGCTGGAATGCCGCGGCCGGTGTCTTCGACCATCAACGCCACGATCTCCCCGCGCGGCTCGCAGGACAGTGCGACGCGTCCCCCAGGGTCGCTGAACTTGATCGCGTTGCCAATGAGATTGAGAAGAATCTGCTCCAGCTTCTCGCGGTCGGCGCACACGGCAACGGATTTCTTGCATCCGCTGAAGTCGAGCGTGAGCTCCCGCGACCGCGCCTGTGGAAGGACGAGCGACTCGATCGTCGTCAGCAGCTCGCCGAGCGCGACGGTGGTGAGCCGATACTCGACCGCTCCGCGCTCGATGCGCGCGAAGTTCAGGACGCCGTTGATCAAGCTGAGCAGGTGCCGCTGGCTCCGCTGAATGCGCTCGAGATCCTGACGCTGCGCCTCGTTGATCTCGCCGCGCACGCCGAGCTCGAGCAGCTCGACGTAGCCGCCGATCGCGTTGAGCGGAGTGCGCAGCTCGTGGCTCATCATTGCCAGAAACTCGAGCTTGGCGCGGTTGGCGTCTTCCGCGGCGGAGCGCGCCTGACTGAGCATCACCAGGTGATCGCGCACATCGTACTGCCGCAACCGTGCGCGGAGGGCGGCGCGGACGGTCGTGACGAGCGTCGCGATTCGCACGGGCCGCTCGAGCAGCGTCACGTTGCTGCGGGCGGCGATTCCGCCGACGTCTTCGGCGAGCGCGCGGGACGTCTCGCTGTCTGCGGTCAACACGATCAGGGGGAGATCGGACCAGCTGGCCTGCCGGTCCAGCTCTTCGGCGAGCGCCGCGCGCGCATGCTCGCCGAGCGCCTCCTCGACGACGATCGCCGTGCCGATGCCCTCGCGGATCGACGTCACGAGCGACGCCATGCCGTCGTGGACCGTCGCCTCGATCTTCCACTGTCCGAGGATGCGAGCCGTGAGCGCTGCATCGCGACCGGTCGGCGCGAGCACGGCGACGCGGCTGCTCCGCGGTGCGCGCCGATCGGCGATGACGGGACTAGTCACGCTGGGGCGGCGTCTCCGTCAACAGCGGCTCAATGCGGCCGATGTACTCGGGAACGCCGGTAAGGACCCCGCGGAAGGCGCGCAGCGGATCGCCGACCCGTATGCCGCCGGCGCCGATGACGAACTCGCGGATCGTCGATTCGTGCGGACCGCTTCGCTTCTTCACTACAGACATCGCTCGCCGCACGCTGCCGGAGAATTCGAAGTATCGGAGCAGCAGCACGGTGTCGGCGAGATAGCTCACCTCCGCGGATTCGTCCACCTGCCCGCCGAACACGCCGTACTGCACGAGCGTCATCAGCATCGCTACACCGCGGTCGGCGAGATAGCTGAGGAGCTCGTGGATCTGTACGAGCAACAGTCGTTCCGCCGGCATCGCCTGCAAGTAGCCGTTGATCGAGTCGATGACGATCAATCCCACGCCATCCTCTTCCCGGAGCAGACGATGTCCTGTGCGAACTCCCCAGGCGACATCTCCGTCGGCTCGATCTGACGAAAGGAGAGCGTCCCGTTCGCGATCGACTCGGCGGGATCCATGTCCAGGCTGCGCGCACGCACCAACGCCGTCGCCGTGCGCTCGTCGAACAGATAGACGCGAGTCTTGACGCCGGAGCGCGCCGCGCGCAGCGCGTACTGCATGCACAGAATGGATTTCCCGGCGCCGGCCGAGCCCATGACGAGCGTGCTCGTGCCTCCGGGCAGGCCGCTGCCGACGAGCTCGTCGAGCTCCCGCGATCCGCTCTCGAAAACGGTGGGCGGCCGCCGCGGTGCGTCCGGGTGGCGGATGATCCGCGGAAAGACCTCGATCCCGCCGGTGCGAATTCGAAAATCGTGATACCCGCCGTGAAACCGGACGCCGCGCAGCTTCGTGACCTGGAGGCGGCGCCGTTCGGCACCGTATTCCATCGCCAGGTGCTCGAGCTGGATCACACCGTGGGCGAGGCTCTGCAGCTGAAGGTCTCCAGCCGGATGCGTCCGGTCATCGATCAACACCACGGTGCAGTCGCGCCCGGCGAAAAACTGTTTGAGCGCGAGAATCTGTCGCCGAAACCGCAAGGGGTCCCGCGCGAGCATGCGCATCTCGCTCAGCGAATCGAACACCACGCGCGCCGGCCGATGACGTTCTACTTCGTGCAATACGGCGTCAATCGTGTGCTGCAGCTCGACCTCGGCCGGATGAAACAGCGTGTACGCCTCGTCCGACCGCTCCTCCTGCAACGCCGAGAGCTCGACGACGACCAGGCCATCGAGCGACCAGCCGTGGGATGCGGCGGCGCCGGAGAGCTCGTCTGTCGTTTCCGACAGCGCGACGTACATCCCGCCCTCGCCCTTGGCCCGGCCCGCAAGCAGAAACTGAAGCGCCGCGGTGGTCTTGCCCGTGCCCGGCTCTCCGTCGAGCAGATAGATGCGTTCGCGCGGAAGTCCGCCCCCCAGAATCTCGTCCAGCCCCTTGATGCCGAGCGCGGCGCGACCGCGGTCCGGGGCGATCTTCTTGGGCGCGGGTCGTTCGGGCAAACGAGCTCCGATGCTCACGTGGCTTCTATGGTTCGACTCACCCGAACCCTAAACGCCAATGCTCGTCGTCGCCAGCAAGCTGGGCGGTTCGCGCGCTGCCCGATCGTCAGCCATCTTTCGGCATGGATTCGGACCTGCTCGCCCGTCTGACCTCGGCGCTCGCTCCCGCCTATCAGGTGGAAAGAGAGATCGGCCGCGGCGGAATGGCGATCGTCTATCGCGGTCGCGACCTGCGCCTGAAGCGCGGCGTCGCCGTCAAGCTATTGCCTCCGGAATTGGCGTTCCGCGACGAGATCCGCTCACGCTTTCTGCGCGAAGCGGAAATGGCCGCGCGGCTGAGCCATCCGAACATCGTGCCGATTTATTCCGTCGACGAGCGCGACGGCCTCGTGTACTTCGTCATGGGGCTGGTTGAAGGCGAGAGTGTCGGCGATCGCATCCGTCGCACCGGGCCGCTCCCGATCGACGAGGCCCGCCGCATTCTGCGCGAAGTGGCCGACGCGCTGGCCTACGCGCATGCCCACGGCGTGGTGCACCGCGACATCAAGCCGGACAACGTGTTGCTCGACGGCGCGACGGGGCGGGCGATGGTCACCGACTTCGGCATCGCGCGCCCGGCGACGGAGGAGGAGGGAAGCACGCGCCTCACCGCGACCGGCACCGCGATCGGCACGCCGGCCTACATGTCGCCTGAGCAATGCGCGGGCGATCGCGGCATCGACGGCCGCAGCGATCTCTACTCGCTGGGCGCCGTCGCCTATCAGATGCTGACCGGCGATCCGCCGTTTACGGGCAACAATACGCCGGCGGTGATGGTGAAGCACGCGACCGAGACGCCGCCGCCGCTTCGCGCCCGGCGCGCCGACGTCGCCGAGGATCTCGAGACGATCGTCATGCGACTTCTCGAAAAGGATCCCGCCGATCGGTTCCCGGATGGCGCCGCGCTGGTCGCGGCGCTCGACGGCGCGCCGCTGGCGCCGCTCCGCCGC
>DATNAT010000295.1:0-5217 GCA_035572355.1 Gemmatimonadaceae bacterium
ATCGCCGTCGAACACGGCGAGCGCGAGAGGGACGGCCTCGAACAGCGCTTCGAGTCGAACGCCGCTGATGCCGATGCGGGCGAAATCGAGGCCTGTCGGAGGAGGGGACTGCGTCACGGAGTCGAAGGAAGGAGCGCGCCGCGTGTACGGCGTCGAGGACAAAACACCTGTACTAGAGACGGCCTGCGTCGAGCGGCGGCAACATCCGTAGTATGGTGGCGCGATCCGGCCCGAGACCAGCTCAGGCGCTGGTCCGACGCTTGGCCGGCGGGGGGTCGCGGCGCGGCAGGTCGGCGGTGATCAGCCGCGCGCCGCGTTGATAGGTGAAGAATGAGTACCCCCATTCAATCAGCACGCTGATTCGATTTCGGAACCCTGCCAGGTACATGATGTGAATGAGCAGCCAGGCCCACCAGGCCAGCGCACCGGTGAGGTGTCGACCGGCCATCACGGCCACGGCGCGCCAACGGCCGATCGTCGCCAGATCGCCCTTGTTGAAATAGCGGAACGGACCCCGCCCCTCGCCGCGAATCGAATGCAGGACGTTCTTGGCCGCCGCCTTGCCGCTCTGAATGGCCGCGGGCGCGACGCCGGGAACCGGCTTGCCATCGGTCATCAGCACGGCGAGATCGCCGACGACGAAGATCTCGGCGTGCCCCGGCACGCTCAAATCGTCATTCACGAACACTCGTCCCATTCGGTCGAGCGGCACGCCGAGCGAGCGGCCGAGCGGCGACGCGGTGTTGCCGGCGGCCCAGAGAATCGTGCGCGCCTCGATGTGCTCCGACGGCTCGCCGCCGATGTCGACGCCGTGATCGCTCACGTTCACGACGCGCTGATTCAATCGCACCTCGACGCCGAGCGACTCGAGGTCGGTCTTCGCGCGCGCCGAAAGGTCTTCGGGAAAGGTGGGAAGGAGCCGCGGCCCACCCTCGATGAGGACGATGCGCGCCGACGCGGGATCGATGTGGCGGAAGTCGGGCGGCAGCGCATGGCGCGCGATCGTCGGCAGCATGCCGGCCAACTCGACGCCGGTCGGACCGCCGCCGACGATGACGAAGGCGAGGTTGGCGCGCGCCTCGTCCTCCCAGCCGTCGATGTCGACGAGACGCTCGGCGCGCTCGAATGCCATGAGCCAGCGGCGACGCAGCTCGAGGGCGTCTTCGGCGCTCTTGAGGCCCGGAGCGATCGACTCCCACTCTGGATGGCCGAAGTAGGAATGGCGCGCACCGGCGGCGATGATGAGATAATCGTAATTCAACTCCATGCCGTCGCCGCAGCGCACGACATGGCGCGCTGGGTCGATCGACTCGGCTTCGGTGAGAAGCACCTCGGTGTTGTGCTGCTTGCGCAGCAGCCAGCGGATCGGCGCGCAGATGTCGGTCGGCGCGAGCGTGGCGGTGGCGACCTGATAGAGCAGCGGCTGAAAGACGTGGTGGTTGGTGCGATCGATGACCGTGAGATCGACGGACGCGTCGCGAAAGGCGCGAGCCGCGTAGAGGCCGCCGAAGCCGGCGCCGATGATCACGACGCGCGGACGCGTCACGGCGCGGTCACCCCGACGCGGCGGCGCGCCGCGGAGAGGCCGCGCTGATCAGCATGCCGACCGCTACCACGACGACGGCGCCAATCACGTTGTGCCAGAGGAAGGAGACCTTGGGTTCGCCGAAGTTCACCGCGCCCACCGCGGCCATTCCGGCGATCAACCCGATGAACGCCCCCCAAGCCCGCGCCCGCGGAATCATCGCCAGCAGAAAGACGCCGAGTATCGAGCCGTAGAAGAACGAGCCGAACCGGTTCACGACCTCGATCAGCGAGCCCAGGTTCACGGCATAGGTGGCGACGACGCAGGCAAAGATGCCCCAGAGACCGGTCGCGGCGCGCGACACGAGGAGCAGGTGCGCGTCGGTTCCATCGTGATGCACCCATCGTCGGTAGAAGTCTATCACCGTCGCCGTCGACAACGAGTTGAGCTCGCCGGAGATGGCATTCATCGCCGCCGCGATCACCGCCGCGATGAACAGCCCGGCGAGTCCGATCGGCAGGTGGTCGAGCACGAAGCGCGGGATGATGTAGTTGACGTCGTTGGCCGGCTTGCCGGTGACGCGGGTGGCCATCTCGATCGCCTGGCCGCGCAGCGCGCTGCGCACGAAGACGAGCGACGCCGTGTCGTAGTGCGTCTGGAGCTCGGCGAACGCCTGCGGGTACGCCGCCCGCACGGCGCGCTCCTCGGCTGGGTTGTAGAGGATCGGGCCCTTGTGATATTGATAGAACACGTATACCAGAACGCCAACGAGCAGCACCAGCGCCTGGAGCGGAATCTTCCAGTAGGCGCTGATCAGCAGGGAGCTCCGGGCCTCGTTGACCGACTTGGCGGCGAGGTACCGCTGCACCTGGCTCTGGTCGGTGCCGAAGTACGACAGCATGAGGAACGTGCCGCCGATCATCCCCGACCAGAAGGTGTAGGTGTTGGTGAGGCTGAACGAGAAGTCGAAGACGCGGAGCCGCCCCGTCTGCCCGGCCAGATGCAGCGCGTCGGACGGCGAGACGGGAATCTGTACGAGCAGCGCGATCACGACCGCGACGAGCGCGCCGATGATCAGGAACATCTGCTTGACGTCGACCCAGGTGACCGCTTGGACGCCGCCGATCATCGTGTACAACACCGCCGGCACACCGATCAGCGCCACACACCAGCCGATGCTCCAGCCGAAGATCGCCGAGAAGACGATGGCCGGAGCGGCGATGATCGTACCGCACGACATGCCGCGTGACACGAGAAAGAGAAACGCCGTCAGCGAACGCGTCTTGGCGTCGAACCGGCGCTCGAGGAACTCATACGCCGTGTAGACCTTGGCCCGGCGCAGATAGGGCACGATCGTGACGCCCAGGATCACCATCGCCAGCGGCAGCCCGAAGTAGAACTGGATGAACCGCATCCCGTCCGTGGCGCCCTGCCCCGTGGTGCCGATCATCGTCACCGCGGAAAGCTGCGTTGCCATCACCGACAGGCCGACGGCCCACCAGGGCAGGCTTCGGTTGGCGAGGAAGTAGCCTTCGATCTTGTTCGTTCCCCGCGCCCGACGCACGCCGTCGATCACGACGTACGCGATCCACACGATGACGATCGCCCAGTTCAGTGGATGCATGTGGGGAGAACTGTTGGACGTTGGACGTTGGACGTGGATCGTGGATCGTGGATCGAAGACGACCCGCGTATTAGCCGTTCCGGCGCGCACCACCATCACGGCAACCAACAAATTCCCGGATCCGCTACGCTACCCTCGATCCCTGGTCAATCACTCCGTGCTGTTTTCGGCTACATCCGTCACATCTGTAGTTCAAAACTCTGTGGAGCATCCCGAGCGGCCGTGAGGCATCCCGAGCGGCCGTGATGACCCGAGCGGCCGTCAGGGAGAGAAGTGCTTCTGCAGCCACCAGAGAAGGAGCAGCGTCACGACCTGCACCGTCATGACGCGCACCAGCGTGCGTCGAAAGTGAGCGCCGGCGGCTTCGCGCGATTCGGGTGCTTCGTCGAGCTCGTCGATCATGATTCGATCATGGACGGACCGCGCCCGAAGGCGGCACCGGCGGACGATGCGCCGCGGCCGGGGTCGCCGAGAGCAGGTTGATGAACAGCCGCGCCGCGCCGGGATTGCCGGCCGGCAGCTGTCGGAAGAACGACATCGTCGTGTACACGTACGTGCCCTTACCGAGCGGCGCGACGAGCACCGCGGCGTCGTTCGGCGGCTCGCCCGGATCGTTCATCGAGAACACCGGGCGGTAGGCCTTGTCGAAGGTGCGCGGCATGTAGAGCGCGCGCTCCTGCACCCAATTCGCGAAGTCGGATTCACCAATCCTGTTCGGCGTCGCGAGCAGCGGCGAGCCGGGGTCGACCACGCGCACCGGCGCGGTTTCGTCGGTCACGCGATCGGCCGGATTGGCGAAGGTCACCGGATACGGGAGCACACCAAGCCGCTCGATCGCCGCCTGGCTGTACTGCACGACGAGGGTGCCGCCGTCGCGCGTGAAGCGCATCAGCGCGCCGTTGTTCCGGACGAGCTCCGGATTGGACTCGTAGGCGCGCGTGCCGAGGACGATCGTCGTGAACGTCGCGAGGTTGGTCTGTGCCAAGCGTGCCGGATCGAGCTCGGTGACGTCGAGCCCGAGCTCCTGGAGCATCGGCAGCACGTTGTCGCCGACGCCGCGCACGTAGCCGACTTTGAGCTTGGCGTACGTGGCGGGAACGGCTTCGATGCGCACGGTCGCCGGCCGATAATAGCGGAGCGGGCGAATGTGCTCGTACTCGATCGGCACGTAGCCTTCGGTGAACCGTTCACCTTGGCTCGTCGCCACGGCCGTGATCGAGTCGCGGCCCGCCTTCATCGTGCCGCGAACATGGAAGTAGAGGTCGGCATCGCCGAAGGGCGAGAGCGTGACGTGGCGCGTCGCCGTGTCGGCGGTGAGCCCGCGCGGCAGCGAGAGCGAGACGTCGACGTCGCGCGGCGTGGTGGCCGCCGACCGCACGTGCGCGACGATGGTCCGGTCGAACGGTCGGTTCGCCAGCGCGTACTCGACTTCGTGTTGTAAGAGAACTGTGATCCCCGGCACCGTCGCGAGCGGGCGATCGACTTCGCCGCGCGCACGATCGGCGAAGCGGCGGATGATCGGGCCGGCGGCGACGGTGACGCTCGTCCCGTCGATCGTCAGCACGACACGCACATCCGACTCGCCGAGCCGGTCCTCGCCCCGAATGAGCGAAGGATCCACGCCGCCCGCAACGCTGATGTTGAACATGTCGCCAACAAGCGGCCGCATGAGCCACCAGGATTGCGTCGGCCCGGGAAAGGCTTTGTACGACAGTCCGACGCGAGCCGCGCTGTCGGGCTCGATGGTGCGCATGCGGCTCGACACTACGGCCTGCGCGCCCCCAGACGCGACAAAATCAAGGCGGACGGGCGCCGTTCCTTCGTTATGCACGGCGACGGTGACCGTCATCGTATCCGATTCGGCGACGACCTCGCGCGGCGCTGTCGCCTCGATCAGCACACCGCTCGCGTCGAGCAGCGCGTTCGACGCCCGGCGCAGCGTCGTCTCGAGCGATGCCACGAGATCTCCCATCGCGCCGCGACAGGCGGGCATCACACCGGTGGGCTCGAACAGCGAACAAGCGACGCCGGCACGCGCTCGCGTTGCCAGCCGCGCGTACGCCGCCAA
>DATNAT010000296.1:0-5229 GCA_035572355.1 Gemmatimonadaceae bacterium
GGTCAAAGTCGTTTACGATGAGCTCGCTGCGATGCTCGGCGAGCGGCGCGAAGGGCTCAAGATGAGCACCGTGCCGCCGACGGTGATCATGATGGTCGGCCTTCAGGGATCTGGAAAGACCACCACCGCCGCCAAGCTCGCGCTCCGCCTCAAGGGCGAGAGCCGCCCGACGCGCCTCGTCGCCGCCGACGTCTACCGCCCGGCCGCCATCGACCAGCTCGAGACGCTCGGCCAGCAGCTCGACGTGCCCGTGTACGCCGACCGCGGCACGCAAGACGTCGTGCGCATCGCCAAGGCGGGGATCGAGCAGGCAAAGCGCGCGCGCGACCGGGTCGTCATCGTCGACACCGCCGGCCGGCTGCAGATCGACGACGAGATGATGCAGGAGCTCGAGCATCTCAAGGCGGCGATCCATCCCGACGAGATTCTGCTCGTCGCCGACGGCATGACCGGACAGGACGCCGTGAAGATCGCGCAGGGCTTCGACCAGCGGCTCCACGTCACCGGGGTCGTGCTCACCAAGATGGACGGCGATGCGCGCGGCGGCGCGGCGCTCTCGATCTACGGGGTGACGAAGAAGCCGATCAAGTACATCGGCGTCGGCGAGAAGCCGGATGCGCTCGAGGAGTTCCACCCCGAGCGCATGGCGGGACGCATTCTCCAACAGGGCGACATCGTGTCGCTGGTCGAGAAGGCGCAGACCGCGTTCGACGCCGACGAAGCGAAACGCCTGGAAAAGAAGGTCCGCAAGGAGGGAATGGACCTGACCGACTTTCTCGCGGCGATGAAACAGATCGAGCGCCTCGGCCCCCTCGAGGGCCTGCTCAAGATGCTGCCCGGCGTCAATTCGAAGATGCTCAAGCAGGTCAAGCAGGCGGATCCGAAGCGCCTCAAGCACGTCGAGGCCATTGTCCTGTCGATGACGCAGGCCGAGCGGAAAAAGCCGGACATCATGAACGGCTCGCGCCGCGCCCGCGTCGCCAAGGGCTCCGGCCGGCCGATCAGCGAGGTGAACCGCCTGCTCGAGCAGTTCCGCGAGATGCAGAAGATGATGAAGAAGGCCGGCAACCTGCCCGGTGGCGCGGGGAAGTTCCGGCCGAATATGTTCGGGACGAGGTGACGTGGGACGTTGGACGTGGGCGTCGGACATCAGTCTGCAGTTACGTCCAACGTCCCACGTCCAACCGCAGTTCCGGGTGCGCGCGGCCGATTGGCCGCGGCGCGATGAGCCCGGCCTGGTACCAGAACCCTCATGAGGACAGTACAATGGCCGTGAAGATTCGTCTCCGCCGCACCGGGCGGAAAAAGCAGCCGCTCTATCGCATCGTCGTCGCCGACTCGCAGAGCCCGCGCGACGGGCGCTTCATCGAGATCCTCGGCCAGTACGCGCCTCGTCAGGGCGAACAGGCGCTGAACCTCGATCCGGCGCGCGTCAACTACTGGCTCGACAACGGCGCTCAGCCCACCGACACCGTGCGCTCGCTCCTCCGCAAAGCCGGCGTCCTCAAGGCGCGGCACGAGCAGCGGCTCGGTCGCAAGCTCACCGCCACGGCCGTGCCGGTCAGCGAAGCGCCGGCGGAAGCCTAGCCTCACTCCGGCGCGGGCCCCGGGCCCTCGCATGAGCGACGCCCTTCCTGAGCTCATCATCGTCGGGCGCGTCCGGAAAGCACACGGCGTCCGCGGCGACCTCGTCGTCGAACCGCTCAGCGACGAGGCCGACGCCGTGTTCGCCGTTGGACGCCGCGTCGTCGCCGGGACCATCACCGGCGATGCCGCCAAGGGTCGGCCGGAGCTGCACATCTCATCGGCGACGCCATTCAAGGGTGGCTTCATCGTCCATTTCGACGAGATCACTGATCGGGATATTGCCGACACCTGGCGCGAGCGCTTTCTGCTCCTGCCCGCCGACGAGCTCACGCCGCCCGCCGACGGACAGGTCTATCTCCACGAGTTGAACGGCATGCGCGTCGAGCTCGAATCGGGCGAGCCGATCGGGACCGTTTCGACGATCTACGAGCTGCCGCAAGGAATCACGCTCGACGTCGAACGCGGCTTGGGGAGCAGTTCAGTGCTCATCCCGTACGACCGGGTCGTCAGGTCGGTCGACCGCGAGGCGCGCGTCATTCGTATCGCGCCGCCCGCCGGCCTCCTCGACTGACGGTCAGGCCTACCTCTCGTGCTCCGCGTCAACGTCGTCACCATCTTCCCGGACTTCTTCGCGCCGCTCGCGCTGAGCATCCCGGCCCGCGCCGCCGAGGCAGGGAGCGTCCAATACCGCGTCGCCGACCTGCGCGATTTCACTCACGACCGCCACCGCACCGTCGACGACTATCCCTATGGCGGCGGCGCCGGCATGGTGATGAAGCCCGAGCCGTTCTTCGAGGCGGTCGAATCGCTCGGCGCCGGTGCGCCGATCGTGCTGATGTCGGCGCGCGGACGCACCTTCACGCACGCCGACGCCGTGCGGTTCGCCGGCGGGGAAGAACTCACCCTCCTCTGCGGCCACTACAAGGACGTCGATCAGCGGGTCGCCGACTTCCTCGCCACCGAAGAGATCTCGCTCGGCGACTTCGTATTGAGCGGTGGCGAGCCGGCAGCGCTGGCGATCATCGACGCCACCGTCCGGCTGCTCCCCGGCGGCATGTCCGACCTCGACAGCGCGCGCGGCGATTCGTTCTTCGACCGCGAGTTGAGTGCGCCGAGCTACACGCGGCCGCCCGAGTTCCGCGGGCACCCTGTGCCTGAAGTACTATTATCCGGTGATCATAAGAAGATCGCCGAGTGGCGGGCGGCGCGAGCGGCCGAGCTGTCGGCCGGCCGGCCGCGCGTGCCCCGGCGCCCGGGCTAGCGCTCCCGGGTCCACAGCCAAAGCGTGCCGCAACCCTGATCGTTCGAGTGCATCCCCGCCGGCGCGCTCGCCCCGTCGGCGTAGAACTCGGCGCCGGCGAGCGTGTTGATGCTGAGCGCTTTCGTGAGATCGGGCGGAGGCACGAGCTGCGTCGAGCCTCCCGGCTCCGCGGCGGGCGGAGTGTAGTAGAGCGATCCATCGAGATAGATCGTCACGAAGCAATCAGGCGCGCCCTTCGAGCAGGTGTCGCTGTGGAGAAAGGTGAAACCCTGACACTTCTTGCGGCTCGACACGAGCGACTTCCCAGTGAGGGCCATCAGGCCGGGCACTCGCCCCGCCACCAGATTCACCAGCGTCGTGCCCTCGTTGCGGCGCATGATGCTGTCGGAAAGGAAGTAGCCTCCCTGGCCCGACGCGCGACGCTCCTCGAACGCGCGCAGCCGCTGGGACAGGTACTGCTGGCCGGCGGCGACGGCACGCACCGTATCGAGGGACGCGGACTGCGGCGCGAGCGCGTAGGTGCGGACGTTCTCGTGATCGGCCGACAGATTCACCGTGTCGCGTGCGACGTCGAAGCCCACGTGGCGCGCCTGAATGAGCGCTATGCCCGCACGCACTCCGTCGAGCCGGTAGGCTCCTGAGCTGTCGGTCACCGCGTGGCGATCCGATGGAACGAGAATGATGTCGGCGCCCGCGACCGGCGAGCCGTCCGACTGGCGAATTACGCGTCCGCGCAGCACGGCGCCGGAGTCCGGGCGGACTGGCGGGCTTGGCGCCTGCGCTCTGGCGGCACGGGCGCACGCCGCGAGCGCGACCCCCGCGAGCGCTGCGAGGAGCAGGGAACCCGCCCGCCAACCGTACAGCGGGTGAGTCCGTTCAGGTCGACTCTGCATGGTCCTCTCCGAATCACAGCCGCGACTTGCCAACGCGCGCCGATCGGCCAATTGTATACCGCCTTGCCCCTTGAGGATTCGGTCATGCGTAGTCGCTTGTCAAGCGCTGAGCCGTCGATCGGTCCCTCCAGTGCGTCGGTCGCCGCGACGCTGACGGCCTTCTTGCTCGCCATCGGCGCCGCGATACCGGCTCGCGGCGGCGCTCAGGAGCCGCGCGCTCCGGCGCACGGCGACAGCGTGCACGTGCGTCCCGGGCGGCTGCTCGGCGTGTACGACGCCGTGAGCGGCGATCCCGTCGCCGACGTCGTCGTCACCAACGTTCTCAACGGACTGTCGGCCCGTACGACGCCCACCGGCACGCTCTCGCTCTTCTTCGTCGACACGAGCGGGGGAATGCTGCGCATCCAGAAGGTCGGATATAGTCCGGTGACGATGGTCGTCGCCAACTCTGACCGCGACACCATACCGCTCACGGTGCTCTTCTCGCCGGCGGCACATCAACTGGCTCCCGTCGTGACGCGGGCGCGCGGCAACCGCGGACCCGCCGACACGGTGCGCTCGCTCGAGGACCACGGCTTCTACGAGCGCAGGCTGACGAGCGGCGCGCCGTCGTCGGCGTTCGTGACCGCTGAGAAGATCGAGAAGCTCACGGTGCTGAGCGACGTGTACTCGCTCACCGGACGTCCGGTTTGCATCGGTAATCTCTATGTGAACGGCGTTCGGCTCGCACCGCTCACGAACCCGTCGCTTGGTCGGGGCCGCGCGCTGAATACGATGACGAGAAATCCAATCGATCAGCTGTTCACGCCCTCCGACGTGCAGGCGATCGAGATGTACCGGGGCAGCGAGGTGCCGGCGGAATACGGCGGGACATCGTCGTCGCCGTCTACCTGTGTGACGCTGATCTGGACTAAGTAGCGGGTGTAATTGGGGGGGCTGATGTCGATGGAACGGCGCGCGATTGCAGTCCGGCGTTTGCCGTTGGCCGTGCAGAGTGACTGATGGACCTCGACGGGTCGATGGCATCGACGCGTGTGCGCCGCTCGAGCCGCGCCTGACCAGTCGCGGTCCATCAGTCACGCAAAACGGCTAACGGCCAACTCCAAGACTGCCATCGGGCGCCGTTCGGCTCGCGCCCCGTTCGGCTCGCGCGCCGTTTCCCCCAGCGGTTCCCTCGAGCCCGATCCGATCCCGTAAGCCCAGTCCGTCACTAGACTTCCACCCGATCCGGCCTTAATTTGCCCAGTCTACCTCCGAACTCGTCCCTACCCGGCCTTTCTCTGGCCACGAGCGTCATATGCATGCCTTCATCGAAACCCAAAAAGAGTGGCTGCGGAACGTCCCCGGCTTCCGCTCCGGCGACACCCTGCGGGTGAACGTCCGCGTCCGTGAAGGTGAGAAGGAGCGCATCCAGGCCTTCGAGGGCGTCTGCATCGCCCGTCGCGGCGCCGGGGTGAGCGAGACCTTCACCGTCCGCAAGATTTCGAA
>DATNAT010000297.1:0-7427 GCA_035572355.1 Gemmatimonadaceae bacterium
GCGCTTCGAAGAAAGCGCCGAGCGCGTCGAGCGCCGCCGACGGCGCGAGATCGAGCAGATTGATCGGCTGCGGCGCGGCGGTCATCGAATGTTCCGGGTGAAGAGAAACTGATAGCTCGCGCCGACGCCGGCGCCGCCGTCCTCGCGACCGACGGCGATCGTGTAGCCGGCATAGCGCAGACCAACCCCAAGACGGAGTCGCGTCGTCACGTTGCCAAAGGCGCCCGAGCGATCGATCCCCAGGCTGCCGTCGAGCTGTCGATAGCTCGCCGTGGAAAAGGCGTACTGATCGTTGCCGCGGCCGTCGGTGAAGTTCACCGCGTAGCCGGCGCGTACGGCGAGTGTCGAGTCCCGGCCGTACACGGGCAGATCGGCGGCGGCGAGGTAACTCGTCGCTTCATTCGTTGGGCTGAGCAGAAAGGTAGACGCGGCGATGCGAATCGGGGTGCCGGCGACACGATCGAGTATGCCGCCCACGTCGAGCGACACGGCTCCGGAGTGGTCGGTGTCGAGCTCGGTCCAGCGATAACGCGCCGCCGCGCCGACGCGAAGCGAGCCGCGCTCCTCCGCCACTCCGGCCGACGCGAGCATCGTGCTGTAGGGAATCTCGCCGTCCTCGGACTGCGGGTCGCTGATCGTGCGAATCAGATCGCTGACCGACGCCTCGGCAAAGGACAGGCTCGCGGTGAGCGAGGGACGAACCCGGTATTCGCCAGCGATCATCTGCAGCCCGACGCCCTGTTCCTTGGGCGTCGTGAGTCCGGCAAGGCCGAATGCGCCGCGGTCCGGGGCGGAAAGAGCAGAGGCCGCCGGGTTCCACAGACTGGCCGTCATTCGGGTGCTCAACGGCGGCGCTTCGGCCACGAGGCCGAGCGGAAACTCGAGCAGATCGCGCCCCGAGAGTTGGGCCGCGGCTGCCTGTCCCACGACGAGCGGGATGACCGCGGCGAAGATAAAGCGGGGCATATAGTTGAGCTTAGATGACGCACGCGGCGGGGTCAAGCGAACGCCTTCCGCCAGACCATGGCTACAGGTAAATTCAAATCCTGGAATGCCCTATCCGACGAAGCAGAGCATGCTTCCGATCCGGCCCCGGCCGGACATTCGGCCCGCCGTCCGTCTCGTCGACGCGACGCGCTGACGGCCTATTGCTACTGCCGAACCGACGCCTCGCGCGAACTGGTCCGTTTCGCGCTCCGAAGTGCGCGGATCGATCGCCCCACACGCCGCCCACGCCGCCCACGCCTTGATGTCATCCGACCATCTCGCCACGAGTTTACGCACCGATCTGTGCGGATCGCTTCGTCTCGCTGACGCCGGCCGCGCGGTGCGGCTCGGCGGGTGGGTGCATCGCAATCGCGATCTCGGGGGGCTCACGTTCGTCGACGTGCGCGACCGCGCCGGCATCGTCCAGGTGTCGTTCGACCCGGGGCGCTGCCCGGCGGACGTGTGTGCCGCGGCGGCAGCCCTCGGCCCGGAGACGGTCGTCTTGGTCGAAGGCGAGGTCGCGGCTCGTCCGGACGCGATGCGAAACGCCGAGCTGACGACGGGCGACATCGAAGTCCGCGCCACGGCGCTGCGCGTCGTCGGGCCGGCGGTGCCGCCCGCCATTCCGGTGGCGCGTGCGCGCAACGAGAATCTCGCCGCCGAGGAGCTCCGGCTGCGCCATCGGTTCCTCGATCTGCGTCGGCCGGAGCTTCAGCAGAACATTCTCATGCGCCATCGGCTGATGCAGACGACGCGGCGCTACCTCAGCGACTGTGGCTTCTTCGAGATCGAGACGCCGATCCTCACCAAGCCGACGCCGGAAGGAGCCCGCGACTACCTGGTGCCGAGCCGCGTGCATCCGGGGGAGTTCTACGCGCTGCCGCAATCACCACAGTTATATAAGCAGTTGCTCATGGTCTCCGGTTTCGACCGCTACTTTCAGATCGCGCGCTGCTTTCGCGACGAGGACCTGCGCCAGGACCGGCAGCCGGAGTTCACCCAGATCGACATCGAGGCGTCGTTCGTCACGGCGAACGACGTGATGGCCTTTACCGAAGGGCTCGTCGCGGCGCTCTGGCGCGAGGCGGGTCTCGAAGCACCGGCGACCTACCCGCGGCTGACGTACGCCCAGGCGATGGAGCGGTTCGGCTCCGACCGGCCGGACACGCGCTACGCCCTCGAGATCGGCGACGTTAGCGACGCGTTTCGCGGCGCCGACTTCGGCATCACTCGCGCCGCGCTCGAGCAGGGCGGTCGTGTGCGGGGCATTCGAGTTCCGGGCGGCGCCGCGCTGTCGCGCAAGCAGGTCGATGAGATCGAGGCCGAAGCCAAGAAGGGCGGGGCGCTCGGCCTGCTGCGACTCAAGATGGTGAACGGAGCGCTCGAGGGTCCCGCTGCCAAGTTTCTTCCCGAAGGCTCGGCGGCACGTCTCGGACTCCAGGACGGGGAGCTCGGTCTGTATGTCGCCGGCCCGGATCGGATCTCGAGCCCGGCGCTGGATCGCGTGCGGCAGGACGTGGCGCGGCGATTGAAGCTGGCGTCCGACGCCGAATCGCGGTTCCTCTGGGTGACCGACTTTCCGATGTTCGAGAAGGATCCGCAGACGGGGGCGCTCGGGGCGGTCCACCACCCGTTCACCGCGCCGCATCCCGCTGACCTGCCGCTGCTGGACAGCGCGCCGGAGCGAGTGCGCGCGCTCGCCTACGACTGTGTGTTCAACGGCAACGAATTGGGCGGCGGAAGCATCCGCATCAGCGATCCGTCGCTCCAGCGCCGCGTCTTCGGGTTGCTCGGCATCGACGAGGCGACGGCGCAGGCCCGATTCGGTTTTCTCCTCGAAGGGCTGCGAGCCGGCGCACCGCCGCATGGCGGCATCGCGTTCGGCCTCGACCGCATCGCGATGCAGCTCGCCGGAGCCGGCTCGCTTCGCGACGTGATCGCGTTTCCAAAGACGACCGCGGCGCGCGCGCTGTTCGAGGGCGCGCCCTCGATCGTCCCCGCGCAGGATCTCGACGACTTGCACATCAGCGTACAGGATGCCAAAGGTGAGTGAGGAGCTCGTCACGCAGCGCCTGTCGACCGAGGGCGCCGATCCGCTTACGCTCGCCGGCGTGAACGACGCCAATCTCGTGGAGCTGTCGCGCGTGGGAAGCGTCAAGGTGACGCTGCGTGGCGACACGCTCACATTGTCCGGGCCGCCCGACGCCATCGAGCGTTCGTCGGGAATCGCCATGCGCATGATCGAGACAGCGCGTCAGCGGCGCGACCTGACGCCCGACGACGTGCTGCGGCTTGGCGACGTCGTCGACCGGGGCGACTGGGCAGAAGATGACGACGCTGCCGGCGGCAACGGCGTCGGCGGCCCGCGCATCGCGCTGCCGGGGATTCGAAAAGTCATACAGCCGAAGACGCCGGGGCAGGCGGAGTATTTGAAAAAGATCGGCGAGGCCGACATCGTCGTCGGCATCGGTCCGGCCGGCACGGGCAAGACCTATCTCGCCGTGGCGGCGGCGGTCGACGCCCTGGCGCGCAAGCGCGTGCGCCGGATCGTGCTGGCGCGGCCGGCGGTGGAGGCGGGTGAGAATCTCGGCTTTCTGCCGGGCGACATGCAGGCGAAGATCGACCCGTACTTGCGCCCGCTCTACGACGCGCTCGACGACATGATGCCGTTCGAACGCATCCAGCGCGCCCTCGAGCAGCGCGTGATCGAGGTGGCGCCGCTCGCCTTCATGCGTGGTCGCACGCTCGGCGACGCGTTCGTGATCGTCGACGAGGCGCAGAACGCGACGACGATGCAGATGAAGATGCTGCTCACACGCCTCGGGGTGAACTCGCGGATGGTCATCACCGGCGACAAGACGCAGGTTGATCTTCCGAAGCGCGAAGACTCCGGCCTGATGCAGGTCGAGCGGATTTTGCCCGGCATCGACGGCATCGCCTTTCACTACTTCAACGAGACCGACGTGGTGCGCCACCGGCTGGTGCGCGACATCGTGCGCGCCTACGCCGCCGATTCGGGCGAGTGACTGGCCGTGACTCCAGGCGGCGACCCTCCACAGCGGGCGGACCGACGTAGCTGGCCGCCGACACGCGAGACGATCGCGTTTCACGCCGCGCGCATCGGCGTCGCCGCCGCACTCGCCGTCCTCACCTACCTCCTCTTTCCCGCGTCGCCCGCCGTCGACTTTCCCGTGTACGAGGTCGGGTCCGTTGCGAGCGACAACGTCATCGCGCCCTTCGCGTTCCACGTCCTCAAGACTCCCGCCGAGCTGGCGAACGAGCGCGACCTGGCCGTGCGCGGCGTCGAACCGGTGTTCGACTTTGCGCCGGCGGCGCTCGACACCGCGCGTCGCGCCGTGACGGGTTACGACGGAGCGATCACACAAGCTGCCGCGACGGGCGGCGGTATTCCGCAGCTGGCGGTGCCGGCGATTCAGCGCGCGTCGTCGAGCTGGGGAGTCAGCCTCAGTGTTGGACAGGCGATCTATCTCGCCAGCACGCCGCGCCGCGCGGCCATGTTCCAGTCGCTCGAGCGCGTGTTCGATCGCTGGCTCAGCGCCGGTGTCGCCACGGCCGGCGCGCTCGATTCGGTGCACGGCGACATCGTCATTCGATCGGGGACGCAGGACAGGCGAATCTCGTCGGACAGCGTCGCGACGTTCAGCATGCTCGTCTCCCGCGCGCGCATGATCCATCCCGATCCGAGCTCGGCGGTCGGCGATTCGCTCTACATGCGCCTGCTCGCCACGTTTTTCCATCCGACCATCGTCCCCGACCGCGCCGCGACGCAGCTCCGGCAGGACGACGCGCGCCGCGCCGTGCCGACGGCCAAGTACGACGTGCTGGCCGGCGAAAAGATCATCGGTGCCAACGAGGTCGTCGGGCGTGAACAGTACGACAAGCTGCGTGCGCTGCGCGACGCGACCGACCGGTTCCGCGGCACAGGGAAGGGCTCGCGCCGCGTCGTCGGCGCCATCCTGTTCGACTTTCTCCTCATCGCGCTGCTCGGCATCACGCTCATCGTGTTTCGGCCGGACGTCTACCGCTCCTTCCGCTGGCTGCTGACGGTCGGTGCGATCGTGGCGCTCGTGCTGATCGGTGCGGCGGTCGTCGCGCTGCCGCGGCCCGTGCTCCCCGAGCTCATCCCCGTCGCGTTGGCGGCGGTGCTCATGAGCGCGCTGTTCGATCAACGGATCAGTCTCATCGGCGTGATGGTGCTGACGACGCTCGTCGCCGGCCAGAGCGTGTTCCGCGGGACGAACGCGCTCTTCATCAATCTCGTCGGCGCAGCCGTCGCCGCGCTCTCGGTCGGCGAGATCCGTCGCCGCAATCAGAGCTATCGCTGGATCGTCGCCATCGGCGGCGCATATCTCGCCACGGCGGCGGCGATCGGGTTGACGCTCGATCTTCCGTCGCGAGACATCCTCGTGTCGGGAGGCCTCGGCGTGCTCAACGCGCTGGGCAGCGTGCTGCTCGGCGTGCTTCTGTTGCCCATGGCGGAGGCGTTCACGGGCATCGAGACCGATCTCACGCTGCTCGAATGGTCGGATCTCAACCGTCCGCTCATGCAGCGCCTGAGCCTCGAGGCGCCGGGCACCTATGCGCACACGATTGCGATCGCCAATCTCGCCGACGCTGCGGCCCGCGCGATCGGCGCCAATCCGCTGCTGGCCCGTGTCGGTGCCTACTACCACGACATCGGCAAGCTCGGCAAACCGCAGTATTTCGTCGAGAACCAGGCGAAAGGGCGCAATCCGCACGACGCGCTCGGCGCGGGAGCGAGCGCGCAGATCATTCGCGACCACGTGC
This sequence comes from Gemmatimonadaceae bacterium, assembly GCA_035572355.1. Lineage (GTDB taxonomy): Bacteria > Gemmatimonadota > Gemmatimonadetes > Gemmatimonadales > Gemmatimonadaceae > JAQBQB01. The sequence goes on from DATNAT010000297.1 coordinate 5,797, forward strand.
GCGACGGTCTGGCGCTCGCCGAGGCGTACAAGCTGCCGCGCGCGCTCCGCGCGTTCATCACTGAGCATCACGGCACCGGCACGATCAGCTACTTCCTCGACAAGGCGCGCCAGGAAGACGCGCCAGCTCCGGACGCCGCCGCATTCGCCTACCCCGGTCCAATCCCACAGAGCGCGGAAACGGCGGTCGTCATGCTCGCCGACGGCATCGAGGCGGCGACGCGCGTGCTGCACGACCCGACGCGCGAGAAAATTCGGGACGTCGTCGACCATATCGTGCGCCAACGAATGGAGCAGGGACAGCTCGCCGGGACGCCGCTCACGCTGGAACAGATCGAGATCGTGAAGGAGGAGTTCACGCGCGTGCTCGTCGGCATGTACCACAATCGGATCGACTACCCCGCGACGGCCGGCGGGGTGACCTCGCGCTTCGCCTCGGCGTGAAAGGCACCTTGAGCGTCGATGTTTCGCTCACGGGCACGCGCACGCCGCTCTCGCGCTCGGCGATCGCCGACATCGCACGGGAGACGCTGCGCCGCGAAGGAGTGCGGAGCGCGCTCCTTTCGATCACCCTCGTCGACCGTCGCACGATCGCGCGCCTCAATCGGCGGCACCTGGGCCACGCCGGAGCGACCGACGTGATCTCGTTCGCGTTCGAGCGAGCGACTCGCCGTGATCCCGTGATCGGAGACATCTACATCGCGCCCGATGTGGCGCGGGCGAACGCGCGCAGCCGCGGCGTGGGCGTACGGAACGAGCTGGCACGGCTCGTCGTGCATGGCGTGCTGCACGTGCTCGGCTACGATCATCCGGAGGGCGAACGCCGCGAACGGTCGCCGATGTGGCGGCGCCAGGAGCGCTTGCTTCACGCGGCCGAGCACCGGACGAGCGGCCGATGATCGTCCTCTGGATCTGGATCGTCGCGGGGCTCGCGTTGCTCGGAGCGACGGTCTGCGCCATGGCCGACAGCGCGCTGCTCGCGCTGCACGCATCCGGCGCGGCCGCGGTCTCGGACGCCGGGCTGGCTGACCGCGAGCGTACGCACCGCGCACTCTCGATGGGGCGAGTGCTGTCGTACATTGCCGCCGGCGCTTCGATCGCGCAGGCGCTGTCGTTCGACAGGATCGAGGTCGTGCCGCGCGCGCTCGCCACGGCGCTCGCGGCCATCGTCGCCTGCACGATCGCCGAGGGATTTGGACGGTCGATCGGGTATGCCAATCCGCCCGCGGTCCACGCCGGCCTCGCAACGTTCGCGCGGGTCGTTGCCGTGCTGCTCCGCCCGGCGGTGGCGCTGGGGGGCGCGATCGACCGCACGCTTCACAAGATCATTCCGCCGGCGGTGCGTGACCTCGAGGAACGCGAGGCATCGGCCGAACAGTTCCGCGAAGTGGTCACGGCGGAAGCCGACGTGTCATCGGCCGAAGAGGCGCTGATCCACGGCGTCTTCTCGCTCGGCGAGACGGAAGTGCAGGAGATAATGGTTCCGCGCGTCGACATCGTCGGGATCGAGGTCGCGACGTCGTGGTCGGAGGTGCTGGACCGCATCCGCAGCTCCGAGCACGCCCGTCTGCCGGTATTCCGCGAGACGCTGGACGAAGTCGTGGGCATTCTCTACGCGAAGGACGTGCTGCC
>DATNAT010000298.1:0-5653 GCA_035572355.1 Gemmatimonadaceae bacterium
GCGGACGCTGGCCAAAACGCCGACATTCACCATTCTGGCGATCATCACGATCGCGCTCGGTGTCGGCGCCAACACCGCGGCCTTCAGCATGGTGCATGGCGTGTTGCTCCGCCGCCTGCCGTACGCGGCGAACGACCGCCTCGTTCGCATCGAGCAGCCGTCGGCGACCAATCCCGATGCGCGCTTCTCCGTCCTCGAGATCGCCGACTACCGCGCGCAGATGAAAAGTCTGGCCGGCATCGCCGAGTATCACTCGATGCCGTTCCAGCTGTACGGCAGCGGCGAGCCGCAGCGGGTGCAGACCGGCGTCGTCTCGGACGACTTCTTCAACCTCCTCGGCGTCCAGCCGATTCTTGGCCGCTCGTTTCTCCCGGGCGAGGAGGCGGTCGGCGCGCCGCCGGTCGTGCTGCTCAGCTATCGCTACTGGATGAACAAGATGAACGGCGACCCGAAAGTCGTCGGCACGACGTTCACGATGAACGACAAGATCCACCGGGTGGTCGGCGTGCTTCCTCCTCTCCCCGCGTACCCGAACGACAACGACATCTGGATGCCGGCGGGCGCCTGTCCCTTCCGTGACGCCATCATGAACCAGCGCCGGGGGCGGATGCTGCAGCAGTTCGCGGTGATGAAGCCGGGCGCGACGATCGAGCAGGTGCGCGCCGAGCTTGCGACCGTGTCGGGACGACTGCACGCGGAGTACGCCGCCGATTATCCGGCGGCGCGGAAGCTGTCGGTCGCCGTCGTTCCGCTCACCGACGAGCTGACCGCCCAGTCGCGGCCGCTCTTCTTCACGCTTCTCGCCGCCGCGGCGTTCGTGCTCCTGATCGCGATGGCGAACTTCGCGAACATCATGCTCGCGCGTCAGCTTCGCCGTCAGCGCGAGATCGCTCTCCGCGCCGCGCTGGGCGCCGGCCGCGCGCGCCTCTTCCGCCAGCTCGCGACGGAAAGCCTGTGCGTCAGCCTGACCGGCGGCCTGCTCGGCGTCGGCATCGCGTACAGCGGCATGGGTCTTCTCCGATCGTTGGCCACGCGCGTCACGCCGCGGGCCAACGAGATCGCGATCGATCGCAGTGTGCTCGCCTTCGCGCTCGCCGTGAGCGTGGTCGTGGGGTTGATCGCGGCCTTCGCACCGCTCATGCGGCGCGGCGCATCGCTGTCCGACGCGCTGCGTGCCGGAAGCGCGACGTCGAGCGGCACGCGACAGGACGGACGCACGCGCGGGCTGCTCGTCGGTGCGCAGGTGGCGATCGCCTTCGTGCTGCTCGTCGGTGCGGGACTCATGGTGTCGAGCCTCGTCAAGCTCGAGCGCGTCGATGCCGGCGTCGTCACGACCAACGTCATGTCGGCGCGCGTCGATCTCGATTGGACGCGCTACAACAACCCGTCGGTGACCGCCGATCAGGCGCCGTTGATCCGCGCTTTCGTCGACCAGTTGATGCAACGCCTCGGCGCGCAGCCGGGCGTGCAGGCTGTGGGCATCGCGAGCGCCGTTCCGCTGAATGTCGGGCGGCCGATCAACGTCGCGTTCCAGATTCGCGGGCAGGATGTCGCGCCCGACCGGCTGCCCAAGGCCGACATCACGATCGTGAGCGCCGGCTACTTCAAGACGATGGGCATCCCGGTGCTCCGCGGGCAGACCTTCTCCGACGCAGCGCGCGATTCGACCCAGAACTCGGTCATGATCAGCCAGCGCCTCGCCGCGGCAAACTGGCCGGGCAAGAGCCCGATCGGCCAGGAGATCTCGCTTGACGGCGGCACGCACTGGATCCCGATCGCCGGCATCGTCGGCGACGTGCACGCCAACGGACTGTCGAAGGAAATCTCCGACGCCATCTATGTGCCGTTCGAGACCAACCTCACCACGGACATGCGCGTCCTCGTGCGGACGATTGGCGACCCGGCACCGATGGGCCGAGCGATTCGCGATGCCGTCCGCGAGATCGACGCCAAGCAGCCGGTCGTGTCGATCGAAACGATGGCGCAGGTGCGCGGCGAAAGTCTCTCCGAGCCGCGCGTCACGACGGCGCTCCTCGGGTCGTTCGCCGTGCTCGCGTTAGTGATCACGGCGGCGGGTCTGGCCGGCGTCATCGCCTACGGCGTGAGTCAGCGACTCAATGAGATCGGCATTCGCATGGCACTCGGCGCCGAGGCGCCATCGGTGGTATGGCTCGTCATGCGACAGGGGCTCGCTCTGGCCGCGGCCGGCCTCGTCGTTGGCGCGGTGATGTCGATCTGGGCAACGCGACTGATGCAGAAGCTGCTGTTCGACACCGCAACGACGGACGTGCCGACCTTCGCGCTCGTCGGCACGCTGCTTCTCCTGATCGCGGCCGCGGCATGCTGGATGCCCGCGAGGCGCGCGTTGCAGGTCGAGCCGGTGCAGGCCCTGCGGCCGCGCTGAGCGAGACCACCCTTCCGGGGCGCGGGGCGCGGCGGCAGAATACAGCCATCGTCGCGCACTCGCACCCGGAGGTTGAATGCGCTCGCTTCGCTCGCCGCGGCTCACCCGCGCCGCAATGTCGTTCACAGCGGTGACCGCGGTCCCGCTCACATTGCTCTCCGCCGCTCCGCTCGCCGCGCAACAGGTCGCGCAGCAAGCCGTCCAGCGTCCCTCCAACCGCATTGCGCTCGCGCAGTATCTCGACTGGGAGGACGTCCAAGCCCCGCAACTGTCGCCCGACGGCGCGCAGGTGCTCTACACGCGCCGCTGGGTCGACAAGATGAACGACAAGTGGGAGTCGTCCGTCTGGATCATGAACGCCGACGGCACCCACCAGCGCTCGCTCGTGCAGGGCTCCGGCGCCCAGTGGTCGCCCGACGGCACGCGCATCGCCTACGTCGCCAAAGGCGAGCCGACCGGACAGCAGATCTTCGTTCGGTGGATGGATGCCGAGGGCGCGACGACTCAGATCTCGCACCTCACCGAGACGCCGTCGGGGCTTGAGTGGTCGCCCGATGGTAAATCGCTCGCGTTCAATCAGAACGTGCCGGTGAAGGACAGCATGCACATCGCCATGCCTGCCGCGCCGAAGGGCGCGAAGTGGATCGAGCCGCCGAAAGTCGTGACGCGGCTCAACTACCGCTCCGACCGCATCGGCTTCACCGACGACGCCTACCGACAGATCTTCGTGATCCCCGCCGAAGGCGGCACGGCTCGGCAGGTGACGGGCGGCGATTGGAACGCCTCGGCCCCCGCCTACTCGGCCGACGGCAAGTGGATCGCCTTCTCGGGGCTGCGCGAGCCGAACGCCGAGCAGGAGTTCCGCAAGTCGGAGATCTATGCCGCCAACGTCGAGACGGGCGAGATCAAGCAGCTCACCCATCGAAGCGGCAGCAACGGGCAGCCGACCTATTCGCCCGACGGCAAGCTGATCGCGTTCATGTCCGCCGATTCGGTCGACCACTCGGCCTGGGCGGAGAGTAAGCTGTGGATCATGAACGCCGACGGGTCGAACCCGCATCTCGTCTCGGGCACGCTCGACCGTCCGATCTCCGGTGCGTTCTGGGCCCCCGACAACGCCGGCGTCTACTTCAACGTCGAGAGCTCCGGTTCAAAGAACCTGTATTTCGCGACGCCGGCCGGCCAGTACCACCCGACGACGACCGGGGCGCAGGTGCTCACGGTGAGCGACGTCGCGCGCAACGGGCTCGCCGTGGGGATTCGCTCGACGCCGACCAAGCCGAACGACATCGTCGTCTTCCACGCCAATCAGGCGGCGCCGACCTCGACGTTCACGCAGCTCACCGACGTGAACGCCGACGTGCTCCAGGGCAAGGAGCTCGCGCAGACGCAGGAGATCTGGTACACGTCGAAGGACGGGCTCAAGATCCAGGGGTGGATCGTGAAGCCGCCGGACTTCGATCCGTCGAAGAAGTATCCGCTGATCCTCGAGATCCACGGCGGACCGCAGTCGATGTACAACGTCGCATTCAACTTCTCACGTCAGGATCACGCGGCGAACGGATACGTCATCCTTTATACCAATCCGCGCGGCTCGACCGGCTACGGCGAGAAGTTCACGAACGAGATCAAGAACGCCTACCCGGGCAAGGATTTCGACGACTTGATGGCGGGCGTCGACACCGTGGTCGGCCGCGGGTACATCGACACGAAGAACATGTTCGTGTACGGCTGCTCGGGCGGCGGCGTGCTCACGGCGTGGACGGTCGGACACACCAACCGGTTCGCCGCCGCGGCGGCGCTCTGCCCGGTGATCGACTGGATCAGCTTCGTCGGCGAGACCGACGGCGCCGGCTGGTACGAGAACTTCGAGAAGCCGTTCTGGGAGGATCCGAGCGAGTATCTGAAGCGCTCGCCGATCATGTACGTCGGCAACGTCAAGACGCCGACGATGCTGATGACCGGCGTGCTCGATCTCCGCACGCCGATCCCGCAGATCGAGGAGTTCTACCGCGCGCTCAAGATGCACGGCACGCCGACGGTGATGATCCGCATGAACAACGAGTACCACGGCACGTCGAGCACGCCGTCGAACTTCCTGCGGACGCAGCTCTACCTGCGCAGCTGGTTCGACAGGTACGGCACCAAGGGGACGTCGGCCGCGACGACGACGATGCAGCACAAGCAGTAAGGAGCGTGCCTGTTCGGCCCTCGCCGCGCGTCGTGCGCCTTGCTACTCGGCGTGCCGCGCGGCGAGGGTCACGACACGCGGCACGTGCCCGGTACGCGCCAGGAATTTCTCGACGTCGCTCCGCGCCAGCACGAGGGTCGCGCTGTTGACGAGCGGGTGGCAGCGCCATCGTTCCATCTTCCAGATGTCGGCATCGACGAACAGCTCGACGGCGTGCGCCGGGTCGTGCATCAACCCGAATACCGTCACCGATCCGGGCGAGACGCCGAGATAAGTCTGCAATCGCTCGGCCGACGCGAAGCTCAGATGATCCGCCCCGGCAACGTCGGCAAATCGTTTCACGTCGACCGATTTCTCGCAGCTCGTCACGACGAGCAGATGGCGGCGCCCGCGCTTGTCGCGCAGGAACAGGTTCTTGGTCTGTACCGCGTCGCTGCGCGGAATCGCCCGCTCCGCCTCCTCGCAGGTGAACACCGGTGCGTGCTCGTACCGGTCGTACGCTATGTCAAGCTCGTCGAGCAGCGCGTACAAGGTGTCCATGCGTCGCTACGCCCATCGAGTGTTGAACAACGCGATGCCGACCGCGGCGAGCGCCATCGCGCCGACCAGCAGCACTACGCCGCTCCAGTGCGCCGCGTCCCAGACGACACCGCCGACCGTTCCCGCCACGCTCGCACCGATATAATAGAAGAACAAGTACAGCGCCGAGGCCTGAGCCTTGGCATGCTTGGCGCGGAGTCCCACCCAACTGCTCGCCACCGAGTGTCCGCCGAAGAATCCGAACGTAACGGCCACGATGCCGGCGACGACGAAGACGAGCGATCGAGCGAGCGACAGCACGATCCCGACGAAGACGAGCGACGACATCAGCACGAGCATCCGCCCGCGCCCGCGCCGGTCGGCCATCGAACCGATCCACGCCGAGGCGAAGATGCCGCTGAGGTAGACCACGAAGATTGAGCCGGCGCCGGATTGACTCAATGCATACGGCGCGTCGAGCAGATGGTAGGTGACGTAGTTGTACGACGCGACCAGCGCGCCCATCAGCAGAAACCCGA
>DATNAT010000299.1:0-6495 GCA_035572355.1 Gemmatimonadaceae bacterium
TGGCGCTTCGCCGCGCCGCGCGGCGAGGTGGTGTTCGACGGCCGGCGCAGGGGACGGCAGGTCGTCGTCCGCGACGGCGATCAAAGCCGCCCATCGTTCGCATCGGTCTACCTGTCCGCGCGGCCGCTGCGCGCGACGAGCGGACCGGTGACGGTGTACGCGCCCGGCGTGCCGGCGTGGCTGCGCGACACGCTGGAGTCGGCGTCGCAGGCCGTCGACGCGCGCTACCGTGCGCTCGCCGACGGGATCGACGTCGACGTGCCGGCGGTCGTCGTCAGCGACCGCGAGGACGGCGGGGCGCCGCGGAGCAAGGCCGACGTCGCCAACCAGCGGATGATGCGCATCGGCTTCAAGAACTTCGCGGGTACCCACGACGACGAGGGCATGCGCGCCTTCCTGCGCGGATTGATCGCGCACGAGTTCGCGCACGTGCTGCAGAACCCGGCGCTCGGCGCCGACGACATCGCATGGGAGGCCGAAGGCGGCGCCGAGTTCATGCGCTGGATCACGTTGTATCGCCTCGGCTGGAGAACCGCGGACGAAAGCGCTGGCGATCTCGCCGACGCGCTCGACGCCTGCATCGAGGCCGCGGGCGAGCGTCGCTGGACGGCGATCTCCGGGCGCAACCAGGGAAGGACGCCATACGCCTGCGGCCTCGCGATCCAAGCGTTGGCGCTCGCATCGCGCAAGGGCGGCGGCTCGCCCGAAGCGGCGCTGATGCTGTTCTACCGTGCCGCGCGCAGCAACCCGAAGGCGTCACCCGCGCAGTGGCTCGAATGCGGCCGCGACCTCGCCTGCGAGCCGCGCACGATCCCGGCGTTGCTCGACGGCGACACCCCGTTCGGCGCGGCGCTGATCGCCGAAGTCGAGCGGCTCGCCATCGGTGCGGTCGACAACGCGCCGCCGGGCGAAGCGGCGCGTTCGCGCATGGCGGCGCGGACGTTCCAGGCGCTGATGAGCGAGGATTGCAATGGCGGCTATTCGTTCAACACGTCGTCGACGCATATCGACGTCCTGAAGATGGCCAGCTGCAAGTCGCTGCACGCGGGCCTGCGCGTCACGGGGTTCGCCGGCGTGGCCCTGGGCGGCGTGGGCGCCGATGCCAGCGCGGCGGCGCGGGCCGCGTGCGCACGGTCGCGGAGCGTGGAACTGCAACTCGACGGCCTTGCGCCACTGGCGGTCACCTGTCCCGCGTTGTTGCCGCAGCCCTCGCCGCGGCTCACGCTCGATGCGAAGGCGCTGTTCGCACGGCTCGACCGGCCCTGATCGTCACTGCCGCGCCGGCATTGCGCGCAGTACGCACCCGGTCGAGTCAGCCTCGCGTGATGCACGCGTCCGGACGGTGCCGATCGCTGTCGCGCGCCGTCAGCCGCGCTCCGGCTTCGGCGCGCCGTCCTCTTCGTCTTCCTCGACGGCGGGAATCCGGTAGCGCTCCGACGCCCACGCGCCGAAGTCGATGTCCTTGCAGCGCGGCGAGCAGAACGGCCGGAACGGCGATTCCGCCGACCATTCGAAGGTCTTGCCGCAATGCGGACAGCGGACGGTGCGTGCGGAGGTCATGGCGAGCACCCTTGCCGATGGCGAGCCGTGATTCGATGCCCGGTTCGCCCATTTATTTGCGGGTTTCGAGCCGTGCCCGGGCGGTTTCGGCGGAAGCGGCTTGCGGCAGGATTGCTGCGCATTCTACGATCGTCCGCTGCCCGTTCCGCCGGCGATGCAGTGGTCGGCAACGGGTTTCAAACGAGAGATGGATCACCCGATTCCATCCGGGCGACACCGGCAACCCTGCGGAGGACTTCGGCGTGAACGCCGCGATTCCACTCGCCGGCGCGTTCGCGAGCGTGCCTGATTGATCGTTCAACGATGAAAGGATCTGCCATGACTTCGAACAGAGGGCGCTTTCGTTTCGGTGTTTCCGTTGCAACGCTCGCGGGCGCGGCGGCCTCGTTGCTCGGGGCGGGACCGTTCGCGTCGGCGGCCGTCGCGGCCAAGGGCCAGTCCATTCCGCCGATCATGGTGTCGACGTTCGTCGCGGGCCCGCTGCTCAATCCGCGCGGGCTCAAGTTCGGGCCGGACGGCGATCTCTATGTCGCGGAAGGCGGCGTTCCGACGCCGCCGCTGACGGCTGCACCGGTCGGACTCGGCGACGATTGCTCCGCCGGCGCCGGCGGGCCCGGCGAATATTTCGGCAGCCCGACCGGCTCGCACATCCTCAAAGTGGACACCCAGGGCCACGTCGAGACCGTCGTCGACAACCTTCCATCCAGCGTGGCAGGGGGCCTTGCCAGCGGCGTTGCGGACATTGCGTTCATCGGCGACACGATGTACGCGATCCTGGCCGGCGCCGGTTGCTCGCACGGCGTGCCAAGCATCCCCAATGGCGTGCTGCGCATCAACCCCGACCGCAGCACCACGATGATCGCGAACTTGAGCGCGTTCCAGCAGGCGAACCCGGTCGCCAATCCCACCGATCCGATCGCCGACGACTTCGAGCCGGACGGCACCTGGTACAGCATGATCGCGGTGGGTGGCGCGCTGTACGCGGTCGAGCCCAACCATGGCGAGCTGGACAGGATCACTCCGGACGGCAAGGTCAGCCGTGTCGTCGATGTCTCGGCGTGGCAGGGGCACGTCGTGCCGACGGTCGTCGCCTACCACGGCAACTTCTACGTCAGCAACCTGGGCGAGTTCGATCCCGATCAGCTCAACACGCAGAGCGTCTTCAAGATCACGCCGAGCGGCCAGCTCAAGGTCGTCGCGACCGGATTGAGCAAGGTGCTCGGCATTGCCTTCGACGGGCGTGATCGCATGTACGTGCTGGAAACGTCGTACTCGGCAGGCGACCCCGGCCCCGAGCCCTTCACCGGCCGCCTCATCCGCATCTTGCCCAACGGCAAGCAGGAAATCCTGATCGACAGCGGCGGTCCGCTGTTCTTTCCCACCGGGATGACCTATGGGCCCGACGGTGCGCTCTACATTTCGAACGTCGGCTTCGGGCCGCCGATGGGGCAGATCCTCAAGGTCGAGATCACCGACTGACGGGCCCATGGGCCACTGTGCGCGCGCCTTCGCGCGACCCCGAAGGGGGTGCGAGGGCGCGCGATCGGATTCGCCCGATCCGCATCGGACGAACGCGACCGCGCGACGAAGCCGTCGCGGCCTCAGCCCGGCTGGCGAGTCGTGCGCAGGTAAGGCTTGATCGTCTTGAACCCGGGGAACGCCTTGGCGGCCTCGTCGTTCGTGACCGACGGCGCGACGATGACGTCGTCGCCGTTCTTCCAGTTCACCGGCGTCGCGACCTTGTGCTTGGCCGTGAGCTGGACCGAGTCGAGCACGCGCAGGATCTCGTCGAAGTTGCGGCCGGTGCTCATCGGGTAGGTCAGCATCAGCTTGATCTTCTTGTCGGGGCCGATGATGAACACCGAGCGGACGGTGGCGATGCGAAGAGCGGCGCCTTGGGCTGCGGCAGGCGCGCGACCAGCGGCATCATCACGTCCTCCTCGTGCTTCAAGTGCGCCTCGGCCATTGCGCGATAGTCGGCGAAGGCGTGACGCATGGCGTCCGCGCCCGCCGGCAATGCGGCGGCGACGGCGGCCTCCATCGCGTGCTCGCGCACGTGCTCGTCGCGGAAGGTGGCCGCACCGGCGGCGCCATCGAAGTACTGGTCCAGCATCGACGTGATTCCGCGGCCCGCGCCCGCGACACCGTCCTCCATCGCGGCGTGCACGGCGATCGCGCGGACGTCATCGTCCCAGGCGCGCGCGAAGCCTTCGACGTCCGCCGCATCGGCGAGCGGTGCGAGGACCTTGGCGAGGTCGTTGCGCAGCACCTCGTGGTAGTTGCGCATCACGGCGGGGACGGAAACTTCCGGTTCGTTCATCGCGATTCCTTCGGCATGGGCACAGGCAATGGCAGCACTGTGCCGAGGATCGACGCATCGCGCCACAGGCATGCCGGTCCGCTGCGCTTCGGCCCGGGCGGGCGGTTCGAGCTGCGCCCCGCCGAGTAGCGGCTGCTCGTCGACGGGCGGCCGGCGGTGGTCGGCGGACGAGCGCTCGACCTCCTGATCGCGCTCGCGGGTCGACCGCACGAGGTGATCACCAAGAACGAGCTTCTCGACACCGTCTGGCGCGGGCTCGTCGTCGAGGAGAACAACTTGCGCGTGCAGGTCAACGCGCTGCGCAAGCTGCTCGGCGAGGATGCGATCGCGACGGTGCCGGGCCGCGTCTACCGGCTCGGCTTCGTGCTGTAGTTCGCGCAGGACCCACCTGCGAGCGATCCCGTCGTGCCGCGTGACGGCGCGCGAGCGGTGGACGAAGCATCGGCTTCCCGGCGCTTCGGTCGCGACGACGATCTCGCGACGCCTAGCGGGTCACGGGTTGCAAGACATCATCGCGCGCTCGGCACCCCGGTCGCAGACGCTGCCGCGCCTGCGCCGACGCATGAGACACTCGCCGCCAAGACCTCGATCGATCTCGACATGATCAAGAGACTTTTCGCCATGGCGCTGCTGGTCGTGAGCGCGTCCGCGATGGCGGCTCCTTCGGGGGTGCCGGCGCAGACGCTGCTCTGGACGGTCGCTTCGAAAAGCCGAACGCTGTATCTGACCGGCGACACCCAGGTCCTCTTGCCGAGTGACTATCCGCTTCCCGCGAGGGTCGTGAAGGCCTTCAACGATTCGGGAGAACTGGTCCTCGAGGGCGATCCCGGCGTCGATTCGACCCACGTGTCGGCGCTGATCCGGCAAACCGGCGTCTTGCCGGCGTCCGAACGATTGACCGGGATCCTCGACCCGCGCGATGCGCGGCTTGTGCAACAGGTTGCGGAGCAACTCGGTGTTCCGTTGGAAAAGGTGGAACCCCTGCGTCCCTGGTTGGCGGCGCTGGTGCTGAGCAATGCGGCCAATGCAAAGCTCGGGTGTGTTCCTGCGCGACAGGAGACCAACCATTTTTATGCGCTGGCACGATCGCGCCGTCTGCCGATCACGCCGCTGGAAACCGCGGACACGCAACTCGGGCTGTTCGCGAAAATGCCGGAGGATCTGCAGATCGCATGGCTGACGGTCACGGCACGCCGATGGATGGATGCAGGAGGCCAACGGGAAGCCGAGCGGGCCCGGATCGTCCGTGCCTGGCGTAGCGGCGACATCGACGTCCTTGCGAAGGTCCTGTTGCGGCAATTCGACCAGCATCCGGACCTGTACGCCGCGCTCGTCGCGCAGCGAAACGATGCATGGCTGAGTACGCTCGAAGCGAAGCTCGAGCAACCGGGCCCCCCGGTCTTCGTGCTTGTCGGCGCCGGTCACCTGGTGGGCAGTGACAACCTCGTGTCGTTGCTGACGAAGGCCGGTTATCGCGTAGCCCGGTAACTCATCGTGCCGATCGGGGAATTTCATCTTATTTGACATAGCGCAAACGCACGCCTATGCTCCTCGCGCCAAGCAGTGGCCGGGCAGCGAGTCCGGCGCAAACAGGTCCGGCTCCGACGGGGTACGGGGCTGGTAAGCAAGCTGTCGACTGGGAGGTCGCGCCATGGATCGCTTTCCCGCACCCTTCGCAGGCAAACGGCCGATGGGGGTCCTCGGCGTTCTCAGGGCAGTTGCCGGGCTCGCCTGGCTGATACCGCTGTGGTTCTCGTTGCATGGCACCGCGGCACAGGCGCAGGCGGCCTGTACCCAGGTGGCCGTGCTGAACCATCCCACCTACAACGCGTTTCGCACGAACAGCGCGACCGGATCGTGCACGTTGCCGTCAGGCATCGTGATGAGCTGGAACCACGTGGGCGCCAATCGCGGCCTGACGTCGTTCGGCTGTAGCTCGTACGACCCGACGTACTGGATGGACGGCGGCACCATGACGGTCACGTTTTCGCAGGCCGTCAACGACGTCGGCTTCATCATGTGGGGGCTCGACGGTACCGATTCGGCAGTGGTCGCGGTCGGCAGCGGGACGACCGCTCCGCCAACGGTGCTCGCCAACGAGTTCACGGATCCTTGTCCGGGCCAGGGCGCCGGCAGCCCGCCGACGGTCGTCGGTGACACCGTGCAGGGCACCGGGGGCGCCTTCTTCGGACAGATCGGCGTTCGTGCGAGCAACGGCACTCCGTACACCGTGCTGAGCCTCACGATCACGGGCAGCGGCGGAGGCTTCGGGCTGGTTGCCGTCGGATCGCCGGTGCCCATCGCGCCGCCGGGTCCACCGCCGCAGGTGACGGTCGAAAACGTGCCGGCGCTGTCGACGTATGGGATCGGCGCGCTGATCCTGCTGATGGCGGCCGCCGCGTTCTGGGCGGTACGTCGCAGGCATCGCTGACCTCGTCGCGGGGTTGAAGGGGCGTCCATCGGGCGCCCCTTGTCGCCGTCAGAGGTTGCAGAACATCATCTCGAACTCGACGTCGCGATCGTAGACGCTGCCGCGCTCGCTGCCGTTGACGGCGAGGAAGCGCACGTTGAGCGCGTACTTGTTGGCGCTGATCTCGGGCACGCAGGCGAGCTCG
>DATNAT010000300.1:0-2971 GCA_035572355.1 Gemmatimonadaceae bacterium
CCTCCCACCGCTCCTCGAGTGGCGTGAGGTTCCATCGCTCGCACCGCCGGCAGACGACCCACAGCCGGCCCTTGGCGGCGTCGAACGCCAGCCGGCGACCGACCAGGAAATGCTCGATCGCCTCGTTGCGACCGAGCTCCGTCTGACAGAAGAGACAGCGCGAGTACATGCGGCCGGCCGCTGCGATGGCGTCAGCGCGGCCGGCGCCGGCTCACTCGCCCGGGTGGTATGTCCGTTCCGTGTGCCCCTTGAGCTGCGACGGGTAGTAGTACACCTCGCGCAGATTGCCGCTCGCGTAGCGCGTCGCCTCGTCGTCGAAGTGCTTCGACTTGGGATCGCCGCTCTCGCCGCCGGCGGTCACGGCGCGCGCCCGCACGCTGTCGCCGAACTCGATCACCGCCACGAAGCTGTTGCCGCTCGTGCCGTACCACTTCTTGGTGTTCGGATAGGCGCGCGCGCCAAACGACGCCAGCGATCCCCACCGCGACGACGTGAACGGCACCGGGATGCTCGGCGCCGCGTCATCGAAGGTGCCGACGATGTTGTCGTTGATCCGCTGGAAGCGGTTGATCTCGCCCCACGGCGTCTTCCACGAGCCGAAATCGGCCGTCAGCTTGTCCGAGGCCGCGGCAAGCGATTGCACGAGCGCCGCCGCCGGCGCGCCGTCGGCCACGTAGTCCTCCGGCTGCTTGCCCGCCTGCCGCGCGTCGCGGCCGACGCGGCGCAAGACGTCTTCGCCCCAGAACACGGCGAGCGACGTCGGAACCGACGCCGAGCCCCAGCGATAATCCCAGTGGCGGAGGAGGGCGACTTGCTCGGAGAGCTTCGCCTTGAGCGGATCGGCGGCCGGCGTCGCGTCGTACGCTTTGAGCAGCGCCGGGATCATGTGCGCGAACGACGGCAGGTAGCTGTCGAACGCCGCTTGGGTGAGCAGCGTGTTGAGCGTGAAGTTCTTCTTGTTCGAGAGAACTCGAATCGCGTGGTAGCCGCGCGGCGATTCCTCGCGCCCGTTCTCGACGTAGGGCGGGAAGTCCTCGCGCTTCGGGCTCGACGGGCCGGCCGCCGACCAGGGCCAGTTGTTGCTGTTGTAGATCCAGCCGCTCGCCGGATTGAGCACGAGCGGCGATTCGTCGACGGAGAGCACGCCGTGCCAGTCGGTCGCCGGATCGCTGCCGTCTACAGGCTTCGTCCAATCGAACTTGGGATCGCGCTTCGGGATGAAGTTCGCCTGGAAGTAGGCGATGTCGCCGTCCTTGTCGGCGATGATCGTGTTGTTCGACGAGTTGGTGTGCAGGTCCATCGTCTGGCGGAACGTCTTGTAGTCGTGCGTCTTGGTCCGCGTGAACGACTGCACGAGCGCGTCGACGGGCTTCTCCATCATCGCGAACGTCACCCACTTGTCGCCCGCGGCGTGCGTCACCGGCCCGTGCATCGTGCGGTAGACGGTGAAGCTCTTCTTCGCCATGCCGCTCGGCGTCTTGTAGGCGATGACGATCGTGTCGACGACCATCGGCAGCTCGTCGGCGCCGTGCTTGTAGAAGTAGCGGTCGCCCTTCTTCGACACTGTCTCGAGGTATTCGTCGAGCTGGTCGGCGCCGGTCGACGTGTGCATCCAGCCGATGTGGGTGTTGAATCCCTGGTAGACGAAGAATTGCCCCCAGGTCACGGCGCCGTACGCGTCGAGCCCTGCGTCGCTCTCCATCTGAAGCTCGGAGCGGAAGAAGAACGAGGTATGAGGGTTGATGAGGAGCAGCGCGTGGTGGTTCACCGTGTTCGACGGGGCGATGGCGATGCCGTTCGAGCCGGTCGGCTCGGTGTAGTCGTCCGGTCCAGGACCGGGCGCCGGCGCGGGGAGCGCCGCGTCCTTGCCATAGAACGCCGCGAGCTGCGTCAGATTCACTCGCTCGAAGTCGGGGCCGATGCTGCCGTCGCTGAAGCTGAGCGGCATCCACGGTTCGAAGCGGGCGATGACGAGCGGCTTCACCGACGGGTGCGTGTAGAGGTAGTAGTTCAGACCATCGGCCCAGGCGTTCATGAGCGTCTTGAGCCAGGCGGGGCTCGTCGCGTACTTCGCCTTCATCGTGTCGGCATTCACGAACAGCCGAACGCGCAGGTCTTTGTAGACGGCCTGTTCGCCGTCGGCCTGGGCGCGCCAGCCGATCGCGTCCAGATAGTTGTTCTCGACGCGGCTGAAGTCGTCTTCGGCCTGCGCGTAGATCATCCCGAACACCGCGTCGGCGTCGGTCTTTCCGTGCACGTGCGCGATGCCCCAGTCGTCGCGCGTGATCGTCACGGCGCGCGCTTCCTGTTTCCAGCGCGCGACGTCGGCGCTCGAGGGCTGTTGCGCGGACGCGCTCGGGACGACTGCGGCCGCGAAGGAGATACCGATGAATGCGAGGGCGAGCGTCTTCATGAGCGACTCATGAACGGGGTGAGGGAGACACTGAAACATGCGGCGGGGATACGCGGCTGGCCATATGGCGGCCGCGGCCATTCCGGCATGGTCGCCCTTCGCGCCCGGCGGTATAGTTATCTCAACCCCCGAACTCCGCGAGAGGAGCTACCCATGCAACGCTTGACGAACACCGCAGTCGCTCTTGCAGCCGTCGTGCTGCTCCCGAGTCTGGGAGCCGCGCAGGGCAGGGGCGGAATGGAGGAGACGACGCGAACCATCGCCGGCGGCGGCATCTCCGTGCCCGGCTGGATGGGCGCCGTCGATCCGAACGAAGTGCGGCGCGGCATGAAGGTCGAAGGCGCGAAGCTGTCGATGGAAGGCAATGTCCTCCACGTCACGACCGGCCCGGCGATCACCTACTGGAATCCGGCCAACAAAGCCAGCGGCGACTACACCGTGAAGGCGACGTTCACGGAACCGAAATACATGAACTTGAACAGCCACCCGCATCCGTACGGCATCATGATCGGCGGCAACGACCTCGGCACGCCGAACGCCACCCTCCTGTATTGCGAG